>JBBDXJ010000157.1:0-29870 GCA_040902445.1 Cyclobacteriaceae bacterium | reverse complement strand
GTGTCTTTTTACGACTGGGATCAGGACGGAGATCAGGATTTGTTCCTCTATCAACCTACAGGTCCCAATGAAGATTACGTGAATCAGGTAAGTAAATACGAAAATACGACCGTGCGGGGAGGGCAATTAACTTTTGCCTATCGCGGAAAACTAACGACACCGGAGGGAAAGACGCTGGGCAGTACGGTTCGCTTCGCCGACTATGATGGGGATGGTAAAACCGACGTCTTTTCAAACCGCGGCGAAGGAGTCATTACATTCTACAAAAACATCGGCACATCAAACAGCATTCAGGAAATGCGTATAGCCGAGGGGGTATATCTTGAAGCGAATGGAATGCCCCTCCAGATATGGAATGCAACTCCGGATTTCGCCGATATTGACAGCGACGGAGACCTCGACATATTTTCGGGTACGGAAGACGGCCCCATCTATTTCTTCGAGAATGTCGGGAACAGGACAAAACCTGTTTTCACGATGGGACGTATCGTTGCATTTTTTGAATATATGGATCTTCGGTCTGGGGTTAAAGTTGCAGATTTTGATGGTGATGGGTTACTGGATTTTGTAGCGGGGAGGTACTGGGAGAGAACACAATGGGGTGAACAGCCGAGAATGTATGGAAAATTGTATAAGAATATTGGTACGCCCACTGCTCCAAAGTTTGAAGCCAGAGATGCTTTCCACGGCTCTCCCTATACGGAACAATTTCAGATAACGGACGCCGTCAGGCAAAACGGGGTTAAGGCGGTTGACTGGAATGGCGATGGAAAGCTGGACCTCGTTGCCGGCGACACCGACGGCTATGTGTGGTATTTCCGCAATACCACAAACGAAAAATTTCCGGTATTTGCAGCGGGCGAAAAACTGAATTCAAATGGAAAACCTATCCGGGTTTATGGTGAGTGGAAAGAAAGTCGCGCTGCCGGCTATGCGAGACCTGATGTGTATGACTGGAACAATGATGGCAGGAAAGATTTGCTCGTAGCGGACGGCCGGGGCTGGTTGTTTCTTTACCTTAATGCCGGCACTCCAACGGAACCCATATTGGACGGAGGAACCCGCATGCTGGCCAATGGAAAGGTCATTGACGGTACGGCCAGAGGCAGCGTTGTTGTTTGTGACTGGAATAACGATGGCAAAAAAGATATCATTTTCGGAATGGTCGGGGGCAAGGAAATAAGTGACCACCGCGACTGGCCGCCGCTACACGAAGACCCCACGGAAGATTCGGGATTCCTGTTCTACAAAAATATTGGCACTGACGCAAACCCCGTTCTGGGTTTTCCGGAATGGATAAAAGCCGGGCCCAATGGCGGTAAAGTAATTACCTACAGCAGACCGAACCTGGGTGATTATGTAGACTGGAACGGTGACGGCAAAAAAGACCTGGTTGCATGCGAGTTTGAAAGAAATGCCCGGGTTTACATTAACACCGGCTCTGGAGGGCCCAACGAAGAACCGGAATTTACATCATCGGAAAGTGGTATCACCATTGTTCAGCCCTGGACCACACAAATGATGTCAGGAGCAGATGCTATTGACTTCAACCGTGACGGCGATATCGATATCGTAACAGGTCAGGGCCATGGAGAATCCGGTTTGAGGTTCTACGAAAGAAGCTATATTGAGGACACACTTAATAAAACACATCCTGTGGTGCAGGTTGGTAAAATTGAAGTAAGGTCTTCGGAATCAGTATCTGAGCAAGCACAATGAAGTATCAGCCTATTCACACCGGTCTAATGTCATTTGGAATGTCGGGCCGGATCTTTCACGCGCCTTTTTTGCATTTCCATCCTGGCTTTTCGTTTTCGGCGGTCACAGAACGCCATCAAAAAAAGGTGAATCAGTCTTATCCGGATGTTAAGAGCTACGATAGCGCTGATTCCCTTGTCCGGGATCCGGACCTGGAACTAATTGTGGTTAACACACCCAACAATACTCATTTTGATTATGCAAGACAGTCGTTACTGGCAGGAAAACATGTTCTGATAGAAAAGCCTTTTGCTACTTCTGTGGCGGAGGCGAAAGAATTATTTGACTTGTCAGAAAAGTTAGGCCTCCAGGTGCTCGCATATCAAAATCGCAGGTGGGATAGCGATTTTCAATCTGTGAAACATGTTTTAGAAAATGGAAAACTGGGGAAGTTAGTGGAGGCTCATTTTCGTTTCGATCGGTATAAAACGACTATTGAACAAAAAGCATTTAAAGAAGAACCCATCCCAGGAAGCGGTTTGGCGTACAATCTTGCACCTCATGTGCTCGATCAGGCGATAAGCTTGTTTGGAAAACCATTGCGATGCAACAAAACAACAACCTGCAATCGCCCGCACTCAAAGGTGGATGATTACGCATTTTTTCATTTCATCTATCCGGATGATCTCAATGTATACGTTTATGTCAGTCTGCTAGTGGCCAGACCGTTGCAGGCGTTCGTATTGCATGGAACAAAAGGTAGTTATGTTAAAGACCGGACCGACATACAGGAGAAGCAGTTGGATCAGGGAATCTCTCCGCTTGATCAAAACTATGGCCTGGAGTTGCCTGGGGTTGAAGGCGAATTAACCCTGATCGATGAGAGTGGCAAAAAGACCACTCAACATGTGCCATCGTTAAGGGGAAATTATGCCGGACTTTATGATGCAGTTTATCAGCAGCTACGCAATAAGGACCCATTTCCCGTGACAAAAGAACATGTAATATGTCAGATGGAAATTCTTGAGCAGCGCAATAGTTAGTCGATAGCATAGAGGCAGAAATCAATCTATGAAAAGCAAATTGTATAGCCCCGGGCCCCACTCACCACTGACAACTCACCACTCACTATCTGGCGAAATAATTCGGTTCAATTTTTATTGCTTCCTGTTTCTCCAGCGCATGAAGCCACACGAGATTATACACAAGATTTCCTACCATCATGCTGGCCTCATAATGGCCCACATTGCTGGCTCCACGGAAAAGGCCGTCATGGTATAAAGCTTCAATAGCAATTGTGGCGTATCGTTTTGACTGCTCTAAGTATTCTGGTTTCCGACTGACTTCGTAAAGGTCATTGAACAATCCAATAATGGTTGCATAAACGCGGGCGTAAACAGGTTCCGTAATGGGCGGTGGGTTGTTTTTGCTGTAGTAATCTGCAAAGCCTTCTGCAAGTTTAAGGGCGCGCGCATCTTTGGTTATTTGGTACACCCCTAACAGAAGGCCTGCATAATCGGCCGAAAAGCCACCTCCGTAACCGTATGTATAAGGCTCGCCATACGTCCCGGTGGCTTTTTCCGGCGCCGCATCCAATGGGAGATCAATGAGAAATTTTCCCTCTGCAGCTTTGTGTGGCAGTCGCAAAATGGCATCGAGATACGTCTTGGCCACTTCTTCATATTTTTTCCGTACTATCCCTTCAGGAAGAAGTTCAGCAGCCTCCAGTAAGTTCAATGCAAGTGAAAGGGTACTAACTGCAGAGGCGTTCCTGGCACCTTTTCTATCCGGTGGTAAGCCTGATTCAGGGCTTCTCAAAGTCCAGTGATGATCAATCATCTTTTGTGACCAGTCGAGATATTTTTCATCCTTTGTTTTCGCATAGGCGAAGCTCCAGAGGCCGATGTAGAATCCAGCGTGCCTTGCAAAATTCAATCCACCATATTTTTCAGGTCGTGGAACAGGCATTGGAGTATTGATATCGGCATGGCGGTCAAAGAAAAAATCGTCAAGGTTCTTGATATGGTTTATGAGGCCATCGGCTTCCGCTTCCATCGCTGCAGGGGAGATCCTCCACATTCTTTCCCAAAAAGAATTTGGGATACCTCCGAGGAATTCATGTATATCGTACACAGCCTTTTCTTCGTAGAAATTCCAATAAGCATGTTCGCCCCAGGGAAACAGTCCTGTGTTGGACTGCGGACAATTCTTCAGGAAGAAAGTAAGGTAATCTGTAACTGCCTTCTCGTATTTAACGCTACCGGTAATCTTGCTTAGGTTGTCCATGGCCAGCAGCAACATGACATCATGGAACAGATTACCTCCATGTATGCTGCGGTCGCCATAACGTTGACCAGGACTGTTTTGTGGGGTTTCAATCGGATTGCGATGAGTTTCCATGTCAATGAGTGAAGTGAACATCGGACTGTTTACTTTGCCGTAGCGGTCAGTGCCGGAGGCGATCATCGTATCGGCAAAACTTTTGGCATAATACAGGGAACCTTTGGATGATTGGAACTTCGTTCGCGGAAAGGCAGGCACTTTTCCAAAAGCGAGATCAAGGATCAATCGCTCCGTTTTGTTTTCGTCACCAAGGGGTGAATCTTCGGGTTTTTCCCCCTTTACTTCAGGCAACGATTCATACACCTCAATTTCAAGAAGGCGTGGAAAGCTGTGGTAGTAATATGTGTCGCGGATACGGATCCGCAGTGCCTTTGTTTTAACCGGTTCAAACGCAACTGTATTTATCTCTTCCCTTGTGTCTTTTACTACTGCCACCGGGGCCTCACCGGCCCAGGACTTTTTCCCCCATGCGTAAATCTCGAAATCCTTGATGGCAAGCATGTCGCGTTGTCTCGTTGAAACAAGGACTACGCGTTCCACAGTTTTAGGCTCGTCGAATTCAATGATGATATTGGTTGGCTGCCAGGTGAGCGGATGACCTTCTCCAACCCATTGCGTTTTTGGGTCTCCGTCAATGGCATTTTGAATTTTCCATTCAGTGGTAGTATGCGAGGCGGTTAGTTTTGCCTCGACGGAAAGATCTATTTTCCGACCTGCCTGGGCGTTGACCTTCTTATCCGGGCCCGATGGCTTATCCTGAGCCTGAATGGTACCTGCCCATGGGCTTAAGAGTGTCAGAATAATAAGTGCTGGCGATACAGTTCTCATCTGGTTTATTATTGATGATAAAGATAATTATAACTAAACTGCTCCATCTATGGAGCACTGCATAAAGTAGCGGGAACGTTATCGTAACTTTAAGGGTGGCCAGCCGGTGGTTATTTTTCCAGTTTAATATTTATATCCTATTCTTGTGGTTATGAATTCCCGGCGCCCGAATTGCATGAAGCAACCAATTTAATTTAGGATTAGTCACCGCCAATTGAATGGAGATAGATGGAACAGGAAACTTCGGATTGGATACTTTTTTTTGGGCGGTTTCATCCGCTCGTTCTGCATCTACCGATCGGGTTTTTAATTCTTGCTTTTTCGCTGGAGTTGTTATCCAGGTTTGACCGGTTCAGCCAATATAAATATGCGGTAGGTTTTGTGCTTCTGGCGGGAGCTGTTTCTGCTGTCGTTGCGGCAATGCTGGGTTATATGCTGTCACAGGAAGGAGGGTATGACGCAGACTTGTTGGCTGCGCATCAGTGGACGGGTATAGGGGTGGCGATTGCAGCACTCTCAGCTTATTTCCTTCGTATGAAATCGGGATCGACTCGGGTCTTTGATAAAACCTATTTAACTGTCATGTCACTAATGATGGTTTTCCTTTTGGTTGCGGGGCATTACGGGGGTTCACTCACCCACGGCTCGGATTTCCTTGTTCAATACATGCCCGATGGCATACGAAGCGTTGCGGGGCTTTCTGAAGAACAAGAACGGGAAGTAAATCAAATCACCAATCTGCAGGAAGCGGAAGTCTTTGATAATATTATTTATCCTATCCTCGATGCCCGTTGCACCTCCTGCCACAACAAAGAAAAGCGCAAAGGTGAACTGATGATGCAGACCAGGGAAGGGTTGATGAAGGGTGGGGAAAACGGACCTGTACTGTTGCCGGGCAACGCAGAGAAGAGCAGTCTGGTACAAAGGATCCATTTGCCGGAAATGGATGATGATCATATGCCGCCAAAAGGGAAACGCCAACTCACAGATGAACAGGTGGAACTGCTCACCTGGTGGGTGAATGAAGGAGCGCCTTTTGAGAAGCGCGTAATGGCGATGAATCTCAATGAAAAAATTCTATCGATCTTAAATACGCTGGTTGATCCGGATGCAAATAAAACTGAAGTTGAAATATTGCTGGCGTCGCCTGTAAAGCCCGTTGATGAAAAAACACTGAAAGCACTGAAGATCAGAGGGGTCGTCGCGCGACCTGTGTCCGCAGAAGTCAACTGGCTACAGGCTAATGCCAATTCAGCGCATAACCATCCCGTCGATTCGCTGATGGCCGCTTTTGCCGATGTTAGTGAACAACTCACCTGGCTTAATCTTGGAGAAACAGGCGCGACTGATAAAATTCTATCCTCAATTGCAATGTTCAAAAATTTAACCCGATTGTCCCTGGAAAAGACCAAGGTTACGGATGAAGGACTAAAACACCTGGAGGGACTGTCCTACCTGGAATACCTGAACCTTTATGGAACAAATATCAGCGATAAAGGTATTCAACAACTTGCTGGCCTGAAGAACCTTAGAAAACTTTATGTGTGGCAAACTAAAGTTACAATTGCGGGCGCTGATAGCCTGCGGCGGGCCTTGCCCGCACTGGAGATCAATTTGGGGCAGGATAACCCGGGGATTTGAAACAGCAGCAGGATTGTAATGTGAGCCATGGATAAAAAAACGATAGTTGTAATTGGCAGCACAAATGTGGATATGGTGGTTAAGACCCATCACATACCTGGTCCCGGGGAAACAGTACTTGGCGGAATTTTCCTGATGAACTCCGGCGGTAAAGGAGCCAATCAGGCAATGTCGGTCGCCCGGCTTGGTGGATCAGTGAGTTTTATATCAAAAGTAGGCAATGACATATTTGGAAAACAGGCAATCCGGTCATTTGCGGAAGCAGGAATCGATACTAGCTATTTGTTAATTGATAACGATACTCCCTCAGGCGTTGCGTTAATTACGGTGGACGAACAGGGTGAAAACAGCATTGTAGTTGCATCGGGCGCAAATGCAAACTTAACTCCAGGCGAGGTGCAGAAATGCCTTCAGAAGATCCCCGACGCCGGAATACTCCTGATACAATTGGAAATTCCAATCGACACCGTGGAATTTGCGCTCGGATATGCTGCGGCACATGGCATAAAAGTTATTTTAAATCCGGCTCCCGGTCGCCCATTGAGGTCTGAGTTGTTTGAACTGATTGATATCGTTACGCCGAATTCAAATGAAGCTGAAATGTTGACTGGTATTGTAGTGAATGATGTGGACAGCGCCAGAAGGGCAGCGGAATTGCTTCAAAAAAAAGGTGTAAAAAATGTTGTCATTACCCTAGGGAAAGAGGGGGCTGTTTTTTTGCAGGATGGAAAATTCGATACGATTGCTGCAACAAAAATCAAAGCCGTAGATACCACCGGCGCAGGAGATGTTTTTAATGGTGCATTGGCCGTTGGAATTGCGGAAGGCAAGGATATTTTATCCTCATTGCGATTTGCCTGCCATGCTGCAGCCATTACAACAACCCGGATGGGTGCGCAGTCCGCTATTCCCTACCGAAATGAATTAATTGATCCAGACACCTGATTTCAAAAATTGCGGCCGCGTATCACAATACTCAATTTTAAAAAGTACTTGAATAGATTAGAGTTAACCTGGTCTTGCCACTATTCAATCCGGAATAATTAATTTATGAAATGATGACAAAAGGAATTCTGCCAAAACCTTTACGCGGTATTATTCCACCGATCGTAACGCCATTATTGAAGAACGGGACCCTGGATACTGAAGGATTGGAAAGATTGATAGAACACGTTATAAAGGGTGGCGTTCATGGTTTGTTCATTTTGGGCACAACGGGGGAGGCGCCAAGTTTATCCTATAAATTAAAGAAGGAGCTGATCAAGGTTACCTGTGAGAAAGTGAATGAACGCATACCTGTATTCGTTGGTATTACGGACAGTTCACCAGATGAGAGTATACTGCTTGCAAAGGCCGCCGAGCAAGACGGAGCCAGTGGGTTGGTAGTTGCTCCTCCCTATTATTTCAGTTTAAGCCAGCATGAATTGATCACCTACTTCAGACATATTGCAGATCATGCCGGTCTGCCGCTTTTTTTATACAACATTCCCTCACAAACCAAAATTGTCATTGAGCCGGGTTCCATAAAGAACCTTGCAGCACATCCCATGATTGCAGGCCTTAAAGACAGCTCGGGAAATGGCACTTATTTCAGCACAGTTTCTTCGATCATGAAGACTGACGAATCCTTTGCCTTGTTTGTCGGGCCGGACGAGATGCTCGCCTCGGTGCTTTTAACAGGTGCACATGGTGGGGTAAGCGCAGGGGCTAATCTTTTTCCAAAACTTTATGTAGAGCTGTTTGACGCATCACGCGCGGGAAACATAAATGCTGTTTCATCCCTTCATTCCCAGGTTATGGAAATATCCAATAAAATTTATAACGGCGTGTCTACCAGTACAAGTTACCTCAAAGGAATGAAGGCAGCCCTGTCCATCATGGGAGTATGCGATGACTTTATGGCCTATCCGTTAATCCCTTTAGACCAAAAGGAAAAGGAAATTATTAAAAGGAATCTTGCCGACTTTAAAGTAAATTTCAACCTGTAACAAAGATGAAGCTGCCTGTAATAGATCTGATCATTTTTCTTGTCTACATGGGGGGCATAGTTCTATATGGCGCCTCGTTTTATTTCAGAAAAAGGTCTTCATCGGAGTTTGTCTCGGGCAGTGGGCGGATTCCTTCGTGGGCAATAGGCATGTCGATATTTGCAACTTTTGTGAGCAGTATCAGCTTTCTGGCTTTGCCAGGAAGTGCGTATTTGAATAATTGGAATGGATACGCACTAAGTTTATCAATTCCGATTGCGCTTCTCATTGCTGTTACTTTTTTTGTTCCATTGTACCGGCGCATCAACCGGATCTCCGCGTATCATTTTCTGGAGATGCGTTTCGGGCTTTGGGCCAGGGTATATGCCTCAGCATGCTATCTATTGACGCAATTAGCCCGCATGGGGGCAGTTTTATATTTGCTGGCGCTCCCGCTGAATGCTTTTTTGGGTTGGAGTATACCGGTCGTTATTGTGATCACTGGCATCTGCGTGATTGTCTATGCAACGCTTGGCGGACTTGAAGCTGTTATATGGACCGATGCGGTTCAAGGAATAATACTGATAGCGGGCGCGTTGATGTGCCTGATAATAATTATGTTTTCGATGCCCGAAGGTCCCGGCCAGGTTTTTTCAATAGCCGATGCCGCTGACAAGTTTAGTCTCGGCAGCTTTGGATCAAGCCTGACCGAATCCACTTTCTGGGTTGTATTTTTCTACGGTTTGTTCATCAATCTCCAGAATTTCGGCATAGATCAAAACTATGTGCAACGGTATATAAGCGCTAAAACCGACGAAGGAGCGAAGCGGGCGACGTGGTTGGGAGGCCTTTTATATCTTCCGGTCTCTTTCTTGTTCTTCTTTATTGGAACTTCTCTTTACGCTTACTACCAGGCCCAGCCTGAGCTGTTGCCACAACATTTAAGAGGCTCAGGTAATGCCGACAAGGTCTTTCCCTATTTTATTGTTTCCAGTTTACCGACTGGGCTTATAGGATTGGTTATCGCTTCAATTTTTGCCGCGGGAATGAGTACGATCTCTACGAGCATTAATAGCTCGGCAACGGTCATACTCGAAGATCATTTTAAAAAATACATCAGTAAAGATCTTTCTGAAAAAGGTTCTATGAAAATACTCACGCTCTCTTCCATTTTCATGGGCATATTGAGTATCGTAGTCGCTCTTTCATTGAATGGTGTAAAGAGCGCACTGGATGCTTATTGGGCCTTGGCTTCTATTTTCAGCGGTGGTATTCTTGGCCTTTTCTTGTTAGCGGTTCTTGGGAAAAATGTCAAAAATATTTACGCAGTAACCGGGGTCATCCTGGGTGTTTTCGTCATTGGATGGATGAGTTTGTCACCTGTCTTTGTAACAGATGGTGTATGGCGAAGTCCATTTCACGCAAACCTAACAATTGTATTTGGTACCCTGGTGATTTTTCTGTCAGGTTTTCTTTTCTCATTATTATCCGGTTCCAAAAAGGCAGTTCGAAATCCTGGGATTCAATAGTCAACTACGGACAAGTAAATCGGACCTGTCAAACTCCAGCTTTCGAGGGTTGAAGCGCGCGTTCATGTGATCAAGATATTTTTTTGTCTAAAAAGGAATAATTCCATTACAGGGCATTGGAGCACGTCGCCTTTCATCATGACGACGTGTACTGGTTGCTACAAAGAATTAATCTGCAAATGTGATGGCTTGTTGCATCTTCGCCCACACGCTTGACGTATTTTCAAAGGAAGAAACCAGAAATCTGCTTTAAAAATGAAGTCCTTTATCCTGAATACTATTCTCGCCTAATATGCTTCAATGAATGATTACCTTTTATCTACGTGTCAGATCAAAATGAGTTCGTCGGTTAATGGACACTAGCCATTTAAATATTTAATTCCTGATAAAAACTGGTCACATCTTATGAGTTGTTCTCCAACGACTTTATCTTTAAATTTGTAAAGACCTGACCTCTCTATGAAACTACTGTCAGCGTGTTTACTGTTAGCACTTCTTTCTTTTGGTGTATGTGCGCAATGCAACACCACACTCGAAAAGCTTATTCCTGAGACTTCAGTAAATAATGATGATCGCTTCGGCAGCGCATTGGCCGCCAATGGCCAGTATCTGGTTGTCGCCGCGGAAAACAGCGATACGCTGGGAATACTGTACGGCGGTGCTGCCTTTGTTTATGAGAAAACGGCGGGAGGATGGGCTTACCGCGCGATGCTGAAACCATCCGATCCCGATGAGTATGGATTTTTCGGAACGGACATCGACATCGATGCTTCAGGAAACACGATTGTCGTCATCGACCGCTCTTATCCTCACAACCGAATCTATGTTTTCGAAAAGCCCGACTCCGGATGGGAGACCACGACGGAAACAGTAAAAATGCAATCTCCTGATTATTCTGATTTTAATACATCCGTAAATGTATCAGTCGACGCAACGAAAATTGTGGTAGGCCACCCGTGGAGCAAGGAATCAAAATTCGTTGTCTTCTATGAACCTGAAACTGGATGGAATAGCGCCGTCGTGGCTCAAATTTTTTCAAGTACGTTTTTCGGAACCAGTATCAGCCTCTTCGCTTACGACATTGTTTTACAAGGTGATTACCTTTATGCGTCCTGCAGTGGTGACGGCCTTGCTATCTATGTGTACAAGCTGAACGGCCCTGCATACCAGTACCTCGCAAAGCTTTCCGTTACGGCCCCGACTTATTCCGTTGGTCATTTTGGAGAACACCTTACCGCGACAGAAGGCATGGTGGCGTGCACCGGCGCTGTCTTTAATCCTGACGGTGATAGTGGAATGAAAATATTTCTCTTCAAGAAACATGGTGAGTGGACGCACGCCACCGAAACTGCACAATTCGAAATTCCAGGAACGGATTTCCCCACCGGCTGGCACTTTCCCCTCGAGTTTATTTCTCCTACTGAACTTGCAGCCAGTGCTGTCCTTAGAGGTGAAGAATGGAGTGTCGGCAAAGTGTTTATTGTGAAACAGACTGAAGGAACCTGGGCCAATCTTAGCACGCAGGTTATCTTTCAGGAAAGCGGTTTACATCTCAGGTCTGCCTTTGCATTAAAAATGGTTTGGAACGGGTCGGATCTTGTGCGATCTGTGGGAACCCGGCCTGTCGGTTTCACGGCCCGTGATGCCGTCGTTTCTCTCACACACAGTGACGAGATATGGGGAAGTCTTCAGCATGTAACCTTAAGCCGGTACAACAGCGCAAGCTTTTATTTTGGAAATGCCGTGCATAAAACCGGAAAAACATTGTTTGCTGGCGCACCGTATGATGGAACTTCCGGTAGTGGGGCGGGCGCTGTTTATGTGTACGAGAAATCGGGTGACACCTTTCAGAAAGTACATACGATCATTCCTGGTCGCCGCAACGCAAGACCTACTGGAGAGGTGGATGCGGGTTTTGGTTACAGCATTACTTCCTTTGGTGATGAACTTGCCATAGGTGCTCCCTCTTACCTCTACGGCCAGGAAACGCTGGGCAAAATCTTTTTGTACCGGCGAACTGGAAGTTCGTGGTCCTCGGCAATGCTTTATGATTCGGTTTCCCCCCCACCGGAACTGATGCTGAATCACGTTGGCGCAACCATTGTCATGAACGAACATGTTCTGTTTGCAACCGCGTACAATAACCGCTATTCGTCCCATAACAATGCAATCGTGGTATTTGAAAGAGTGAATGGCAAATGGACTTACATGGACGTGATCATGGCGGGAAGACCTTTTGACAAATCCTGGCCGTCGCTGAAACTCAGTTTGCACGGAGATAAACTTCTCGCAGGAAGCTATTATTCACTGGAAGGCGGAACTTTCATATTCGAAAAAGATGAAACAACAGGAAAATGGATGAATACCGCTTTATTCGGCGGAGGAGTCTATTCATCCTATGGCAGTGATGTAAAGCTTTTAGAAAATCATTTTTTTGTGGGTGTTCCGGCATATCCATGGAAGGGGGTTGCAAATTCGGGAGCGGTAATGGTGTATGCGAAACTTCCCGGTCAGCAATGGAATAAAGACATGACACCTGTTGCAACCATCGGCCCGGAAGTCTCGATTGAAGGAAGTAACTTCGGATCTTCCATTGACGTTATTGGCAACACACTGGTGGTGGGCGCGCCGGGCAGTTTTCTGACACAGAACAGTCAGGTGCGAACGATCCCCGGTAATACCTATATCATTCAGGCAGAAGATTATTACTGGCAAAATACTACTGAGTTTCTCAATCTTCAGGGTGAGCGACATGCCTCCAGTGAACGCGATTACTTTGGGTTCGATGTGGGTGTAGATGTAAATTATGTTGGGTGTAATAAAAAAAATACCCAGCGTAAAGGGTGGGTGCACCTTACTCGTTGAAGCTCGGGAATAACCTGGGCATTTGATTCTCATGTCAAACATTTTTACATTATCATAAAAATTCTTCTTATGAAAAAGTTTGTATTTACCTGTATTGTTTTGATCTACATATCAGGCACCGTTCATGGACAAAAAACGCCGACAGGAAACTCCCGTGATTTCAAGGTAAAGACCTGCTTGCACTCTATTGGCTACTCGGGTGTGTGGCGGGGACAAGCCGTATTGACCGTTGATGAATTTCTCCTTAAAGCAAAAGAACTGGGATACGACGGAGTGATGCTCATGGCCAAGAGACCGCATCTCTCCATTCTTGATTATGATAAGAAAGCCCGCGAAAAGCTGAAGAAAAGAATCGAAGATCTCGGTTTAACATTAGTAGGCCTTGCGGGTTATTCTGATTTTACTGCCGGCATGGACAAACCGGGGATCCCGCATACGGAAATTCAGGCCGCCTATATCGGCGAGCTTGCTGAACTGGCCAGTGATCTCGGTACAAAAATGATTCGCATTTTTACGGGATACGAACGTCCGGGAATCCCCTATGACAAGCAGTATGCAACGGTTGTTGAAGGAATTACGCTCGCCGCCAAAGAGGCGCAAAAATACGGTGTAACCCTTGTTGTGCAGAACCACCACGACATAGCCCTTCATCATGACGCCATGTACTGGTTGCTGAAAGAAGTTAATCTCCCGAATGTGATGGCTGGCTGGGACGCATGGTCGCCCACACTTGAAGGACTTTCCAAAGATGAGCTCAGAAAATCGGTTTTAAAAATGAAACCCTTCATCGTGAATACGATCCTCGCCGATTATGTTACCTTGCCGCGATATCATTATGAACATTCATTGACTAACTATGTCAACGACAAACCTGTTATGCGCGCGACACCCATGGGAGAAGGAATGATTGATTATGATACTTTTGTTGGGGCTTTAAAAGAAATTGGCTATCAGGGCTACCTTGTGTATGAAATGTGCGAGGTGCTGGAAGGCGGCGGGTCAATTAAGAACCTTGATGACACCGCCCGTAAATTTCTCGGGTACGTAAAAAAATATGAGTAGCGATGTACTATAACACTCATGACAATCATGAAAAAAATTATTTCGATATTCTTCATCAGTATTTGTTTTTCCACGATACTCTCATGTTCAACCACGCAGAATCCTGAGGTACGGTTGACTGTTTTGACGAGCATGGAAAGAATACGACATAACCAGGCGCCCTTTGGTGAGCCTCAGGCTGTAATAAAAGCCGCAAAAAATGAAGTGGAATCCTTCCAGGTAGCTGTCAGCGCGCTACAGAAAAATATCCGGGTGGTCAAAGCGGAAATGTCAGACCTGAGCGGGAAAGCCGGAACCATTGGAAAGGAGAACATCGCGCTCTTCCGCGAAGAAAATACAAGGGTGAGACGCTCCAGCGGACGCGCCCAGCTACCTCCGGGACTTTACCCCGACCCTCTTGTACCGTTCATCAATCCACAGACGGGGGCGCCAATAGAACCATTTAGTCAACACCGCGAAAGATGGGGAGAGCCTATGATCTCCAGCGGTTTCGATATGTACGCGATCCCATTTGATGTGTGGAAAGGTGAGAACCAGCCCATATGGGTGGATGTTTCTATTCCTAAGAACGCAGCTGCAGGTGATTACGAAGGTACATTTACCATCACGTTGGATAATATCACTCGTCCCTGGGGACCAAAGATCGATAGTATCTTTACTAAAGTTGTTTCTATCCCAATTAGCGTTACTGTGTGGGATTTCACCTTGCCTGACGGTCCCACACACCGAAATCATTTCGGTGGTGTGAGGAATGTCGCACGGATATTCGGTGTTGAAACCAATTCCGAAAAATTCCAGGAAATAGAGCTTCGCTATTGCAGTATGATGGCCGATAACCGTATCAATCCTCCGCTTCCACAAAGTCTCCTGCCGGAGGTGAATGATGACGGCTCTCTGAAAATTACCCCTCAGCGTCATGAGGCGCTGAAAAAATTCATGGAAGATCTTCATGTGACGGATTTTGAGATTCCCCGTGCACCCATAAAAGATATGACCACGACGAACAGGGATAAAGCTGTCCGGTACTATCGGGATTATTACAAATATGTAAATGAAAATAGGTGGGATAAGCGCGCATACGTTTACATGCTTGACGAACCGAACCTGCAGGAAAACTATGAGAATGTGCTCGAGCTTGGTGCGTTGGTACACGAAGCCGCTCCGCAATTGCGGTGTCTCGTGGTGGAACAACCCTACAAGCAAGATCCTTCCTGGCCAGACATCGATCCCGCGGTGGATATCTGGTGTCCTTTGTTTGCTTTCATAGACCGCAATTCGATCGATGAGAAACTCGCTCACGGCGACGAAGTCTGGTCGTACACGGCCCTGTCGCTGCGAGCCCCCGGCTACCACCCGCATTACGACGAAGTTAAGGATCACGATTCTCCTTACTGGCACATAGATGCCCCGTTAACTTCATACCGGACTCCCACATGGATGAATTGGCAGTACAGAATCAACGGCCTTCTTTATTGGTCAACGGTAACGAGAGTGCAGGATGCCTGGCATCTGCCTGCCTTCGCAGAGTCAGGTACTCATTTTAATGGTGGCGGTTATTTGATATATCCGGGGTTACCTTGCGGAATCGACGGTCCCGTAGCTTCCATTCGCCTGAAGAACTTACGTGATTCTATGGAGGATTACGAATATTTTGTTCTCTTCGAGGAACTGGCTGGCAGAGAAGCTGTGACAAAAATTGTTAACGCTGTCGCGCCTGAGTGGTGGGCAACGGCCGAAGATCCAAAAGTAATTTTGTCAGCGCGTGAGATGCTCGCAGGTGAGATTCTGAAATTGAAAAAATGAAGAATGCTGGCGATTGGCTGACCTTTAAATTTTGACCTTATCGATATTGTCTGTAGTTTTTATGCAAGCTTGAGGTTAATCAATGCGTCAACCTCATTCAATCATCTATACATTGAAAGAACAATTAGAAAAAATACTACCTGCCAGCCGGGTCAGAACCAGATACATTGACCTTGTTTCCTTCGCTTCCGATGCGGGGTTCTATTATTTGCTGCCAAAGGCAGTGGTACAACCTGTTAGTGAGGCGGAAATCATTTCACTCTTTGAATTTTCGTTCAGCTACAGAATCCCGCTGGTGTTTCGAACCGGGGGAACAAGCCTCTCAGGCCAGTCTATTACGGACGGGATACTGGTCGATCTCAGCCAGTACTGGAACAAGATCAGAGTTGAGGACAATGGCGCTCTGGTAAGGGTGCAACCGGGAATAACCGGCGCGATGGTAAATGCGCACCTGAAAAAGTATCGAACGAAGATCGGTCCTGATCCTTCGAGCATCAGCGCGGCCATGATGGGGGGCATTTTATCCAATAACTCCAGCGGTATGTGCTGCGGAGTGAAACTCAATTCCTACCATACCCTGAGATCCATCCGCTTCATCCTGCCCGACGGCAAAATTTTTAGTACTGAAGATCAGCGCGACTATACCCGCTTTCGCGATGAATGCAAGGATCTTTTCCAAAACCTCGTGGAAATCCGGCAACAGATCTTTTCCGATAAAGAACTATACGATAAGATCCGAAAAAAGTACCGGACAAAAACCACCATCGGTTATTCGCTGAATGCTTTTATCGACTACGAGCATCCGCTGGATATACTGGCGCACTTGTTAATCGGAGCAGAAGGCACTCTTGCTTTTATCGCGGAGGCAGTAATGCATACCGTTCCGGATTATCCCTGCAAATCGACGGCTTTGCTTTATTTTCCATCCATCTATGCCGCGTGTCAGGCTATTGTGCCCCTTACTAATGCGGGGGCGATGATGGTGGAATTAATGGACAGGGCATCACTTCGCGCTGTTGAGACTTTAGCCGGAATGCCTGCCATAGTGAAAACACTGCCTGAAGATGCATCGGCATTGCTGGTGGAATTTCAGGAAGATTCGCCCGAAATGCTTGCAGACCGGGTAAGTCTGTTTCTCAGATCATGCACCGATCTCGCCATGATGAACGATCCTGTTTTCACCACGGATCCGAAAGAGCAGGATTTCTTCTGGAAAGTGCGCAAGGGACTCTTTCCCGCAGTAGGTGCAGTGCGCAAAAGCGGAACCACGGTGATCTTAGAGGATATTGCTTTTCCCGTCGAATTGCTTGGGGATGCCATCATTGACCTGCAAGACCTCTTCCATAAATACCAATACAACAATGCCATCATTTTCGGCCACGCCAAAGATGGTAATATTCATTTTGTAATCACACAGTCGTTCAATACTGAGGATGAAATTTTGCGTTATGACAGCTTCATGAGGGAGGTGATCAGCATGGTGGTTCAAAAATACAATGGCACCCTGAAAGCGGAGCACGGTACGGGTCGCAACATGGCTCCCTTCGTAGAGACGGAATGGGGCGGCGACGCGTATGCGATATTACGGAAGATCAAGCATGCTATTGACCCGGAAGCGCTGCTGAATCCCGGCGTGATTATCAATGATGATAAGAATGCGCACATAAAATTTTTGAAAGGACTTCCTTCCGTTGAAGAGGAAGTTGACCGGTGTATTGAATGCGGTTACTGCGAACATAAATGTCCAAGCCGCGATATCACCACAACACCACGGCGCAGGATCGTTATCAGAAGGATACTGAAAAATCTGGAGGAAAGAGGTGATAAAGAGAAATACCAGCTTCTTCTTGACCAATACGAGTACGATGGAAATGAAACCTGCGCGTTAGACGGTCTCTGTGCCATTGCATGTCCGGTGGATATCGATACCGGAGAACTGACAAAGAGGTTGCGGAATGAAAATCATTCTCATTCTGCCAACCGGTTTGCTTTATCGGTAGCACGAAATTTTAAAATGGCGGAGTCGCTTGCGCGGTTTGGACTCAAGACTGGGGCTGCGATCAATAGGGTCTTTGGAAAAAATGCGATGCTGCAGCTCACCTCCGTTTTGAGAAAAATGTTTTCTTCCATTCCTCTATGGTCAAATCAGTTTTCTTTTCCTTCTGACCTTTCCCAGTTGATTCGCGCACCACGACAATTGAATGGCCATGGGAAAAGAAACGTTGTTTATTTTCCTGCCTGTATATCCAGGGCAATGGGAACATATCCGGGGAAAAAGAAAAATATTATGGAGACTTTCGTCAGCATCTGCCAAAAATCCGAAATTGGTGTAACTATTTTGAGCGACATCAGTGGAAGTTGCTGCGGACAGATCTTTTCGTCGAAAGGGTTTAAAGACGCATACCACTTTACGGCAAATAAAATAATGGCTCAGTTATGGAGGTCAAGCGGAGAAGGCATGTATCCAATCGTGATTGATGTAAGCTCCTGTGCTTTGACCCTGCGAAAAATGCGACCTGCGCTCGATGAAGAAAACAAGAGAAGGTTCGACAGTCTCGTTATTCTTGACAGTGTGGAGTTTTTGCACGATATGGTTGTTCCTTCTGTAAAAGTTCAGATGAAGAAAGGCGATATTGTGCTTCATCCTGTTTGTTCGCTTGAAAAGATGAACACCGGTGAGAAATTTCTCAACGTTGCTAAACATTTTGCCCATTCAGTAACCATTCCGAAATATTCAGGCTGTTGTGGTATGGCTGGCGATCGCGGATTTTTATTTCCTGAGTTAACGGCTTCTGCGACGCACCACGAGGCATCGGAGGTGAAAGAGAAGAAATATGATGGATATTATTCCTCTACCCGAACGTGTGAAATTGCTATGTCTGAAGCGGTAAGGCAGAACTATGAGTCTATTCTTTATATGGTGGATGAGGCGATTTAATTCTGATTTGGTGAAAAGGTTCACATTGATTTGTGATTATCATGGAATATGCCGTAGGTTTATTATGAGAATAGCGAACCGGAATAACTGATCCGCCTGATTCATTAATAAATAGACGTATATTTATTTGCTAAAGCTCGCCAACATGTAGTATCCCTGGGCTGTAACGCCCGACGACAAACTGGTTCCTGTAACCTGCTATTTCAGCGTTGCCGAAGGCCCCGCACATAGCCGGTACGATATTACAGTTATTAGGGAAATAAAAGTTGATTAGGAAAGTCTTTCATAGAGCTAAAAAACTTTCTGAAAGTTTTAAAACTTTCAGAAAGTTGACTCCGGGATTCATTTAAAGTTTTGGTCGGACAGAGTTAATCGAGAGAAGTATATCGTGAAGCGTGGTGGAGTTCATGGTATGCAGGACATTACTTGATTGCTGGTCCACGAGCCCTTTTCAGATTTGTAATAGCTGAACTCTTTATCAACCGCCCACCCTGAAATATTATTTATTGAGCCTTTTCAAAAATGTTGTTAAAAGTTGCCGGCTTTCCATCGCGTGCCTTGCCGGAGGATGTGATAGCATGCCCGGAAACCGTGTTATACTTGTACTACCTTTTTTGATTTAAGATTAACAATTAATTAATGTTCGATTCCCCGGGACTTATATAGCGCCGACCTACCTTTGTATCACGAATACCTGTGATCTTAAAGTCAATCACTATGATATGGGTAAAAGAAAGCGCGATGTAGAGCTGGTTGTCCTATCGGATATTCATCTGGGCACATACGGTTGCCATGCGGAAGAGTTGCTGCGCTATTTAAAATCAATTCGACCAAAGAAGATAGTTCTCAACGGCGATATTATCGACATGTGGCAGTTTAGCTTAACAGCAGTTTCTATTTGATAAGCGGAAGTACTTGTTCCAAAACTAAAGTGATCGGGGAATTTAATTTTCATTTTCAAAGTAACGCATACAATATTATAACTTTTGAAAATGATATCTGATAAAATTCCCCCGGATTTAAAACCAAAGCTATTTAGAACTCTAAAATCCGCTGCAGGGATTTAGAGGCGGGTCCAATATTAAGTTTATGTTAACTCACCGACGACAGCGGTTCAGATTTTTTATTCAGCATTTACCCGATATCATTTTGAGGGAATACCTCCCTCCCGCGCGATGCATCTCGAACCGGGATTTCCAACAAAAGCAAGAGATTCAAAGTACATATTGAGTTGACCTTCCGAAAAATAATGACCGGTGCCTGAATTCAATACTTGATGATCTTAAACTCAACAGAAGAGGCGAGGTCTTCCCTTCCTGATTTAATTTCGTCGGCTTTTTGATTGATAACAATATCGTGACCGAAACCCTGATAGGTTAACCTCTTTTTTTCGATTCCGTTGTTGACCAGGTAATCAACAATGGCGCGTGCCCTTTCAATTGACAGCGCGATGCTTGCCGCTCTCGTGTCATGTTTTTGGGAATGAGCGCTGACCAGGATCTCCATTGTCGCGTTTTTTGCCAGATAAGTTACTATCACATGAAGCTTGTTCAACGCTTCTTTATTTATCACGGACTGATCATCGCTGAACACATCCACGACCACTTTTGTCTCACCTATTTCCGCGGGCTTCTTGCCTGATACGACCTCCATTGGCGACAAACTTTCCTGATCTAAAAAAAGATGAGTCATATCGATTCTGAAGATCTCCGAATTTTGGGAAGACAAACCCCGTGCAAAATAGGCATACCTGCTCAACGGGTTAAAGTTGAAGGACACATCATCGAAGCCGGAATTTATTCCCGGCCCTAAATTTTCCGGTTCAGACCAGTTTGTCCATGTGTCGTCGAGTCGAACTGACTTGTAGAGGTCCATCCTTCCATAACCGTCGTGGCCATCGGATGCAAAGTATAATGTTATGCCATCATACGCCAGCCATGGTGATGTTTCATCTGCAGGAGTATTTATAACATCACCCAGGTTGATGCTTTCGGTTCCTGAATACTGTTGTTTCCTGCTTTCGTTTCTGAAGGTTACATACAAGTCCAGATTACCACGGGTGTCAAATTTATGCTGGGAAATGACCATTGTTTTCCTGTCGTGAGAAAGATCATAAGTGGCCCTTCTTGCCAGATTATAATCCGCTTCAATATTTACAGGCACCGGGAAAGACCATTTATCGCCAGCCGCGACGGATACAGAAACACCTGTTGTCATTTTCCCGTTTTTGCGATAAATATTGGCCAGCAGCAAAGTGTCGCCTGTTCTGCCGATTCCGGTAATAAAATTCGGACCGCTGTTGTTCAGGGGTGCCCCGATATTTATCGCGTCCATCCACGACTGGGTTCCCTCGTCAAATTCTGAATACCAAATATCCTCATCGTCGACCCCTCCGATATTGGCGGGCGAACCCTGCCTGCTGAAATACAATCGCTTACCATCTTTTGAAGGCAGGGGGCCAAACTCGTTGTAGGCCGTATTAACCTTGCTGTTGAGTCGCTCGGATTTGATCGCTGTATTGATATTTTTTGCAACATTAACCCGGGGGGCTTCAAAACGTCCGGCCTGGGGGAAACCTGATGTCACAACGCTGGCCAGACACAAAGCCACCCAACCAGCTTTTAAAGGATCTAAACACATATGCATTGTTTATATGGTCATAAATTTCATCAAATGGTGGCTGTTAAACGCGTTTTTAAATTTAAGTTTCATCGGGTTATGACATGCCGCAAATAACTGGGCTTACGGTTTTTTTATTGACGTGAACTCATCATCGACTTTGGCGTAGATCTCTTCAACCTTCTCCGATACGTAAGCGTGAAATGCATTCAACTCTACCTTGTGCTGCGAATAATAGATATTCCTGCTTCCCTGGTCAGTCTCCTCCCAGAAATCCTCCCGCTCTTCTTTGATCCTTTCGCAATCCTGCTTTAAAATTTGAGTGGTCTGGTTCTTATTTAACCCCCTCAGGTCTTTAAGAATCGAGGCCACTGTCAATTCCATCAACTTATATTCCTGGCGACTCATGTAAAACAGGCACAGCGCGATCTGGATCAGGCGCAAACCACTGTTATGAATCCACTGGTAGTCATAGCTCCTTATTTTCTTATCACCATTCAATTCATTGAACATTCGTAAGACAATGATCTGCTGTTCACGGGAAAAATTATTGATGTGTAAAGACATCAGGATCTTTTTCAATTCTATGGCGAAGGTCTCGATTAAGAACACGAACAATTGTTCAGATACGCTTAGCTTTCCTACTACGTTGGCGTAAAAAGCAAAATACCTGCAGCACTGAACCACTCTTTCCTCTTCGCGCTTCTCAATGAACGCATTTACCAACTGGCTGTAGTGATAAATTGTATTGTATACATTCCTAATTTCTCTTGTTTTAAGGCCGTGGCTGATACCAAAGCGGAGGATAGTGTTGAAATGGATCAACACCGTGTCAACCGCTTGCTGGTCGTTCAGCTCGATCGCCGTTTTACCGGATGCGTACAACTCGTGGCCGCAAAGCGATGCCAGGTCATAATGGCTTTCCTTGATCAGCAGGAGATAGGACGTTCCCAGTACCCTGAGGACCTTTTGTTCATACAATGTTTTTTCCGCTTCTATTTGCCCGTATTTTTCTCCCAGAGTCCTGAATGAAATATCATTTTTAGCGGAATCTGTTAATTTAAAATGATCAGCCGGAAAACGTTTCTTTTGCCCCAGGTAAAACCTCAGCGATTTTCCAAAGCGGTGAATGATGTCGGCTTTAGGTTCTTTAAACTCAATATGTTGCAGCAGATCGTGTAATTGATTGATCGTTTCAAAGAGGTGATAGTGATTCCGGTTTATACTGATCTCCGATGTGGCTCCTTTTATGGCTCGTACGGCGCGCAGGTTTTCGTCATAGATTTTTTTAATGACATTCGAGCTCTTTGTGAATTTAAGAATATAAAAAATATAAGGTATAGCGACGATGACCAAGCATGGAAGAAAAATATAGTTGTTCAGAAAGACGAGATTAGAGCTGAACATTGCATGACCGGAATGAACAAAATGGAGATAGATATTCTCCATTCCGGAGAGAGCAATAAGCCAAATAAAAAGCTGGCTCCAGTACTCTGCAACGAAAAGGTCGATCAGCTTGGGTGCCTTTTCTGATGCGATCGATATGACAATGATGAGTGTTCCAAATACAAACGCGAGCAGGGAAAGCCATATCTCGGGGGCGGAATCCATCAGGCTATAATCCGTCGCCCCGCTTCCTAACCTGTCGAGGAGATTGACTGGCAGGAGATAAGCGATCAATATAAGGATGGCCTTGACAAAAATGGCCATTGCAATAGGTGTAGTATTTTTCAGTCGCCGGAATCTCAGAGTCATAACGTTATAAAATTTCGATTTGTTTTATGTAGCACGGGTTAACCGATCAAAACAGACTTTCAAGATTCAAAAAAAACAGGGCCGTCCAGCCAATCAGTAAATGCGAAACCGACACACCGATAAGGTTTTCATGCCGTGAGAATAACCACCCCCAGAACAATCCCGGAACAAAAACAACTATTCCCAGGAATCCGCCCATCACATGAATATGGGTTGCCGAAAAAAGGGCATTTGAAACCAGGACAGCTCTTAATGCAACATTTTTTCCTGTAAAGAATCGGGCAAGACTGCTTTGGAGTACACCGCGGGCGACAAATTCCTGAACAGGACAATGCAGTCCGTATAAAAGAAAATTAAATCCGGGATATTTTTTACTGAGGTCAAAATCGATTAGCGGCAGGTTCTGATATTTCTCAACGTTTTCAATCAGGATCCATTTCGTCATAACGAGAACCGCGATGATCACTGCGGACCACAGTAGAGATTCTTTCAGCGCAGGTTTCCAGTTTTTCGCGGTAAGTCCATAATTGCTCATGGGTAGCCTGCTTTGCCTTGTCATTAAATAAAGCACCACGCCAAAAGTTATTACGATAATAGCGCTGACAATCGACGTCCGGTTAGCATCAGTGGCGAAATTGCTTGTAAGCTCAAGGGTTATGTTGTACCCACAAAGCAGGCAAATAACATAAGAAAAGAATAAATTGGCTTTCGACTTTTGTACGGAATGCTGAAGTTCAAGTTTTAAAGCCCTGACTTCATTTTCACTTGTTCGCCTTAACCTGTCACCTACATAACCAACCATATTTTTCATCATACTGGTGGAAATTCCGGGATATTCAGCCTGCAACTTGAGCAGGTTAATAGGACTTAAACCTAAGACAACAGCCCGCGAGAGGCATTTCACCGAGGCTGATCGCCGGTCTCCTTTTACAAAGCTGAGCTCGCCAATTGAGTCACCCGCATTCAGCTGGGCAATTACAAATTGTTCCGGTATTTCATTTTCCGTGGACCCTGAATCAGCCTTGGCTTTTTTTGCCACCTCCAGCTTTCCCTCCAGGATCAGATAAAGATCAGTGCCGCTATCAAGACCTTCCTCCATTAACACTTCACCCCGCTCGTAAGAAGCAGTCCTGAAATAGGGGAGTGCTTTTAGCAACTCATTATCGTCAATGCCATGAAAAACGGGATGACCCCTGATCAGTTGCCATGTTATGGGATCCGTGGCTGCTTCTTTTTGCATAAGATCGCAATGTTGTTACTTGATTTGGGGTCCTTTAAATTAATCATCTTCAGATCGCTGATATCGTGCTTATCAACGTTCGTAACTGATTATCTTGAATTCTACCACGGAGGCCATTCCCTTTTTACCAGGTCCGGTGGTATCGGATTCGCCATAGAAGTTCACGACCACATCATGGCCCAGGCCATTATAAGCCTGTCTTTCCTTTGCTATTCCGTTTTTTACCATGTAATCGACCACTGCCGCTGCTCTTTCATTGGATAATTTAAAACTCTCGGTTCTCTGGGCATGTTTATTGGAATGGGCAGTCACGAGTACGGTCATTGTACTGTGCCTCTTCAAATACTCCAGCATTTTCCGGAGATCGGTGTCGGCGCCGGGGTTGATTTCAGAACGACTATCATCAAAGACATCGACAATGGTTTTTGTTTCGCCTATCTCGGCGAGTTTTGTGTCGTCTTCCAGGAAGAATTTTGTCATATCCACCTTGAGTATATCCGTATTTTCCCGCGAAAATCCTCTGACGAAATAAGCATACCTGCTTCGCGGATTATAGTTAAAGGAAAAATCATCAAAATTTGAATTGATCCCGGGTCCTAAATTTTCCGGCGCTGACCAATTCGTCCATGTATTGTCAAGCCGCCTGGAGACAAAAATATCCATGTTACCATAACCGTTGTGACCATTTGAGGCGAAATACAAGGTGCGTCCGTCGTATGCAAGCCAGGGAGACGTTTCATCGCCGAAAGTGTTAATGACCGGACCGAGGTTAACACTCTCAGTGCCCGCGTACGAATTTCTTTGATCGGGATCGCGGAATGATACGTAAAGATCAAGTTTTCCGTGGGTGTCGGTCTTTTGCTGCGCAATGATCAGCGTGTTGCGGTCGTGTGAGAGATCATAACTGGCGCGGCCGGCAAAATTATAGTCCGAAGTAATACTAATGGGTACCGGGAACGACCACAGTTCACCAACCCTGATAGAGACGGAAACACCTGCGCGCATTTTGCCTTTCTTGCGGTACTCATTTGCCAATAATAACGTGTCACCGTTTCTGCCTACCCCCGTGATGAAATTGGGCCCGTCGTTGTTCAATGGGGACCCTGCGTTAATAGCAGGACCCCATGACTGGGTAGCCTCATCGAATTCACAATACCAGATATCTTCGTCGTCCTTGCCACCAGTATTGCCCTCGAAGCCCTGCCGGCTGAAGTATAAACGCTTTTCATCCTTGGTCGGCATCGGCCCGAGTTCCATATAAGGCGTATTGATATGGTGACTGAGCCTTTCTCCGACAACCGCGGGGTTAACGTTCTTTGCCACATTTACCGGAAGGCGGTTCGTCTGATTGGCCGTCTGTCCATGCGCCGCAGAAAGCGTTAACAGTAAAGCCACAGTGGTTACAATCGTTTTAGTTATAAAAGAGGCGATCATAATATATAGAGTTTAAAGGCTGACTATTGACAATACTTTATTTCATACTTTCGGCAAAATACATATCCATCTTTCCCATATTTTTTACATCGAGTTTTCCGCGCGGCACACAATTGAATTTCTCCTTCACCAGCTGGTAGGTGATACCCGAAATATTTACTTTGCCCGGCTCCCCTGCAGATTCCATGCGGCTCGCAGTATTCACTGAGATCCCCCAGACGTCGTAAACAAATTTACTTTTACCGATCACCCCTGCGATCAAATCACCGGTGTTGATCCCAATACGGATATCCCAAATTGGTTTTCCTGCTTCTGCATTCAACTCCTGCATTTTTTTTACGAACACACACATTTCAAGCCCGGACTTCACCGCATCTACCGGGTTGGTGCTGTTTTGTATCGGAACACCGCCCGCTGCCATATATCCGTCACCGATGGTTTTAATCTTTTCCATGTTATTCTGCTCCAGGATATCATCGAATCCTACAAAGAGGGTGTTTAGTTCATCCACAATTTCACTTGGACTCATGCCTTTGCTCAGGGTGCTGAAATTGACCAGGTCGGCAAACAGAACGGTTGCGATGGGAAAGTGTCGTGGCGTGACATGGCCTTTTTCCCTGAGTTCCCGGGCCACATATTCCGGCAGGACATTCAACAGAAGGTTGTTGGCGGTCTTCTTCTCTTCTTCAAGCGCATTTTTTTGTCGGTTGAGCTCTTCACCCGACTGCTTCAACAGCGCCGAACTCAACTCCAGCTGGTGCACAATTGTCTCAAGCTTCTGCCGCGATTCGAGTAGCTCCAGCTGCGTTTTGACCCTTACCATTAATTCGCCCGGATCGAATGGTTTCGTCATAAAATCACAGGCCCCCAACTTGAAGCCCTTTACAGTAGTTTTTTTATTCGTATCTGCCGTTAAAAATATCACCGGGATATCCTGCGTATCAGGGTTGCGTTTCAGGTTCTCGCATACTTCAAAACCGTTCATGCCAGGCATGTCGATATCGAGCAGGATAATGTCAGGGGGATTAGCTGAATTTGCCAGCGCCAAAGCCTTTTCCCCGTTCATTGCAACCTTTCTTTTGAAAGGCATCAGCAACTCATTGAGTATATCGATATTCTCTGCGGTATCGTCTACCAAAAGAATTGTTTTATCAAAAAGAGGATTATCGTTCTTGTTCGATCTTATCGACGTGTTTTGTTCCATCACATTTATTGCTTTCAGGGGCAACTATTTTATTCTTGATTTGATCTGACCGAGAAATTCAAGGGCTTTGACAAAATCATAATTCTCCAGCAACCTCTCCATTTTTTGAAATTGTTTTTCATATCCGTTTACTCTGCTTATTTCCTGTATGATGTTCAATGCTTCGGGGTCATTATCTTTCAGACACCTTTCCAATTCATCGACCATCGCAATTATGTTGGTGACTTCTATTTGCTGGGCAGGCTCTGGTTTGATAACAACCTTTGACCTTATAGCCTGCAATAAGATATTCAGCTCCGTTTCCAGAGGCTTAAGGATTTCCGCGATATTATTTTCATTGCCTTTCAGGTCTTGTTCGGCTCGCTTGCAGGTTTCGTACAGGTTCGACATGCCGAGGTTTCCTGACAACCCTTTCAGCGTGTGTATCGATCGCATGGCCTCTTCATTTGCTCCACTGTTGAATCGCGCCGTTACCTCGGCTATAAAATTTTCCTGCTTTTGAAGGAACTTGTTGAGGAGTTCAAGGTATAAATTAGTATTTCCCGCAACATTGGCAAGACCGGATTCAATATCTATTCCCGCAATCGATGGAACTTCAACGCGTTGGGGTTTGATTTTCAAATATGGTATCTGCGACTCATCAGTTTTCTTTTTTCTTACGATCCATTTCTCGATCGTTTCAATCATCAGGTCCGGACGGATGGGTTTTGTAATGAAGTCTTTCATTCCTGCTTTAAGGCATTTCTCCTGCACACCAACCATGGCATCTGCTGTCATGGCAATAATAGGCAAATCCCGGTACGCCGTTATTTTCATGATTTCCATTGTGGCTTTTATCCCGCCCATGATCGGCATTTGCAGGTCCATCAAAACCAGGTCGTACTTTGATGGAACACCGGATGCCTTGACACAGTCAATTGCCTCGACACCATTGCTGGCAATCTCAAGCGTAAAGCCGATACTTTCAAGCAACTCTGCGGCTACTTGCTGATTTATTTCATTATCTTCAACAAGAAGAATGTGACCGCTTTTTAATTCCGGTTGTATGCGCATCTGTATTTCCTTGCGGTCTCGTTCATACTGAATCTGCTCACCCCGAATTGCGCTCATGATGGAATCATACAGCAACGAGTAACGGATAGGCTTGGACATTATACCCGATAAGTGAAGATCGTCTACCAGTTTATATAAATTTTCACTGCCGTAACTATTGCACATCATGAAAATTTTTATGCTGGCCAGCTGGGGATCTTGCCGGATTATCTGCGCAACCTGCAGCCCGTCCATGCCCGGCATTTTCCAGTCCAAAAGCATGAGATGAACCGGATCGCTATGTTTATTATTTTTCAGGTAATGAACTGCCTGTATGGCCGACTGATAAGTTATCACCTTGAATGACAATGATTCCAGGGCTTCCGCCAGAATTTTTAAGGCGGAAGTATTGTCGTCTACAACCATTACGAGAAGCTGCCGGGGATCGATCGATGGTGCGGGTATCTTTCGCTGTATTTTTTGTTTCTTTAACCAGACCGTAAAAAAGAACTCACTTCCCTTCCCAGGCGCGCTTGTGACTGAAACTTCACCCTCCATTAACTTGACCAGGCGCTTTAATATGGATAACCCCAAACCGGTGCCACCGTATTTCCTGGAAATGGAATCGTCAGCCTGTGAAAACGGTTGGAACAACCTTCCCATTTGCGACTCGTCCATGCCGATACCAGTATCCCTGACGTTGAATTGTAATTTAATGCGGTTTTCAAAATCCTCCACCAAATGCACCTTAACGACAACTTCTCCCTTATCGGTAAATTTTACGCCATTGCTGCATAGGTTGCTGAGGATATGCTCCAGGCGAACAGGATCCCCGACCAGGTACGTGGGAACGTTGCTGTCTACGCCGAAAGCTATTTCGAGCCCTTTTGCCTGCGCTTTATAGGTGATAACATCGGCGAGCTTATGAAAAACTTCTTCGAGGTCGAAATTCACTTCTTCGAGCGTCATCTTGCCTGACTCGATCTTGGAAAAATCCAGGATGTCGTTCACTATAGTCAATAAGGATTCACTCGATGACTGTATCTTTTTAAGATAATCATGTTGTTTCGGAGACAAATCGGTTTTCAACGCAAGGTGACTCAGCCCGATGACCGCATTGAGCGGCGTGCGGATCTCGTGCGACATATTAGCCAGGAACTGGCCCTTGGTCTGGTCCGCGGATTCAGCAATTCGCTTGGCTTCCCTTAGCTCCTTCTCCAGCTTTTTTATCCCGCTGATATTGAATATAGAAGAACGGCTTTTGCTGTAATTGCCCTGTGCATCATAAATGGCAATTGAATTGATCATTACCGGTATCAGCGAGCCGTCCTTCGCGACCAAATCGAACCGCTTGTCGTTCAGAAAACCCTGGACTTTAAACTGCGGGAAATTTTTATTGAACAACTCGCGTCCTGATTCCGTCAGCAACTCTTTGATGTTAACCTTGTTCACGACATTGACCCGTTCATACCCCAGCCAGCCCAGCAAGGTGTCGTTTATGTTGACGATCACGCCGTTGGCATTTAACGATTGATATCCACACGGCGCTTTGTTGTATAAGTCCTTGATCTCACGGGAAGAATTTTTCAGCAGGACTTCGGCCTTTGATCTCGCCTGAAGGTTCTTATAGATCAGCAGGAAAAGCCCGGATAATATAATGAACATTACGAGATATAATACCTTGGCAGAACTGTTATTGGATTCAAGTGCTTCAGCCTGTTTCCTGAGGAGTTGATCCAGTAATACCTTTTCTTCTGCCTGAAATTCATTGATGAGTTTCCGAATTTCTTGGGTGATCAGCTGGCCTCTTTTTGTCATTGTAACGTCGCGCGCAGCCTCATAACCTTTGTTCCTTGCCTGGATGGTTTCCCTGGCAAAATCCAGCCTCTCCTTGATCAGGTCCTGGAGGGAA
>JBBDXJ010000156.1:0-30782 GCA_040902445.1 Cyclobacteriaceae bacterium | reverse complement strand
GCGCTATGGGAAGTTTCAGAGAGTTACTATCTTCAAGGCACACCACCACTCACTATTTCAGATCAAACAGATTATCCACTCCGGGAAACCTGCGAACCGTAAAGCCCTCGCCATACGTTGCGCCAATAGCATGGCCGTATTCAATGGCGCGGGCTTCCAGCATTTTTAAAAATCCATGTTTGCTGATGTAGGTTTCAGGTTCGGAACTCGAAGGATTAAAAAATTGGGAGCTGAAAGTTTTTATTGCTTTCATTTTAGCATCCCATTGACGGGAAATATCCACGACAAAATCCGGAGAAATATACTGACTCTGCACATAGTGATAGACCGCATCAGGTCTCCACGGCATTTGTTTTCCTCCATCATCATCAAAGGTTTCGATCTTTACAAGTCCTGATAAGAACGATGCGTCATGAGCAAGAGAGGCGCCTTTGCCATGATCTATGTGACGATCATAGACGGCGTTCGCGAGGATAATTCGTGGCTGATATTTTCGGATAGTGCGCAAGACTGTCAATTGACTTTCAGGATCGTTCTGAAAAAAGCCATCGCGCAGCCTGAGATTTTCACGGACGTAGACGCCCAAAATTTTCGCGGATTCGGCAGCTTCCTTATCACGCGTTTCCGGATTTCCCCTCGTGCCGAGTTCTCCTCTGGTGAGATCAACTATGCCGACCTTGTCCCCGAGAGCGGTGTGCTTTGCAATCGTTCCGCCACAACCTAATTCAGCATCGTCAGGATGCGATGCAAAGACGAGGATATCAAGTTTCATTATTGTTGATTTCAGTAGAGACAAGGCATGCCTTGTCTCTACGCGTTCATGCGATTTCCAGTTCTTTCGCGACGAGAAATTTCTCAGCGTCCAGGGCGCCCATGCATCCGGTTCCTGCAGCGGTAACTGCTTGCCTGTAGACTTTATCCGCTGCATCGCCAACCGCAAAAACACCTGGAACGTTGGTCTTGGTGGATCCGGGAGTTACCTGAATATAACCAGTTTCATCCATGTCAATGATACCTTTGAAGATGTTAGTATTGGGCTTATGCCCTATGGCGAGGAAAAAGCCCTGGATAGGGATGTCCTTTTTCTTTCCTGTTTTGTTATTGAAAACTCTTACTCCTGTGACTCCACTGTCATCGCCAAGGATCTGCTCGGTTTCTGTATTCCAATGTATCTCAATATTCGAAGTATTGAGCACGCGTTGCTGCATGATCCTGGAGGCCCGCATTTCGTCCCTTCTCACTATCAGGTGAACCTTGGTGCATAACTTGGAAAGATAAGTGGATTCTTCGGCAGCAGAATCTCCCGCACCGACAACTGCAACTTCCTTGCCGCGATAAAAATATCCGTCACAAACCGCGCAGGCAGAAACACCTTTGTTATTGTACAATACTTCTCCAGGTAGTCCCAGGTATTTAGCCGTTGCGCCCGTTGCAATGATAACACTCTCGGCAATCACCTCAGTCTTTTCATCAACTGTAACCTTGAGCGGATAACCCGTAAAGTCTACGGATGTGACCTGGCCATAATGGACTTTAGTTCCAAAACGCTCGGCTTGTTTCTGAAAATCAACCATCATCTGAGGACCATTGATACCATCGGGATATCCCGGATAATTTTCAACATCATTGGTGATGGTCAGCTGACCTCCAGGTTGTCCACCTGTATACAATACAGGGTTGAGACCCGCTCGGGCAGCGTAAATCGCGGCGGTATATCCCGCTGGTCCCGAACCAATGATCAGCACTTTTACTGCTTCTTTACTCATTATCGTTTGTTCTTATTTTGCAGAAAGATAAAAGAAAGGGCCTGCAAACAGACCCTAAATTTAATGTTATTTCGGTGTTTTTTAACCGAGGTAAGGTTTTAAAGCTTTACTTCTTGATGTATGCCGTAACCGTCTGATAGCCTTTTCTTTAATCTGCCGAACCCGTTCGCGGGTCAAATTGAATTTTTCACCGATTTCCTCCGGGGTCAGGGAGCGTTCCCCATTTAATCCGAAGTACAACGTGATCACATCAGCTTCGCGCTGGGTGAGTGTTGAGAGCGAGCGCTGTACTTCCCGTCGGAGGGAATCACTCATGAGTCCGGAATCAGGAGTCTCTTCGCTGTCGTTTTCAAGAACATCAAGCAGGCTATTTTCTTCGCCCTGCACAAAGGGGGCATCCATGGATACATGTCGTCCTGAGATCTTCATCGTGTCGACAACCTCTGCTGTAGAGACATCTAAAACTTCTGCGAGTTCTTCGGGAGATGGTTCGCGTTCATATTTTTGTTCGAGATCTGAAAAGGTCCTGGAGATTTTATTCAATGACCCCACGCGATTTAATGGGAGCCGAACGATTCGCGATTGTTCGGCCAGGGCCTGAAGGATGGATTGTCGGATCCACCAGACAGCGTATGATATGAACTTAAATCCGCGTGTCTCATCAAACCGTTGTGCAGCTTTGATCAGCCCCAGATTTCCTTCATTGATCAGGTCACCCAATGACAATCCCTGATTCTGATATTGCTTTGCAACAGAGACAACAAATCTCAGATTTGCTTTGGTCAACTTCTCCAGCGCGATCTGGTCACCTTCTTTTATTCTCCTGGCTAATTCAACTTCTTCATCGGGTGTCAGCAAGTCAACCTTTCCAATTTCCTGAAGATATTTATCCAGCGATTGACTCTCGCGGTTCGTAATCTGTTTACTGATCTTAAGCTGTCTCATTCAGTTTGCTATACGATTGATTGTTTAACAAAGTAAACGGAAAAGTTAGTTCCTGTCAATCCTGCATCATACGATTATTCGGTTGGTGTGGTTTCTTTTTTAGGTGGACGGGGAAGCAATACTTTCCGGGAAAGTCTGAATTTTCCAGTCTTCTTATCGACCTCGATCAACTTAACTTTCACTTCCTCACCTACTTCCAGAACACCTTCCATGTTCTCCAGCCTTTCCCATTTAATTTCCGAAATATGGAGCAAGCCATCTTTACCTGGCATGAATTCGACAAAAGCACCAAATGGCATTATGGATTTTACTTTGCCCTCATACACCTCGCCCACTTCCGGAACGGCGACGATGGCTCTGATCCGCTTCATAGCGCCATCCATGGCTTCTTTATCGGTGGCAAAAACACTTACAACACCTTTGTTATCAACCTCTTCGATCACGACGGTAGCCCCAGTGGTATTCTGAATATCCTGTACAATTTTTCCACCAGGACCGATTACCGCGCCAATCAATTCCTTCTCGATAATAATGGTTTGAGCGCGTGGAGCATGGGGCTTGAGATCAGGTCTCGGCGCAGCCAGCGTCTTCTTCATTTCATTTAAGATGTGAATACGGCCTTCTTTTGCCTGCAATAATGCTTCCTTCAGGAGTTCATAGGTAAGACCTTCAACTTTCAGATCCATCTGGCAGGCAGTGATACCTTTTTCTGTACCGGTAACTTTAAAATCCATATCTCCCAGGTGATCTTCATCTCCGAGGATATCAGAAAGAATAGCATGCTTACCAGTTTTGCTATCGGAGATCATACCCATTGCAATTCCGGAAACAGGTCCTTTCACAGGGACACCAGCATCCATCAGAGCCAAAGATCCCGCGCAAACGGTAGCCATGGAAGACGAACCGTTTGATTCCAGAATGTCAGACACCACGCGTATGGTATAGGGGTTATCGGCATCCGGAGGAAGCATTTGCTTGAGCGCCCGAAGGGCCAGGTTGCCATGACCGACTTCTCTTCTTCCCGGACCACGGTTAGGTTTCACTTCACCGGTAGAAAATGCGGGGAAATTATAATGAAGGATAAACTTGCTGTGACCGGAGATCATTGCACCATCAATGGTTTGCTGATCGAGTTTAGTTCCCAACGTAACAGTAGTAAGAGATTGCGTCTCACCGCGCGTGAATACCGCGGATCCATGTGGTGAAGGAAGATAATCAACCTCTGACCAGATCTCCCTGATCTGATTTGGTTTACGGCCATCGAGTCGAACACCTTCGTTCAGCACGAGATCGCGCGAAGCTTTCTTTTGAATATCGTGGTAATAATGTTTGACAAGATCTCTAACTATGGTTGTGTCTTCTGGTAAAGCTTCGAGATAATCATCAATTATCTTCGCGAAGCCTTCTGACCTGAGTCTCTTGTTCGAGATCTGCAATCTCGCCTGCTGATAGGTTTTTTCGTAGAGGAGATTCCAGAGTTCGGCTTTCAGGTTCTCATCTTTAAGCTCGTGATCGTAAATTCTTTTTTCAGTTTTGCCTGCTTCTCTGCCAAGTTCAATCTGTAAATGACATTGCACCTTGATCGCATCGTGAGCAATGCGCAGTGCTTCCAGCATATCGTCTTCACTGACCTCTTTCATTTCACCTTCGACCATCAGGATGTTGTCGAGGGAAGCTGCCACGATGAGATCGATGTCGGCCTTTGATTTGTCGGCCATTGTAGGGTTTACCACGAATTTACCATCGATGCGTGCTACACGAACTTCCGAAATCGGTCCACCGAAGGGAATATCTGAAACTGAAAGCGCGGCGGATGCGGCAAATGCGGCGAGTGCGTCGGGCAATGCATTTTCATCTCCGGAAATGAGGTAGATCATTACCTGCGTTTCCGCGTGATAATCAGCAGGAAACAGAGGCCTGATTGCCCTGTCTACCAGCCGGCTGATGATCACTTCATAGTCGGAAAGTCTGCTCTCGCGTTTCAGGAAGCCTCCGGGTACTTTCCCGGTAGAGGCAAATTTTTCCTGGTAATCGACGGAAAGAGGGAGAAAATCGGCTCCTTCTTTTCCCTCAAGGGAAGCGACGACCGTCGCCAGGATCATGGTATTACCCATTCGAAGGACAACGGAGCCATCGGCCTGGCGGGCAAGTTTGCCTGATTCAATGGTTATTTCGCGGCCATCCGGCAGCTTACAGGATTTTGAAATGATAGTAGGTTTCATGAGTTAACTAAATTTTTTATGTCTTTGACATTGGGCCTTTGGCGAAAATCCGCAATCCGCTTCCAGGTGTGGAATGACCCGGCGTTTCCTGACGATGGATCAGGATGCCTGCCGGCGGATTTTGAATTAGGGCATTTCATAAAGTGGGCGATAACGGGGGGATAGACTAAAATAATCCGATGCTATCCCTGAGTAAAAATGTAAAAAGGGAACCGTAGTGTTTGGTTCCCTGCGAAGTGTTATTTTCTTAATTCCAGTTCAGATAGGATTGACCTATATCTTTCAATATTGGTCATTTGCAGATAATTCAGGAGCTTTTTACGCTTTCCAACGAGTTTCATTAACCCCTGCTGGGTGGAAAAGTCTTTCTTATTCTGCTTCAAATGAGCAGTGAGATGGTTTATTCTGTGGGTGAATAACGCAATTTGAGACTCTGCAGAACCGGTATCATCTTTTTTCTTACTGTGGCCGTGTTTCTTGAACAGATCTTGCTTGATTTCAGTTGTCAAATACATTGCAAAAAGTTATTTTTCTTTATTTCAGGGGGCAAATATAGGGTATTTGGTTTCGATTCCCAAAATCTGAAATAATATTTAAGCAGCGGATCTTGACTGCAATTTCCGGCTGATGAACCATTGGCGGGCGCGGTCGAAGAACACCCGGTAGGCGTCAGCATCAAACAGCCTCGCATCCACCCTTGCCTGGCGAAGGAAGACAAAACCAATTATCAGTAAGATCACGTCGGCGGCCCATATCCCGATCATCGGGCTTAGCAGCCCTTGTTTGGCCAACTTCTCACCTTGCATGTTCAGCAGATAATAGATGATAAAGAACATGATTGAGATAAGGAATGGCACACCAAGGCCGCCGCGCTTTATGATTGCCCCAAGGGGCGCGCCAATCAGGAACATCGCGATGCACATAAAGGAGCTGGCAAGGATCTTATGCCATTGGATCTCAAAGACAATCTTTTCCTTCTCGTAGTTTTCAATGGCACTGTTGCTGTTAAGCACCTGGCTTTTAACCTGGCGCGCCATGTTGGTGGCGGCCTGAACTATGTCGCGGGAAGCTGAAAGTGCAAACAGACTGTCAAGGCGACCCAGAAAAGCCGAATCCAGCGGCAATTCCTCATCCACTACAGGCGCAATTGTTGCGGGAGCATTTATTGAATCAGCGGATCTTTCAGGCTTCCCACTTTTCATTCTGGCAATGGCGCCAGACCGCTCGGACCTGACAATAGGATTTTCCGCCCGATTTTTCACCACTGCCTCAGATCTCACGGCCATCTTCTCACGCTCCAGTTCTTCCTTGGGCATATACCGATACCTGTTAATGGAATCCCTGACCTTTTTAAATTCCCAGAGATGTTCAGGCATCGTTACTGAATCCTTATTGAAATAACTGAAGTAAGTTGGTTTGTAAAGAAAATGATTGAGTTCCTGTTGCAGCACTTCCCTTCTTATGGAATCAATATCTAAATCCAGCTCGTCGAGGTTTCGCATGATCCGGTTGGTTTCAAACCATTTTTTGTCGGTGCGCGACAACTGAAATGAAGAAAGGTCAAACACCACCTGTGTCTTATAGAATTTACTTCTCGTGAGCGTCTCTGCTCTTGAATTTTTCTGGCCCGTCATTTCCCTTTGGCTGTTGGCACCCTCGGAGTAATTATAACCGTTGAACAATTCAAATTTGATGTAACGTTCATTCAGGATTGTTGACATCCTTCCGGAATCAGCAACCGTCACCTCCTTGTTTCCATCGTTTTTCCTATGATCGTAAACAATGATATCCTCTAAAGTAATACCGTCGGGATGTTTTTTATTTACTTTGATGCTGATATCGGGAAGCCCGTTGTAAAATGCACCTTCCCGAAGGTCCAGGGCAGGCTTTTTTTGTTTGATGTCGTATAGCAAACTGTAAGCTTCCAGGGCAGCCTTTGGTACCAGGTTATTATTGATATAAAACGCGATGAAGGTGAGAATGACAACAAAAAAGAAAATCGGCAGAATCGTTCTCAGCAATGAGATACCTGCGCTCTTAATTGCAGTGAGTTCAAAGTGTTCTCCGAGGTTGCCAAATGCAATAAGTGCGGAGAGCAGTACGGCGAGAGGCATGGCAACCGGGGTCATGAAAATAGCGAAGTAAAAGAGCAACTGACTCAACACCTCCCCGCCGAGGTCTTTTCCGATTATGTCGTCAAAATACTTCAGCATGTGCTGAGTCAGCAAGATGAACACGACGACCAAAAAAGTCATGATGAAAGGACCTATGAAGGAAGTAAGGATGAGCTTGTCAATTTTTTTCATCTACCGTCGCCTGTATTTATGGGCAAAATTACTCAAAAATGGGACCAAGGTTATAGGTCTGCGGTTTAAAGGTTTATCAAGGCTATTTGTCGAAGGACCAATGTGATCAGAAAAGGAGTTAAATCTCAACAGAATGAACATCTCGCTTCAGGGAGGATCAAAACTCTACTTCACCACAACGGGGTGGAGCTGAAGCACGGTCGAGGCCAGCGGCAGAGATGGATCGAAAGCTTTCCAGAATTTTTCAACGGACGGATCCGTTCAGATTTATCAACATTTCAAAATTAGGTTACAGAATTGATAAATTTTGACCCTGCCGAGCAATTGTCAGAGTGTTAGTTTTTCGGGATTCTGGCGTGCGTCAATAATCTTAATTATATAAATCCTGATCCCTTCTTCCCGATAAAAAATCAAATAGCGTCCATAAATTGAACCGGTCAGCCCGCCGACGGATTTAAATGAACACCTCCGCTAGCCCCCAACGGTTTTACGAAGTGAATCAACGAGACTCTGCCAAAGTGCGGTGAGTTCCTTGATATCGTCAAAATCTGAATAATCAGTCACCTTTAGAAAAACGGATTGTGTCAGGTCGTTAAACTCCAGGCGGAGTTCAAAGTAGGACGGATCTTTTTCTTCCTCTTTTGTTTCGGGCAGGAATTCAAACCTGGCGAAATGATTGGTTCGGTGGGCCACCAACCTGGCTTTGTGTTCTTCGTTATCCCAGAAAAATGTGAAGACTTTACTTTCATTGTTAATTTTGACATCGTCAGCAAACCATTCGGAAAGGCCAGAAGCGCTTTGCAGATAGGGGTAAAGCATTTTAATGGAGGCATGAACCTCATAATCTGCGGTGAATAATTTTTTTTTCTTCGTCATTTGCATTGTCCCCATAACTCCTCCTCTTTTGCTTAATTTATATAAATTATCCGAATCAAAAAATAATGAAAAAATAAAAGGGTTCAAAAGGGGTTGTACCTTACTTTTCTTTTCCGGCACAATGATTATTGATTCAACCAAACCTGGTACTCAAGCATATTGGTGGAATATTAATGACAAACAAAACAGAAAAAATGGCGAGACTGCTTCATTTTTGGCCACAACTTCGTAAGTTTGCGCCTTCAAAAACGATGGCGCGGTAGCTCAGGTGGTTAGAGCGTTGGATTCATAACCCAAAGGTCGGGGGTTCAACTCCCCCCCGCGCTACAATTCAGTAAACAACAAAAAATTTCAAAGCGTTGGATTCATATCCGCCAAGGCGGACGGGGGTTCAACTCCCCCCCGCGCTACATTTCTTAGATCTTCAGATCCGGCATCCTCCTTTCATAATCGCCAAAAAACAATGGCGAAGAAAAAATGTAATCGGCGGTGGTTCGGTTGCAAGCGACTGGAATATTCCATAAAACAGCAATCCTTAACAGGGCTTTAATATCCTGATCGTGGGGAAGCGGGTGCAGCGGGTCCCAGAAAAAGATGAGAACATCAGCCTTGCCCTCAGTAATGAGCGCCCCGATCTGCTGATCGCCACCGAAGGGTCCGCTTTGCAATTTTGTTATCTTTAATCCTAACGCACGCTCCAGCAAACTACCCGTAGTTCCGGTTGCAAAGAGCTCGCACTCAGCGAGGCGGAACTTGTTATATAGCGCCCATTCGACCAATTCCTCTTTTTTGTGGTCGTGCGCGATTAAAGCAACGCGTTTTTTATTCATTTTAATGGTCTATCATTCAATTATATAAAAAATACGCTATTGCAGGTTAATATGCTTATCCTATTTTTGCCCTCCCTATATGGCTATGGAACCAGAAAACATTTCGCGCTTGATTGATCAGATCACCCGTGAATTTTCACTTCAACAAAAGTATGTAAAAGCAGTCGCGGACCTGTTGTCGGAAGGTGCAACTATACCCTTTATTTCCAGGTACAGAAAAGAACGGACCGGCAGCATGGATGAAGTGATGATCGCCAATGTTCGCGACCGCCTCGAGCAACTGAAAGAACTTGACAAACGCCGGGAAGCCGTCATTACCTCGATAGAAAAACAGGGAAAGTTAACACCCGAGTTGATGCAGCTCATTGTGGTGGCATCCACTTTGGCTGAACTTGAAGATATTTATCTGCCCTTCAAACCGAAGAGAAAAACCCGGGCCTCGGTAGCAAAAGAAAAAGGTCTTGAGCCCCTTGCCCAAAAAATATTCGACCAGGAAAATCTTAAGCCCGAAGAGTTCGCCAAAAGTTTTGTCGACGCGGAAAAAGATGTGAAGGATATTCAGGAGGCTCTGGATGGCGCGCGCGATATAATTGCTGAGTGGGTGAGCGAAAATCCGGAATCCCGAAAAAAGGTCCGCAATCTGTTCTGGCGTGAGGGAATCATCGAAGCGAAAGTGATGAAAGGCAAGGAAAATGAAGGTATGAAGTACAAAGATTACTTCGAATGGAAAGAGCCCATATCCAAGACTCCTTCCCACCGTTTACTCGCGCTGCGCAGAGGCGAAAAGGAAAGCATACTGTCTCTGGATATTTTCCCGCCGGAAGAAGGTGTGCTTCATTCACTGGAAAGACTATTTATGAAAACAGAAAACGCTTCAGCAGAACACGTTAGGCTGGCCATCAAAGATTCTTACAAGCGGTTAATACGACCCTCTCTGGAAACAGAGATCCGGATGGAATCCAAAATAAAAGCGGATGAAGAAGCGATCAAAGTTTTCGCGTCCAATCTAAAGGAGCTTTTGCTGTCGGCTCCTTTGGGACAACAAAATGTACTTGCACTGGATCCCGGCTTCAGAACAGGGTGTAAACTCGTTTGTCTTGACCGCCAGGGTAAGTTGCTGCATTATGAAGCAATTTTTCCCAACGAACCTCAAAAAGAAGTGGCGAAATCCTCCGCGCTCGTGAAGTCCCTTGTTGAAAAATTCAATATTGAAGCTATCGCTGTCGGCAATGGTACGGCAGGCCGCGAAACTGAAGCATTTGTAAAGGGCATAGGACTAAGTAATAAAGTACTCATAGCCATGGTAAATGAAAGCGGAGCTTCTGTTTACTCAGCATCGGAACTTGCTCGCGATGAGTTTCCCGACAAAGATGTAACGGTCAGGGGCGCGGTCTCTATTGGAAGAAGGTTAATGGATCCCCTGGCAGAGCTGGTCAAGATCGATGCCAAATCGATTGGCGTCGGGCAGTATCAGCACGACGTAGACCAGGTAAAACTTAAGCAGGGCCTCGATGATATTGTAATGAGTTGTGTGAATTCTGTCGGTGTTGAGATCAATACCGCAAGCAAGGAACTATTGTCGTATGTATCCGGACTCAGTTCAGCCCTGGCAAAAAATATTGTTGAATACCGCAATCAAAACGGTCCTTTTCCAAGCCGCGCTTCTTTAATGCAGGTACCGCGGCTAGGAGAAAAAGTTTTTGAACAGGCTGCAGGATTTTTGCGCATTCACCAGGCACAAAATCCGCTGGATTCAAGCGCCGTACATCCGGAAAGCTATCGCATAGTTGAAAAGATGGCGCAGGATATGGGTTGTTCCGTAAAAGATCTGATGAGCAGTGCAGAATTAAGGAAACAACTCGATCTGAAAAAATACATCACCGACAAAGTAGGTATCCCTACCCTGACCGATATTCTCGCTGAATTGGAAAAGCCGGGACGAGACCCTCGTCAAACATTTGAGGTCTTCAGTTTTACGGAAGGTGTTAATTCAGTTCAGGATCTGAAGATAGGTATGAAACTTCCCGGAATTGTTACAAACGTTACAAACTTCGGAGCATTCGTCGATATCGGTGTCCACCAGGATGGACTCGTACATATCAGCCACCTCTCCGAAAAATTTGTTAAAGATCCTAAAGAGGCTGTTACGGTTCAGCAGAAGGTCACTGTAACCGTAGTAGAAGTTGATGTCTCGCGCAAGCGCATCGGTTTATCGATGAAAGCGGATCCATTTGCCGAGGCTGGTAGTCCGCCGCCAGCCCGGAGCAGCAAACCTAAAACACACAAACCAAAAGAGAAGGAAGCCACTATGGAAGAAAAGCTGGCGATGCTGCTGAACAAGTTCAAGAAATGATATTAGTCGATGGTCCATGGTCCATAGCACAATGGAAATTCGACAAGTAATTTTTTCATCCCTCCATTAAACCATTGTGTATGTTACCAACCATGAACCCAATTGAAGCTGCGGCCTGGCACAAGCTTGAGATGATCTTCTTAACGTTGCAAGCCACGCACATGCGTGAATTGTTTGAGGAAGATCCGGAACGGTTTCAAAAATTCAGCCTGCAGTTCGAAGATATACTGGTTGACTATTCTAAAAACATCGTCACTGAAGAGGCCCTTAAACTTCTTATGGCACTTGCAGATGAGGTAGAATTGAGGAATGCCATTGACAGCATGTTCCGCGGCGGGAAGATCAATCAAACTGAAAACAGGTCGGTGTTGCATATCGCTTTGCGCAACAGGTCCAACGCACCTGTTATGGCGGATGGGGAAAATGTAATACCTGAGGTCAACCGGGTTTTGGACCAGATGAAGAGTTTCAGTGACAGGGTCAGGAACGGTACATGGAAAGGGTACAGCGGAAAACCTATCAAACATATTGTCAACATTGGCATTGGTGGATCAGATCTGGGGCCTGTAATGGTTACTGAAGCCCTCCGCCCCTATTGGTCGAACATTGCTCCGCATTTTGTTTCCAACGTTGATGGTACGCACATAGCCGAGACGTTGAAACAGGTCGATCCTGAAACCACGCTCTTCATCATTGCATCCAAAACGTTTACCACTCAGGAAACAATGACCAATGCGGAAACTGCGCGTGCGTGGTTTTTGGAAAAGACAGCAAACCAGGGTGTAGTAGCGAAACATTTTGTGGCTGTTTCCACTAATCAGGAAGCTGTAACTGCCTTTGGCATTGCACCGGAAAATATGTTTGTTTTCTGGGATTGGGTTGGAGGACGCTATTCGCTCTGGTCATCAATCGGTCTGTCGATTGTGTGCACCATTGGCTTTGAAAATTTCATTCAGCTCCTGGAGGGTGGCCATGCCATGGATAAACATTTCAGAGATTCTCCGTTTGAAAAGAATTTACCCGTTATCCTCGCCCTGATCGGCGTGTGGTACAACAACTTTTTTGGCGCCGCCTCAGAAGCCATCTTGCCCTACGACCAGTACCTCCACCGTTTTGCAGCCTACTTTCAGCAGGGTAATATGGAGAGCAATGGCAAATCAGTCGACCGCAAAGGCAACCCCGTCATGTATCAAACCGGACCGGTGATCTGGGGTGAACCTGGCACCAACGGGCAGCATGCATTTTACCAGCTCATCCATCAGGGAACGAAAATGATCCCGTGTGATTTTCTCGCTCCCGCAATCAGCCATAATCCTATCGGAGATCATCACGATAAATTGGTTTCAAACTTCTTTGCGCAAACTGAAGCGCTGATGAAAGGTAAAACGGCACAAGAAGTGAGGAGTGAACTCGCCAAAGCCGGAATGTCGGAAAGTGAAATCAATTTTCACACTCCCTTCAGGGTTTTTGAAGGTAATCGACCCAGCAATACTATATTATTCAAAATGTTAACACCCCGGACACTTGGATCGCTGATCGCAATGTATGAACACAAGATCTTCGTGCAGGGCGTGATCTGGAATATATTCAGCTTTGACCAATGGGGAGTTGAATTGGGAAAAGTGCTGGCCAAAAAAATCCTTCCGGAGCTTCAAACCCCGGCGCCTGTTGCGGAGCACGACGGGTCCACAAACGGCCTAATCAACTATTTCAAACGTTTGAAATTCAGCTGATTAAATAGTTTATGGTAAAGTGAATAGCATACCTTAATTTTAAGGAATTTTTTAAGTTTTCATGGAGACTAAAATTTCAAAAATTGGCGTGTTTACTTCCGGCGGGGATGCTCCGGGGATGAATGCGGCTATCCGGGCCGTTGTTCGTGCCTGCGCATTCTATAAGAAGGAAGCCTATGGCATCATGCGCGGTTACGAAGGAATGATTGATGGAGACCTGGTAAAACTTGGTCCCCGGTCAGTGGGAAATATAATCCAGCGCGGGGGCACCATTCTCAAAACGGCCCGTAGCGAAGAGTTTATGACTCCCGAAGGCAGAAAGAAAGCCTACGACAATCTAAAAGAAGATGGTATTGAAGCCCTGGTAGCCATCGGCGGTGACGGAACCTTTAAGGGGTTACATAAATTCTATGAAGAGTACCAGATCCCTTCCATCTGTATACCCGGAACGATTGATAATGATTTACCGGGAACAGATTACACGATTGGTTATGACACAGCCACCAATACGGCAGTCGAGGCCATCGACAGGATCAGGGATACTGCGCTCTCGCACAACCGCTTGTTCTTTGTGGAAGTAATGGGAAGAAATTCAGGTTACATCGCTATGAACAGTGGGATAGCAGGAGGAGCGACTGCGATTATTTTACCCGAAGAGCAAATGTCATTTGATCAGCTGTTCAATATGCTGGGCGCTGGAAAAGAGACCAGCAAAAAATCTAACCTGATCGTTGTTGCTGAAGGATCAAAGATCGGAGATGCCAATTCACTTGCCAAAAGAGTCGCGGAGAGGTCTTCGTATTTTGATATCAAAGTAACAATCCTTGGCCATCTGCAGCGCGGGGGATCTCCAACATATTTCGACCGCGTACTCGCAAGCAAAATGGGAATCGCTGCAATCGAAGGATTGCTGGAAGGAAGGAAGGATGTGATGGTGGGAATAAAAGACAATAGAATGGTTTACAATGATTTCACTTCCATTATGGCTGAAAAATATCATCAGATCGACTCAGAATCACTTCGGATCGCAAAAATTCTTTCCATATAAATAAAGTTGAAATGAGAGAGCTAACAATCGGGATTGACATTGGAGGGACCAACACAAAATATGGAATTGTGGACCGCTCCGGACAGGTTATTTATCAGGGAAGTATCAAGACAACAGAATTCGAAGATTTCAGGGAATATTTTAGAGGATTGGCTCTTGCTCTTCGCGACGGTATCTCCCAAATAAAAGGCGAACATAAAATTTTAGGCATAGGTGTGGGTGCGGCGAACGGAAACTATTACAAGGGCACCATCGAACGGGCTACCAACCTGCCCTGGAAAGGGATCATCCCCCTGGCGGATATGCTCAAGGAAGAGTTCCAGATGCCCGCAATTATTACCAATGATGCGAATGCTGCCGCCGTAGGCGAAATGGTATATGGCGCTGCTAAAGGCATGAAGGATTTTATCGTCATCACCTTGGGTACCGGACTCGGCAGTGGTTTTGTTGCAAATGGCCAATTGCTGAACGGAAAGCACGGCATTGCGGGTGAAGTTGGCCATACGAGCGTAAACCCGGCGGGCCGGTTCTGCAATTGCGGAAAGCGCGGTTGCCTTGAGACGTACGTGTCAGCCACTGGTATCCGCAGAACGGTTTATAAATTGTTGGCGGATCACCTGGAAGACAGTGAACTCCGCGGCATCAGCTTCGACAACCTCAATACCAAAATGATCACTGAGGCTGCCGTGAGGGGTGATATTGTTGCCCTCGCTGCTTTTGGATATACTGGCCGTATTTTAGGGATGAAACTCGCAGAAACCGTTGTTCATACCGACCCTGAAGCGATATTTCTTTTTGGCGGATTATCCCTGGCCGGTGATCTTATCTTCAAACCCACTATTCGTCATATGGAAGCCAACCTTATGCCTCTATTCAGGGGAAAAGTAAAAGTTCTTCCTTCGGGCCTCCAAAATCAGGCAGCACCTATATTGGGGGCCAGCAGCCTTGTGTGGAATTTTCTCGATAACGTCCATAACGAACAACCGATGAACAGCCCACTGCCCGTGCATAATGCAGGTTGAATGCAGGTCTATACAAGTTTAAACCTTGCGTTTTTACTGACTTTGAACCTGTCGTTTAACCTGCCTTTTTTTACCTGTCTTTTTACCTGCATTTCGACCTGCATTTATACTCTCATCTCGAAGCGGCATACTTTTTTTCAGTAATGCTCCGAAGTTGTATTGCCTGATGAATGTCTGCATTGGGCTGGTGGGTTTATTTCTTTTCTTTTTGCCAACCATCGGTCGAATTTATATTATGAAATCCTCGATTTTCCTGATTATCATTGGTTTAATCTCGTTGCAAGCTGTCGCCCAGGGCAACAATAAGAAACCCAAAATTGTCGGGCAGGATGCTTTGAGCACCAACGAGGACCAGAGTATTACGATCCTCATGTCGCATCTTGAAGTGAATGACCCGGATGACTGGTTCTACCCCTGGGGTTTCACAATGAGTATTTACTCAGGTTCAGATTATACGTTTTCAGGCCATCTGGTGACTCCCAATTCCAATTTTTCCGGTAAGTTGATTGTGAAGGTATCTGTCAATGATGGCCAGGATAACAGTAATGTCTATAATCTCGAGGTAACGGTAAACAGTGTAAATGATAAACCGGTGATCAGCGGCCACAGTGTTTTGTCGACCAATCAAAATCAACCGATCTCAATCTTGCCGGAACATCTTAAAGTCACTGATCCTGATGACCGCTACCCGGATGATTTTACGATAAAATTTCACGCAGGAAACAATTACACCGTCAATGGAAATCAGATCATTCCACAGACCGATTTTAACGGACTGCTTTCAGTAAATGTTAGTGTGAATGATGGTCAACTGGATTCCGATATCTATGCATTGCCGATTGAAGTGAAAGTAGTCAATAGTGTTCCATTGATCACCGGGCAATCAACGCTTCAGGTTAATGAAGATGAGGCTCTCATCATTCAACTCGCTCATCTCACTGTGGTGGATGACGACAGTACTTACCCGCAGGGTTTCACGCTAAGTCTTTCGTCCGGAGAAAATTATACTGTTTCCAACACAACCATTACCCCTGCTGAAGATTTTTCCGGAATGATCTCCGTTCCAGTTACGATTAACGATGGGAAGAATACGAGTAAGCCATTTAACCTGTCTATCACCGTAACCCCTGTAAATGATAATCCCAGGATCAACGATCTGGAAACGGAACCGATCTATTACAGGTCTGGCGATGTCTCTGTGGCTGTAAGTAAAGCTATTACCATTTCGGATGTTGATGGAGACAGTATCATGTATGCGGAGGTTGGCTTTCGCGCGGAAGGCTATCAGGTGAATGCTGACAAACTTGTTTACACGCCTCCGGCCAACAGTAAGATCAGAGCTGTCTTTGATGCAGGCACTGGCATTTTAACACTTCTGGGCCAGGCCTCTCCCGCAAGTTACTCGAGGGCGCTGAGGTCCGTTCACTTCCAGAGCCTTACAACTTCTTCGCGTCAAAGCAAAGTGTTGTACTTTAAGGCGAACGATGGTAAATCGGATAGCGAGATCCTCGAGAGAGATCTGGTATTCGGACAGGCAACTGTTTCTCTGGATATTCCAACAGGTTTCACTCCTAACGGAGATCTTTCAAATGATACATGGAAGATCATACCGCTGAAAAGTGAAGAAGAATACATGAATGCGAAGATCAAAGTTTATAATAAAGCTGGCGCCATAGTCTTTGAAACCGTAGGCTTTCAAAACGAGTGGGATGGCCGGCTGAATGGCGAATTACTTCCGGCAGACACTTACTTCTACACCATCGATCTCAATCTGGAAGTGCCGGAAGGATATGTCAAGGGGCTGGTGACGATTTTGCGGTAACCAACCCTCATCCGGCTCATTGTCTCCGTGCGCGAACTTTGAACTTATTCCTCGTCCAGTGAATTAATCCACGCTGCGATCTTCATAGCATCTTCATTGGTAACCTGTGGCATTGGAGGCATGGCGGTTTCGTAGTCCGGCCAGTTTTCCGGTTTAGGTTGATGGATAAGTTTTACAATTTCCTCATTGCTGTAGTTGCGTTCTGCTATCTCAACGTAACCCGGTCCTATTTGTTTATCTCTTGTAGTATGGCAAGCAGTACAGGTATAGTTGACCAGCAAACCTTTGACCTCAAAGAATCCGGGTACCTTTGATGGTGTTTGCTCGGGCTTCGCAGCGGTAGAATGAATGACATCCTTTTTTGCCACGATGGAATTTGGCTTATTCGAGGCACTGGCAGTGAATTCACTTGGAGCTAATTTTTTTCCTTCCGGGATATTATTCAGGGTGTAATAGGCGGTAGGATGAAGAAGTGGATAGCCAGAGGCCTTTTCACGAATGCCGTGCAATGATATCGTATGGATGTAGGCAGGTCGCAGGTTATCAACCACAATTCTTGCTTTCATGCCATCATCGGATAATTTTACTCCCCGCACTGGGCATTTTTCAATATTAACGGGAGGGCTACCGTACACAGGATGATATTTATAAATGAAACTCTCGACGGAATACGACGCAAGGTCTTGCGCTGTTTTTCGATCGGCAGCTTTCGTAAATTCAACTTCGAATCCATCTGGCATAGCCCGCACTGCTTTCATCTCAAAAGGAATCTCATTGTTCCAAACCAGTCTTTCCAATCCCTCATTGGCTTCGCCGGATGAACCCCAGCCGCGTCTTGTTTCTCCCACAAAAAGAGAACCGTCTTTGGCCCAGGCCAACCGGACAACTCCGGAGTTGAATCCGCTGCGAAAGGCAAATGATGCTCCCTGATATTCGCCTTTGACTTTCTCGAGGAACACCCTTGATATAATACTCATTCCCTGGTCACCCACAAGCACCTGTCCGCCGAAAGGTCCAAAAGCACTCTTCGGTATCGAAATCGGTTCGGAGGTGGAAATTCCAAGATAACCATATGGCAACCACACTGCTGGCAAACGGATGGGTGTAAGATCTTTTTTTACGTCCGCGAGCGTGACGGCTTTTTCATCCACAATATTTACGGGCCTTACATGTTTTCCTTCCGCATCCTTAACAAGACGAGGGTCGACCTTTGCATGGACGTCATCGGGAGTCAAATTCAACGGAGACCCAGGACTGCCAGTCCAGGCCAGCCCTGCGGGGTTGCCCATAAAATCTCCTTTTTTAACGTGCCACAGACCGCCCGAAGCAATATATTCACCTTGATTGTCTGTATAAAAAAGTTCACCATCGATAATTCCCAATCCGCAGGGTGAGCGCATGCCAGTAGCCCATGGCTCCATACGTCCGTCTTCAAAAATCTTCAGCGCCCATCCCCGCCATGGCACCGCGCTTCTTCCACGAAACGAATCTCCGCTAAAAAAACCGAGGTTTGTTGTTACAAAAAACGATCCATCGGGTGCAATATGAGGACCATAACTGTACTCATGATAATTTCCGGAAAGTGGCCATGCATAGATCGTTTCAAACACATCAGCCTTGCCATCTTTATTCGTGTCTGTAATTTTGGTAAGCTCACCGCGCTGTGCACAGTAAAATGCGCCATTTTTATAAACAAGTCCCAGTACTTCATGCAGCCCTGAGGCGAACTTCCTGAAATATGGTGTGCTGCTCGATGGATTCTCAACAATGAAGATGTCGCCTCTGCGGGTAGACAAAGCGAGATTTCCATCCGGCATTACAGTTAAGCCGCCCACCTCCAGCAAGGCATTCTGTGGAGAGAGCACAGGTAAAATTGGAAAATAATCAGCTTCGTCAGGAATTTCCTGTGCGAATGCATATACTGAAAAAAGGGTGATCGCAACGGTCGGCAGAGCAAGTCGAATAAAGCCAGGAAGAATGTTTTTACAAAGTTCTTTCATTGTTTGAGAATACATTAAAATAATATTGAATATTTCACTTTGCTTCTAATGGGAACAATCAGTTCTTTCCTGCCATTTGAATCCCGGATCACAGGTTTTTCTTCTGCTGTATCATCGATGCGCAGATAATAGGCATTGTCATCTACCAGATACATGCCCTTTGTAGTTTCAACAATAGTTGTTGCTTCCGCCAGCCGGACGAACAGATCTGGAGAAGTTTTTTGTAAAGAAATTTCCCTGCTAATACCCTGGCCGTTGGACAGTGTTGTAATTGAATCGGTAATCACCGTGTTGTATATGTTATATTTAAATACGGGTTTATCATTGGTATCCAGTGAATATCCTTTAGGGCGAAAACCCGTGCCGGTGGTATCGAACTTCCATGCGGCGTTAGCGGAGGAAAGTTTAGCAACTGCGGGTACAGGTTTGCCGAATCTTTGTACGGATCCGACGGGACGTGACGAGCCGTCTCCCCTGCTATGCCACATGGGAGTTGCATCGAGATAGCCACCGCGCCAAACCTGTAACAACATTCCCGTATCGGTGTCGTAGGTGTAATGAACATTCTCTGCGCTTCCGACTGAAACAGCGTGTACAACCCTAAGGCCATCGGGCAGATCCATAAAACTTCGAAAGACCGGAGTCGCAGATGCATCGACAAGAATTGGGTATACAGCGTTTGGGCGGACAGGAGCTTTCTCTTCCGGTGGTCGCGGCTGATCAAAACTTTCTATTGCAATATTCCGGAAGGCAACGGCGCCGTGGTCTCCCTGAATACGCAAAGGACCGGTAGCTTTTTCCGGTTGAAGTCCTCCCCTGGTCGGTCCGGGAAGTGCAATATTTTCGTGAATGAGGACGCCATTCAATTCAACACGCAACATCCTGGCGGATTCAATTTTTTTTCCGGTAGCATCAAAGCGCGGAGCCTGGAAAGATATTTTCAGGTGTTGCCAAAGACCGGGTGCCCGGCTTGCATTCTGACGCGGCGCAAATCCGCCGTATCCCTTATTTCCCTCAGGACGTTTATCATCCCATTGTTCATAGATTCCACCGTTCTTTCCTGAAGAAGTTGTTTTCAAACCCCAGGTATCCTCCAACTGAACTTCGTATCTCCCCTGGAGGTAGATCCCAGAGTTTGAGCCGCTGGCCATCATGTAGTCGAGCTCCAGATCAACATCGCCGTACTCGGCAGACGTGTACAGATCCACGCCGTGGTTTGTTTTATCCGGAAGGTTAACGATGATACCTTTTCCCGGTGAAATATTCAGTGTGTTTGGCTTATTCAAATCCGCTGTAACATTCTCCGCCATCCTCCAGGTTTTTCCAGGATTTTTGAATACGGATAGATCATTTAAGGAGATGACTGTTTGGGCGTTAGTTGTTTGGACCAGAAGAACGCAAATGAGCAGGTTCAGCATTACCCGAGTCCGCGGGAAAATATTTATTGCACCATTCATCGTTTCATTTTTTTATTTCCGGATAAGATCAGTAATTGAAACCCGTTCTTGAGAATCCTTAACCCGACCTTATCACCAATATATGCTGTTGAGGTGATATTGATAACAGAATTTACTAAAAGATTAATCCGTCAGCTTGATGCTGACGGGTTAATTTATTTTCAGAAAACCGGGGATTGTGAATCACACAATGCAATCCACGTCTTATTAAAGCTTATATCCCTGTGTATTCCGGGTTTTGAGGTGTAAGGTTAGGATTATTAACCATTTCCTGCCTTGTGAGGGGGAACAAAAGATGTTTCGCCTGCAAAGCCTGATTTGAGTTTAACAGAACATGACCGACAAAGTCATCAAAACCATTGGTTGTCTGGTTGTATACTTTGCGAAGGCGTACCATGTCAAACCATGTGATGCCTTCGAAGCACAGTTCATGCCACCGCTCTCTCCAGACAGCCTCACGGAAGGTGGCTTGAGTGAATGTACCTATGGCAGCGGTGGTCAATTGCGCCCTGTCTCTGATCCGTTTAAAGGAATCGTACGCTTGCTGGTTGAGCCCAATTTCATTTTGCGCCTCCGCATAAATCAAAAGCACTTCTGCATAACGAATGATCGGCACATTGAGATTGTCTCTGGCAGTACCTGCTACTCCGGAAGTACCATTCGCGATCACATTAAAATGTTTAAAAATATAGGGAGCGCCGAGTGCAAAAGAAGCGCCATTTCCATTGGTAAAGTAAGTAGTATAAAACCAACCTAGCCGATCTACCGTGCGAAGATCACCAGGCTCATAAGAATTATAGAATTGTTGGGTTGGAATAGTACTTCCTGTACCGGATGGACCGCGATAAGTCACAGGCTTGAAGTTAGGAAACATATTAGTCATCGGATTTCCTTCGACATCAGCGTTATACTGGATACTGAAGATATCTTCGACCGTATTTTTCAAGCGTTGATCATGCACCTCACCATACGTGGCAAAGAGGTTAATAGTGCCTGCATTATCAATGACCTCTTTGGCTTTGGCTGCAGCCAAGGTATAATGTGAGGCACCTTTATTCAAAGGGAAACCGGCCATGGTAAGGTAAACCTTTGACAACAGTGATATTACTGCAGACTGTGAAACGCGGCCGGATTTATCCGTCCAGGTTAATCCAGCATTCTCGGCGATTGTCAGGTCTTCAACGATTTGATTGTAAACTGTTTCCTGAGGAGCACGGATTGGATAAAAATCAGGAGATGCGGCGTTTTGGGGAAGGAGTATCAAAGGAATATCTCCCCAAATCCTTACCGCATAAAAATAGGCCCATGCGCGAAGAAACCGTGCTTCTCCCAACACTTTGTTCTTATGGGCTTCGTCCATTGTAATTTTAGGAACATTTGCCAGCACAAGGTTAGCATTTGCTACGACCCGGTACACGCCTCTCCACCAGTTTTGAATATGTCCTGTATTGGGATCATAGGTAAGTGAATAGAGATTATTCAGATCCGAATTTTGCGCCGTTTCTGTTGTGGTGGTCCCTGTAGGCGCCTCCAACAATTGCCAGTTGGATGAAAAGATCCCGGCAGAGCCGCCTATAAACCTTGAATCAGCATAAGCTGCTGCAATCGCAGCATCAGCGTGTTTGGCGGTTGTATAGAAACTTTCAGGGGTGAGGTTGGAAGGGTCCTCCTCTTTCAAAAAGTCTGAACAACCAGCGCCAAGCAACAAGACTCCGCAAAGGCCGACTTTACTTATATGTTTTAATATATTAACCTTCATAATAAATATCTTTTAAATTATTTAATTATAGACCAATCTGAAGACCGAGCATAAAGGTGGTTGCCTTAGGGTATTCATGCCACATCATCCCCTGTGAGAAGGCATTGTCACCATTACCACCGCGGATCGGAGTTATTTCAGGATCACCGATAAGTTCATCATCCACAATCAGAAAGAAATTCTGTACTGAAGTATAGATTCTTAATTTATTTAGACTCAGCCTATCAATAACATTTTGCGGAAATGTATATCCCAACAAAACGTTTCTGCCACGAATGAATGAGCCGTCTTTGATCCAGTGTGAATCGACGTTGGTTACATAACCAGCGCGTGTATCACGGATTTGTGCCACCATGGTATTTTGATTTTCTGGTGTCCACGCATCCAGAACAGTTCTATAACTATTGGCAAGAGCCTGACGATCCTCACTAGGGTGAAGGTTCATGTCCATGATATCGTTGCCATAGGAATATTGAAGTTCCAGTGTCAAATCCAGATTTTTAAAGGAAACATAGTTGGTCATCGCTCCCCATGATTTAGGGCTACCGTTACCAATAATCATCCGGTCTGCGTCCGTGATAGCTTTATCGCCATTCACATCCAGGTATTTAATGTCACCCGGCAAGATGGTAAGACCATTGCGGTAACTTACATATTGGGCTGCTTCATCGGCTTCATCTGTTCCCCATACGCCTAATCTCACAAGACCCCAGAATGAACCTACTGGCTCTCCTATCCGGATAATGTTAGTAGGGTTGGTGAATCCTGGTCCGCCGACACCAAAAATGTCAGATGGCGTAGCCAAAGAAAGAACCTTATTCTTATTCATGGAAATATTAAAAGATGTATTCCATGTTACATTGGCAGTCTGAACGTTTACAGAAGTAAGGGATAATTCTACGCCTCTGTTTTCCATAGAACCCACATTCCTTCTGATGGTTGCATACCCGCTGGACTGAGGTACGGGTGCGTCCAGCAGCATGTCGGTTGTTAAACGATAGTAATAATCGGCTTCAATCTGCAGTCTGTTGTTAAACAAACCCAACTCCACGCCGACATCGGTTTGTGTTGTTTTCTCCCATCTCAGATCCGGGTTGCCTAACCTGTTCAGACCCGTTCCACCTACGCCGGCATCATTCCAGACGGCCCGGTAATTTGAACTGAGGAGCGATAATGAAGCGTAAGGTGGTATTTCAGAGTTTCCGGTAAGGCCGTAGCTGGCACGCAATTTCAGATTGGAAATTAGACGATTGCCAGCCAGGAATGCCTCGTCTGAAATCCTCCAGCCCAAAGCGGCAGAAGGGAAGAACGAAAATTTATTATTATCACCAAACTTCGACGAACCATCTGCCCGGCCTGTGACTGTTAACAAATATTTTCCCATCAAACTGTAGTTGATCCTACCGAAATACGAGTTCAGGGCATGCCGGTTTGCATTCGATCCCACATTCCTGTTATCGCTACCAGCTCCCACATTATTATAAAGCAAAAAATCACTGGGAAAATTGCGTGAATTCTGGTCAATAAAGAACCTTTGAGATTCCTGCCAGCTAATACCCAAAAGGCCTGTGAAGGAATGGATATCATTAAAGGTCTTATTATAAGTAAGATAATTTTCCAACGACCAGAAAGTTTGTTTTTCGTTACTTGTGGCGGCAAAAGCAATACCACTGGCATCCAAAGTTCCCGCACTGTGCTCATTGTTTTCCTGGGTCATCACGTTCGTTCCCAAGACAGTGCGCATTTCCAAACCTTTGGCCAGCGTAATATTGGTGTAAAAACTTCCCAAAACCGTTTGGGTATTCAGAATATAATCACGGCCATATAATCTGTGCATCGAACTTCTTGTGCCTTCTGCAAAAGGAAAATCCCTGTTGTCAGCAAATGTGCCATTTGCATATCTTACTGGCAGGAAAGGGAAATCCTCAACTATCTGCCGGGCTACCGCGTCGCTCACATCCACCAGATTTTCTGTCTGGCTGTTATAGCTTAGTGTACCACCAATCTTCAACCATTTTTTGACTTGATCATCAATGGTAAATCTACCGGAATAACGGGTAAGGTAAGAAGTTTTGAGAAGTCCCTGATCATCTCTGTAGCCAAGAGAAAGTGAATACGTAGTACGGTCATTACCACCGGTAAAACCTAACTGATGATTCTGAGAAAGTTTGTGCTGGGTTGTTTCTTCCAACCAGTCAGTATCATATAAATTATTCCCGTTGGCATCCCAAACACGTGGATCAGTTCTGCGCGACGCAGGATTCAGATAAGCCCACTTACCGGCATTCCATCCGACAGGATCAAATTTTGCCATGTTTGCCCATGCGAGGTCTTCCACCTGCATGTACTCCCTTGCATTTAGCACTTCCCTTTTATTAGGTCCAACAGTAGGAACACTGAAATCGACATCGTATGTTACCCTTCCTTCACCGGATTTACCGCGTTTGGTCGTGATCAGGATAACACCGTTGGCGCCCCTTGCACCGTAAATAGCAGTGGACGAAGCATCCTTCAGTACTTCAATAGAGACAACATCATTGGGATTGATATAATCTATCGACTGGCTGAACTGGTCCTGATTACCTTGAGGTAACTGAACACCATCCACCACATACAAAGGATTGTTAGAGGTATTGATAGAACTGAAGCCCCTGATCCGGACATTGGTCTTTCCTCCTGGACGGCCGGAGTTTGTGTTCACCTGCACCCCGGCTATTTTTCCCGATAAAGCCTGATTCAGGGAAGCCGCAGGGCGTTCCCTTATTTTGTCTTCATTGACCGACCCGACCGCACCTGTAAGGTCAGATCGCTTTTGAGTTCCATATCCAATGACTACAACTTCATTGAAAGTCGTCACATCCTCTTCCATTGAGACGGCAATGCTAGTCCGGTTATTTACCGGGATGTCCTGAACTTTAAAACCGATAAAGGACATTGTAAGGACGCTGGACTGTGGGTCCGGGACATTCAGAGAAAATCTTCCATCAGAATCTGTGGCTGTTCCGGTAGTGGTTCCTTTGACCAATACGGAAACCCCGGGTAATGGAGATCCATCGAGTGCGGAAGTTACTCTTCCTGAAACAGTCTGGGCCATGGCCGAACTGCTTACCAGCAAGAATAATACGGCAAGTTTTAGTAAACGCTGCATCATTTGGTTATTGTTTTAGTTAAGAAATAATTGGATTTATGTACTCAGAGATGTTATCTGAATTACGGCGGAAGCTACGAATTTGCGGGATATTTACAATCGTTTGCGGGTTAATTGTCGCAACCGTTTCGCGCAATTAAATTCTTTTCTATGGTCGGTTAAATGAAGGTACCGGTAATTTGTAATTGAGAAAAAAACAGCGAATTACGATGCATGAGTAATCACGCGCTTTTTTGTATATTATTAATGACCACAACCGAAAATTAACCCAGACCTGGCGCATTAACTTTTCGCGCGCAAACTTCAGTACTTAACCTTACTGATCATCCAGTGAATTTATCCATGCGGCAATTTTCATCGCATCCTCCTTGGTGACCTGTGGCATCGGGGGCATGGCGGTTTCGTAGTCTGTCCAATTTTCTGGTTTAGGCTGATGGATGAGTGCCACTATTTCCTCATTGCTGTAGTTTCGTTTTGCTATTTCAACATAACCTGGTCCTATTTGTTTATTTTTCTCCGTGTGGCAAGCAGTACAGGTATAATTGACCAGCAAACCTTTGACCTCAAAGAATCCAGGTACCTTTGATGGTGTTTGTGTTGGCTCGAGCTTCGCCGCGGCGGAAGGAACAACGACTTTTTTAGCCGCGAAGGAATTTGGCTGATTCGAGGCGCTGGCAGTTAACTCATTTGCAGCTAATTTTTTTCCTTCCGGGATATTATTCAGGGTGTAATAGGCGGTGGGATGAAGCAGTTGATGGCCGGAGTCTTTTGCACGGATGCCCTCCAATGTTATCGTATGGATATAGGCTGGCCGCAGGTTATCCACCACGATTCTCGTTATCATCCCATCGTCGGAGAACTTTACTCCCCGTACAGAACATTTCTCAATGTTAACGGGAGGGCTACCATACACAGGATGGTACTTGTAGATAAAACTTTCAACCGAATAAGACGCCAGGTCTGCCGCAGTTTTTCGATCGGCAGCTTTCGTAAATTCAATTTCGAATCCATCCGGCATAGCCCGGACTGCTTTCATTTCAAAGGGGATCTCGTTGTTCCAAACGAGTCTTTCCAAGCCTTCATTTGCCTCTCCTGCTGAGCCCCATCCGCGCCTGGTCTCCCCGACAAAAAGAGAACCATCTTTCGCCCAGGCCATTCGAACGACACCGGAGTTGAATCCGCTGCGAAACGCAAATGAAGCTCCCTGGTATTCACTCTTTATTTTTTCCAAAAATACGCGTGAAATAATACTCATGCCCTGATCGCCGACGAGCACTTGTCCTTCAAAAGGGCCAAAAGCACCCTTCGGTATCGCAATCGGTTCGGAGGTGGAAATACCTAGAAGACCATACGGAAGCCATACGGCAGGCAGGCGAATGCCAGGCACTTTCTTTTTTACATCCGCAAGGGTTACAAATTTTTCATCAACCACATTCTCCGGCCTAATATATGCTCCGTTGGCGTCCTGCTGACGCCGCGGATTAACGTTTTCATGTAGATTATCGGCAGTCAACTTCAGGGGTGAAGCCGGGTGAACGGTCCAACTCAATCCCCCGGGGTTGCCCATAAAATCTCCTTTTGTTACATGCCACAATCCCCCGGATCCAATCCAGTCCCCCTGATTATCGGTGTAAAATAATTCGCCGTCGATGATCCCCAAACCGCAAGGAGACCGCATGCCGGTAGCCCAAGGCTCCATTCGGCCGTCCTCAAAAATTTTCAATGCCCAGCCACGCCATGGCACAACGCTTCTGCCGCGCCACCATTCATTGTCAAAAAAACCGAGATTAGTTGTAACAAAGAATGAACCGTCCGGTGCGACATGCGGGCCGTAGCTGTATTCATGATAATTTCCTGAAAGGGGCCATGCATAGATCGTTTCAAATACGTCCCCTTTGCCATCTTTATTTTTATCTGTAATTTTTGTAAGCTCACCACGTTGAGCGCAATAAAAGGCACCATCTTTATAAACAAGCCCGAGCACCTCATGCAATCCAGAGGCAAATTTTCGGAAATATGGTCTTGTACTGGTAGGGTTCTCCACAATAAATATATCGCCGCGACGAGTGGATAAAGCGAGGTTGCCACTGGGCATCATGGTTAACCCACCAACTTCCAGCAATGCAGCCTCGGGTGACGGGACCTGGGTAATTTTAAAAAAATCTTCTTCTTTTGGTATCTCCTGGGCCATACTCCACATGCCAAGGACAAGCATCAGCACGGTACTTAGCAGAATTTTATAGCACTTATAAAGTAAGGTGTAACAGAAATGTTTCATGGTCAGAGAGGCAGATTAGAATATAAAAATGAATCGCTGCTAGAAAAAAACACTATTCACAATATTTGGTACTTGTATCATACCATTATTGAATCGACGCTTAAAATGCAAATTGATGATCAACCTCGCGAACCATACAATATTAGATGAGAAGCTGATATTGTATGGTGCTTTTCCAAGGACATCTATTTTTCAAGGACCGCTTATTACTCAACTTTAATTTCAACTTTTTGACAATTAAATGCATAGTATGGCCGGCCATCGCCTACCTTTCTGAAGTCAGTCCATACAAGCCAGAATGATTTACCATCTTCAGAAATCCATTTTGGAGAAATGACTGGTTGATAAGTCCTGGCATTTTGATCACCGGCGGGCGTCCAGGATTTTTCTTCATGAACTTGCGTCCAAGGTCCCCATGGCTGAGGGGCGGTATAGAAACCGAGATAACTGGGTTTTCCAAACCAATCGCCGTCACTTCCAACACCAATACCCCAGTTTGCCATCATGTAAACTCCCAGGGGTTTATTGTATACAACTGTAGGCTGCCATGAATAAGGATGTCCAGAATTTCCAGGGCCAATTTTGTAGTTGACCCAGCCTTTTGGAAACTCATGAACAATTCCCCGCTTATTTATGTCCTTGTCCCATTTGGCAGACCCGTTCGCTGATTTAGACACAAAATATTCGTATTCCTTTCTGTCAAGGATCTTATCTTTTTTCACGCGAAGCATGACCAACTGGTTCATTTTTCCATCAACATTTCCATTCGGAGCATACAAATAAGCGTATCCATCTTTATTATCCTCATACGCCTTCCCCATCTGCAAGAAACTGTGAAGAGAAAAACTTTCGTCGGCTTCATAAAAAAATGCCATATTATCCTTACTGCGATCCTCCCATTTTTCATATACCACAGGAGTTGAACCATTTTGATTAAACCATGTTTTACCATTATCCGGAGAATAAATAAGTTTTCCACCAATAAATGCATTTCCTTCAGGACCGAAAGGCACTTTAGGCGTGGCCAACAACTGATAGATATTATCACCAACTGCAAGAATTCCAAAGCCGTAGTACCTGCTATAATCTTTTGAACCGGGTACTTTTCTGGTAGATACAGCTTCAACGTATGGATATGTCGGCACCAACTCAAATGAATGATCAGGCGGAGTGCCTGCTATCTTATACATTTGAGAATTATAGACTGTTCCCGTAAAATCCGGTTGATCTTTAAAACCAACCCCATCGCATAAACCTGAGTACTGTTTGTCATCAGAAGCCCATGTCATATACCAGTTATCGCCCTGTCCTCTCACGGGCTGCACCGTATTTTCCAAACGTTTTATGCCTGTGATCTTTTTGGCTTTTTGTGTTATCAGGCTTTTGCTTTCTGTATTGAGGTTTTCCTTTACGGGCCTGTAAGCCATTGTAAAGATTGCTAATGAGATCAAAAGGATACCGATGGTTACAAATGGCAGAAGATTTTTCATAAGATCAGGTTTTTTTTGTTGTTATAATTATGGGCGGGTAATGGGATGCGTATACCAAACTTAAACTTTAGATCTTGTATATACAAGTTACTGCAGACAAAATTCACTAGAAGTATCATTTATAGAAAGATGTCATTAAATGGGTTGTTAAAAACTGGTTGGATGAACCAGGTACGTGGAAACCGGCAGGAATGGAACTATCGATCGCCCAACTGCCTTAACGGAAACCCTGTCGTCTGAAAAAAAACAGGCCCAAAGTTTAACACTCATCAAAATACAATCATTGATGATTAAATCATCCGGGAATAATTCCCAGTTTTATTACTTTTTAAAATTCTCATTTGTTAGGTTTCTGCGACGGAACTGCACCACTTTTCTGAACATGCTTCATCAATATGATTCAATTTGAGATTTGCATTATTGCCAATTATGACCGACAGGCGCAAGGTGATCACGTCGGATATTCATCAAAGCTTCTGATCATCCCGGATTTTACTTCCATTAAAAGATCATTTTTATTTTGTCTTATACATAAAGATCCATCGCGGATAAATACAGACTCGATTTCGCCGAAATCATCTTGAGTTTCCACTAGAAAAGACAGGTATCGCCGGCATACTCCTTCAAAGGCGTCAATATATTGAAAGGTGCTAGTATTAAAAACAGTCGACTTACCTTGCGCGAGAATCTCCAAAAATGGTTGATGGATACCAGTGGTACCAAACTCAAGGCCACAATATCTTATAATTCCATTGTCCCAATCCTTCCATAAATTAATCCAGGGATAATCCTTTCTTGGCCAAAGATATCCGATTAAGAGCTTCACGTCGGGGGAATATGCGGTGATCCATCCAAAACGCGAGTTGTGATCGACGATGAAAGAAAATACGGAACTCACTCCCTTATGACAGAAGCGAAGATCATTGATGGTCTTATCTTCCGCTACGCCACAGGGCCAGTCGGAAACATTTTTTTCCGGATCATGGTAATTTTTATAATGAAAGCCCTTAAATGCGTTACATTGAATCTTCGTGTTATTGTTAAGAAATGGCGCCGCAAGAGTCGGATGTTGAACCATGTTGTACAATCTTCCCAGGGAGTTAATATTGGTTACGGTTTCACTAACCATATACAGCGCCAAAGACTTGTCCATCTGTATAGTGCGTTCAAGTTTTAGTCCTTCAAGCTTGCTTTCAGAGTGCATGTGCATGGCTTCCTGATCGGACAAAGTACAGGCCCACATCCTATTCGCAAAATCGCCGTGATCTGGAATGCCGGCTTTTTTTTCGCCAACCGAAGGTTCTCCCCATCGGCCCAGGCACAAAAAGTGTCCCTGATACGGAGCTCCCGATTTATTATTCACGGGCATTTGATCTTGTGTAAACCTGAAACTGAGAGGATTTATTTTTGAATCGCGCAGACGGAAATCGATAATAGCACCGCCATAGGTGTCAATTGCAAGCGATGCTTCTGCATTATGAATCGCCTTGGTGGATAATTTCGGTGTGCCCGCTATACTCATGCGATAGCCCTTTGTTTCCAGAATCGCTGAATCTGTTCGAGAGACTGTCCCTTGGTTTCAGGAAGAAATTTTAGAATGAAAAAGAATCCGACAACGCAAAAAAAAGAAAAGAACCAGAATGTTGCAGCAGTGCCAGCTTGCCTTAGAGCTATTGTTGCACTAAACCTTCGGTAGCTCTTGCTCATTTCATAGTAAGTTGTATTTG
>JBBDXJ010000155.1:0-4703 GCA_040902445.1 Cyclobacteriaceae bacterium | reverse complement strand
CCGCGAAGCGGAAAATTTGAAAGGAAGGAAATTTTTGGTTTTGCTGCCGCCGCTTTAATATAAACATACTTGTAATATATCACATTATTGTGATAAGACACAACAAGAGCTATACTACATCTGTGAATATGAAAACCCCTACATCTAAACTTGGTAAAAACATAAAGCGGATACGCGAGCAAAAGGAAATGTCGCAAGGCGACATTTGCCGCGCGGTCGGGCTTGATCGTGCTCAAATGAGCAATATTGAAGCGGGCAAGGGTAATCCTACGCTTGCCACGATTGAGAAAATTGCCCAAGCGTTGGAAGTAACAAGCGACGAGCTTTTGAAATAACTATGACTAATAAATCTTCAAACTCAAATTTACATCGAGCAGCCAAGGTAAAAAACGACGAGTTTTACACACAACTTGCCGATATTGAGAAGGAACTGAAACATTACAAAGATCAATTTCGCGGCAAGATTGTTTATTGCAACTGCGACGATCCGTTTGAGAGCAATTTTTTCAAATACTTTGCCGCCAATTTCAATGCTTGGGAACTCAAAAAGCTCATTACAACGAGCTATAATAGATCGCCAATAGCGGGCAGGCAGTTACCGCTGTTTGAAATGGAAGGGTTGAAATCCATAAAACCTAAAGATGCAGAGGCGCACAGAATTGAAATCAACGAAGTACCAGATATTAACCATGATGGCTCAATCAGTCTCGATGATGTGGAGCAATTGCTTAAGCACAATAAAAATGCCACCGTTCCTTTGCAGGACAACGGCGATTTTCGTAGTGAAGAATGTATCAAGTTACTCAAAGAGGCGGACATAGTAGTAACTAATCCGCCATTTTCTCTGTTCCGTGAATATGTCGCTCAACTCATTGAGCACAAGAAAAAGTTTTTAATAATCGGAAACGACAACGCAATCTCATATAAAGAATTCTTTGAGTTCGTAAAGAAAAATAAAGTATGGACTGGCTACGGCAAAGTAAAAGAATTCAAACAACCGGACGGTACACTTAAAAAGTTTGGCAATGTTGGCTGGTACACTAATCTCGATACTACGAAGCGACACGAAAAACTGATCCTCTATAAGAAATATGGCCCGAAAGAATATGCGAAATATGATAATTATAATGCGATTGAAGTATCAAAAGTTTCAGATATCCCAATGAACTATGAAGGTGTGATGGGAGTACCAGTAACTTTTCTCGATAAATACAACCCCAATCAATTTGAAATTTTAGGAATCACCGATAGAGACCCCAAAAACAAGCATCGAGCTAAAATGTATACCAAAGCACATTCGCCAAAATACAATGATCTAAATCGGCGTGCCGCAATAAGGGTCAATAACGAACTTAAACCAACCTATGCACGACTCCTTATTAAAATAAAAAAATGATATGAAAATAGAACTACAAAAAATTTCTGTGCGGGAAGTAACAAACGGCTATAAAGACAGCGCCGAGGAGGGTGTCGTTGCATATGGTGGCAAGCTCGATGTACGTCCGAAGTATCAGCGCGAATTTGTATACAAAGACAAACAACGCGATGCTGTGATGCATACCGTCCGGCATAAATTTCCTCTCAATGTTATGTACTGGATAGAAAATAACGTCGGTAACTTCGAAGTGCTTGATGGTCAACAACGCACTTTAAGCATTTGTCAGTACGTCAATGGCGACTATTCAATTAACGATCGCTATTTTCATAATCTTACAAAAGAAGAAAAAGATCAGATATTGAACTACGAGCTGATGGTTTACTTCTGCGATGGTACGGACAAGGAGCGCATCGAATGGTTCGATGTTATCAATACGGCTGGCGAGAAGCTTACGCCACAGGAGTTGCTCAATGCCATTTACACTGGCCCGTGGCTTTCGGACGCAAAACTCAAATTTAGTAAATCAAATTGCGCGGCGTATCTATTGGCTAACGATGGCGGCCAGCTAGTAAGTGGCTCGCCAATCCGACAAGAGTATTTAGAGACTGCGCTTTCATGGATCAATAACGGAGAAGTAGCAGACTACATGGCTAAACACCAGCATGACAAAAACGCCGATAAATTATGGCAATACTTTCAGGACGTCATTGCTTGGACGAGAGAGACATTTACGAATTACCGCAAAGAAATGAGTAGCGTTGCTTGGGGCGAGCTTTATAACCAATTCAAGGACAAAAAATTGAACGCCACCAAACTGGAAGCCGAAGTTAAAGAGTTAATGCAAGACGAAGATGTTACCAAAAAGTCCGGCATTTATCCGTATGTTTTGACGGGGCAAGAAAAACACCTTTCAATTCGTGCTTTTACCGACAGAATGAAACGCGAAGCGTACGAACGGCAAAAAGGTGTTTGCCCGTGGTGTAAAAAAGAGAAGAAAGAAAAACAGAAATGGGACATTGAAGAAATGGAAGCCGATCATATCACACCTTGGCACGAAGGTGGAAAAACGCTTGCACAGAATTGCCAAATGCTATGCAAGGAACACAACCGAACCAAATCTGGGAAATAGAATGCAACGCTATGCGACATCTGATAAACAACGATGGCACTCCTTTCGATTCTACCGAGCTTCAAGCCTTACGCGGCGAACTGGACGCTTTAACTGACGATAGACGTACTGAATATCGTAATCAAAACGCTTCGGCCATTGCTCAACATGAAGCCTCGAGATTTTTAATCGTTTCCGGTCCCGGAACCGGTAAAAGCCATTTGTTTCTGAACAGGGTCAACTACTGGTATCAGCAAGACGCGCAAGCGAGAGTATTTGTAACGAGCTTTGTGAGGAAATTAGTTGCGGATTTGCAAAGCGATATTGACGGCGACACTCAATTAACCGATGAGCAAAAAAGCAACATCACTGCTTCAACCTTGCATAAATTCGCTCGTAGTATCGTTGAACAAAATCACGGCACAACAGAATGGCGTTTTCGGCCGCACTTTCGAATAATAGGGCAATTTTGGAAAGATATTGTATGGAGCGATGTTTTGGCTTTTCATCCTGCATTGGATAAGGGCGTTTACACTTGGAAAAAATTTGAGGAGCAATTGCACAACGCCGATTTTGATGAATCCGCGGAAGGGCAGGATTTGAAGGAAACCTATTTTAAGTTATGCCAATTTTTCAATGCAGCTGGTTTTGCTGATTTAATCTTGCGTGCCAAAGATGCTTTGGCCGAAAACGCCGATCTTAACGAAAGTAGTTATTTCATTATTGATGAGTATCAAGATTTTAACTCTGCGGAGGATGCTTTGATAAATCAATTAGTGAGCGATCCTAAGGGCTTGCTTGTTGTCGGTGATGATGAACAGGTACTTTACGAAAAGCTAAAGTCTGGAAAACCGACATTGATACGAAATCTTTACCAGAACAACAGCTATGCAAACGGAATGTTGCCATTTTGCGGCAGGAGCAGTTTTCATATTACAAAATCGGCGGGACATTTTATTCAACAAAGTCGCGAGGCGGAATGCATAGAAAAAATCTACCTGCCAATCAAAACTGCTGATGAAAAACCCAAAGTGCAGGTTATTGCTTGTGCAACTGCTCCAACCGCTGTTGATTACATAGAAAAGTTTGTCGCGGACAACAAAGCGGAAATTGACGAACGAAAAACCAAATTGACCGAGGGAAAAGAAAAGGACGCTTTTCTGCTGATATTAACTCCGGCAAAAGAAGTAAATTTTTATGGAGAATCAAAAAATAAAATCTCAGCTATTGTAGCGGAGTATCAGGCAGAAAATCGCTATTTTTCAGAGGATTATTATACGATTTTAAGCTATTACTCTCTCGCCAATAATCCTCAAAATAATTTCACTTTCCGAAAAGTTTTGCATTACCAAAACGTAACGGAGACGAGGACACATGAATTGATTGCAATAGCCATGCAAAACAATCAGAACTTATGTGATCTTGAAGCCGAAGAAATTACAAGCGCAATGCAAAAATGTAATGAGATTAAAGCCATTTTGGAAGCGAACGGTCAGACAACAGAACAAAAAATAGAAAGTATCGTTCGTCATATTGTCGTAGCCGATAAGAATCGGCTCAAAGTGGATATGGAAAGAAAATCCATTAACCAAGAAGAGGTTACGGAAATTGAACATCAAGAAGAGGAGGAAGCGGAATTGGAAGAAATCGAGGTAAGAAAGATGGGCGCTGTTGAATTGATCACAATAGTCGGATCAAAAGGGTTATCCGCCGATCATGTAATCATAATTGGTTTTGATAATGTAAATATGAGCTGGATAACAAAAAATGCGTTTTATGTTGCCATGACACGCGCCAGAAAAAGTTTACATATCCTTACTGCGCTAAAGTCTGGCGGTGCAAAACAAGCACATGGTTTTTTGGATCAACTGCCGGATGGCCATGCTGAATACCATAATTACAAGAAAAGTAATCACACAAAAAATCAATTGCAAGGAAAGCAAGGGTTTAAGGATTATTTAGAGTCCATAAATAATGCTTCGCGAAGGCGAACGAATGGAAGATAAGGGAGCCGCCTGCGTTAGCTGGCGGGCTTGTGCGCGCACTGGGCGGGTGGGGCAAGCACATAGAGTTACCACGAACACCAACGGAAGCCGCTGAGCGAACATGAAGCAATACCGAGCAGGCATCGCGAGCGAAGCGAGTGGCCAGTGCGAGGTGCTTGCGAAGTGTGAGCGGACTCTCGAACTACCACAAAACGCGGAGACGGGAGCGCCT
>JBBDXJ010000154.1:0-30983 GCA_040902445.1 Cyclobacteriaceae bacterium | reverse complement strand
AAAATAGTTTTAATGCATTCAATGCTGAGAAATTGATCCCGCATATGTTGTCAACTCAGGGACCGAAAATTGCCGTGGGCGACATCAATGGCGATAAAATGGAAGATTTTTTTATCGGGGGGGCTACAGGCCAGAGTGGGCAGATCTTTATCCAGCACAAATCTGGAAATTTTTTCCGAACGCCTCAGCCCGCGCTGGAGTTGGATTCCTTACAAGAAGATATTGGCGCTGCTTTTTTTGATGCGGATGGAAACGGAACCCTCGATCTGATCGTTGTGAGTGGCGGGCAGGAGTTCCCCGGTAATCATGCCAACCTGCTTCCCCGGTTATATCTGAACAATGGCAAGGGCGTCTTTAAAAAATCGCGGGGAAATTTACCTGAAATATTTGTCAACGCCTCTTGTGTAAAACCCACGGATATTGAAGGCGATGGCGATATCGATTTATTCATCGGTGGGAGAGTGGTTGTGGGTGAGTATGGCATAAGTCCCGGGAGTTATATTTTGATCAATAACGGCAAAGGCCTTTTTACGAATGGATCATCCATGCTCCCAGGCGGGAAAGATGATGACGCAGGATATCCTGGTATGGTGACCGATGCGGTGTGGTCTGATTTAAACCAGGATGGCAAGCCGGATCTCATAGTAGTGGGAGAATGGATGCCTGTCACCATTCTCATCCAGGATGTGAAAGGCACGTTTCAAAACAAAACCCATGAATATGGATTGGGAAAAACAAATGGTTGGTGGAATACCATAACGGCAAGTGATTTTGACAAGGATGGCGACATGGATTTTGCTGTGGGGAACCTGGGATTGAATTCCCGGCTAAAGGCGGGTACACATGAGCCCGTTAGTTTGTACGTTGGCGATATTGACAATAACGGCGGCATCGATCACATTCTCGCATGTTATAATCAGGGGGAACGGTACCCATTTATCTCACGTGACCAGTTAGTACGACAAGTGCCGTCGTTAAAGAGAACATTTTTGAAATACAGCAATTTCCGGAACGTAATACTGGAGGATATTATCCCAACAAAAGACACAGGGAAATACGTTGTCAACAATGCTTTTATTTTCGCTTCCGTTTACCTGGAGAACACCCGCAACGGAAAATTTTCTATAGCTCAACTACCAGTTGAAGCGCAAATGTTCCCTGTCTTTTCATTCAGTGAAGGAGATTTTAATGATGACGGACACACAGATATTCTGGCCGTGGGAAATCTGTATGCTGTGCAGCCTGAATTTGGCCGCTACGATGCCGGTTATGGTTTAATGATGCTCGGTGATGGAAAAGGAAATTTCAGATCATTATCACAGCAATCATCAGGTTTTGTGGTAAAAGGTGAGGGAAGGGATATTCAATATTTGGTAAATTCAATAGGTAAAAAGATCTATCTGGTATCCAGAAATAATGATGGGCTTTTGATTTATGAAAATCAGTAAGGTGAATTGCGATGGCCTTTAAGGAAGTGGTTATTTGTGACAATATTTAAAATAGGTACCCTAAACAGGTGAAAAATATAACTTTGGAAACTTGAAATTTATTGAATATACCTTCAAATTGCGTTAATCGCATATAAAGATGAAAAAAGCGCTATTTATTTCATGGGATAAAAAGAAAGAGGATCAGGCCATCGCAGACATGGCCCTCACAAAAGAGCAGCGTATAGAAAAAATGTTTGAACTGATTGATTTGTCCCTGGCTATCAGTAGGTATAAATTTTTAAAGCCTGTTTATAATGATGATCATTTTATTGTCCTGAAAAAGAAGAATGCCTCCTTTCCAAAAAGAAATAGCTGAATTTTGTTCTATTCTCAACAAGAATTATGTAGAGTACATGGTCATTGGGGGAATAGCGGTTAATTTGCATGGCTATACAAGGTCAACTGGTGACGCGGATTTCTGGTATTTGCCTACGGAAAAGAATTTTAGAAACCTTATTAGAAGTATTCAGACCTTTGGTTATGACACGGGCGATCTTGAGCGGCTGGAGAATTATGATACAAAAGGTTTTATCAGAATACCCCTGGAACGTTTCAGTATTGAATTGTTATCTATTATTGATGGGAATATAGAATTTAGCGCTGCTTTGCAACGAGCTGAAAAAATTGTAATTGACGGTATAAGCATTCCTGTGATGGGGTATGATGATTTGATTCAAAACAAAATTATGTCAAGAAGGGATTTAGAGGACATCAGGCAACTTGAGCGCAGGAGAAATCCTGGGAATTAATCGCTTTAGGAGAACTGCCGGTAGTAATAAAATCTTACGGATTTTAGTGTGAAATAATGCGTTTGCAAAAGATCGTGCTTAAATGATTGTAAATTCTTAAATTGCCAGTTAACAGAAAGCGGATGAACAGCATAATTTCAAAATTGTTTTTGGTGTCAGTTGTTATAGGTATGGGAGCATGCTCTGTATCTGTTCCAAGTGAGGATTATAAACCCAAAGTAAAGGACGCTGATTTTGTTCACCGCGCAGTGAAGCAGGTAACTGATGTGATCGTCCATGATATTTTTTCACCTCCTGTCGCCAGCCGGATTTATGTTTATATGAGCGTTGCCGGGTATGAAGCGGCTATTCATGAGAATCCAAAGTATGTGAGTTTAGCAGGGCAGTTGAATGGGTTGGGCGAAGTTCCGAAACCTCAGGTCAGCCTGGAGTATTGTTATCCTTTAGCATCCGTTGAGGCAATGCTGACCGTGGGAAAGACGCTTGTTTTTTCAGAAGACAAGATGGACGCTTTTTATGGCAAGATCATGCAACAGTTTAAGCATGCGGGGGTGCCTGACGAAGTTTTTGAACGTTCCACCGCTTATGGCCGGCAGGTTGCCCAACATGTGCTTGCCTGGTCATCCAAAGATAATTACAAGCAATCGCGTTCATTCCCAAAGTATTCTATTGAGGATGGGCCTTCAACATGGAAGCCGACTCCTCCTGCTTACATGGATGCCATTGAACCTCACTGGGCAAAGATCCGGACATTTGCAATTGACTCATGCGCGCAGTTTAAACCCGCTGGTCCTACAGCATTTTCTACAAATCAGGATAGCCCTTTCTTTAAGGAAGCGTATGAGGTTTATTCAGTGGGTAAAAATCTGACACAGGAGCAACGCGAAATTGCCAGCTTTTGGGATTGCAACCCCTTCGTGATGAACGTCAAGGGACACGTGATGTTTGCGACAAAAAAGATATCTCCCGGAGGTCACTGGATGAACATTACCAATGTTGCGTGCAAGAAAGTAAATGCTGATTTTGTGCAGGCTACAGAGGCCTATGCCCTTGTTTCAGTTGCATTGATGGATGGGTTCATAAGCTGTTGGGATGAAAAATACCGGTCCAAATTAATCCGTCCGGAAACCTTCATCAATGAGCATATTGATGAAGATTGGGTTCCGGTTTTACAAACCCCGCCATTTCCGGAGTACACCAGTGGACACAGTGTAATATCAGCCGCCTCAGCGGTGATGCTTACCAAATTATTTGGAGATAACTTTTCATTCCTTGATTCAACCGAAATTGAATTCGGTCTGACAGCCCGCAGCTTCAATTCATTTAAGGAAGCTTCGGAAGAAGCCGCTATCAGCAGGCTTTATGGAGGAATACATTACAGGCCAGCCATCGAGCATGGTATCACCGAAGGCCGGGCTCTTGGCATTTATGTGATGGATAAAATCAAGACCCGCAGAGAAGACCTGGCTGAAAATTAAACCGCCCATCTTGCGCGTCGATACAACGCCATTCGCGGGATCGCTACTCAATGTCCAAATCCGGCATAAACCAAGGTAGATCTTAGTTGGAGTGCTCACAGATATTTTTGTCGAAATAATAGGTTTGAAGGTTGTGACCTGCAATCACATTGTTTATTTTTCTGATCATATAGAAATATCTACACCTAACTCTATGTCTATGTCACCCTATTTAGCAGAATTTTTAGGCACGATGCTCCTCACTTTGCTTGGCAATGGAGTTGTAGCGGGGGTTCTTTTAAAAGATTCAAAAGCCCAAAACGCGGGATGGCTCACCATTGTATTGGGCTGGGGGCTGGCAGTCACACTAGCGATATACGCTGTTGGCAGGATCAGTGGCGCTCATATCAACCCGGCGGTTACACTCGCCCTTTTTGTGAATGGAGATTTCCCCGGAGATCTTGTGTTGGGATACATGCTGGCCCAGTTTGCTGGTGCCTTTGGGGGGGCGATTTTGGTTTGGCTTCATTATATGGGCCACTGGGCGCGCACTGAAAGCCCGGAGATGAAATTAGCAGTTTTTTGCACGGGGCCTGCCATCCGAGAAACCATACCAAATCTCATCAGTGAGACAATTGGCACCATGGTGCTGGTGCTTGGTATTCTGTTTATTGGCGCGAATGAATATTATGAGGGCCTCAATCCTATCTTAGTGGGCGCATTGATCATTTCCATTGGTATTAGCCTGGGAGGAACAACGGGCTTTGCCATCAACCCGGCACGTGACTTTTCTCCCAGGCTAGCGCATTTTATTCTGCCTATTCCGGGAAAAGGTTCATCAGATTGGTCCTACAGTTGGATCCCTGTTGTAGGGCCTTTGATAGGGGGCGTATTGGGCTCCTGGCTGTTCAAAGTTTTATTCGTGTAAATTCATTTATGGCGTCGAAATTTATTATTGCCCTCGATCAGGGAACAACAAGTTCACGAGCAGTTCTTTTCGACCAAAGAGGCGCCATTACTGGTATTGCCCAGCAGGAATTCCGACAGATCTTCCCGCACTCAGGGTGGGTGGAACATGATCCTATGGAAATTCTCAATACGCAAATGGGGACATTAAATAAGCTGATAAAGGAGCAGGCGGTGGATGTGTCTTCAGTTGCGGCTATCGGTATCACCAACCAGCGGGAAACCACTGTTGTTTGGGATCGAAATACGGGGGAACCTGTTTACAACGCGATTGTGTGGCAGGATAAACGCACCGCGCCCATATGCGAAGCGTTGAAGGCAAAGGGCCTCGAACAATATATCCGCCAGAACACAGGGCTGGTCATTGATTCTTATTTTTCCGGAACGAAGGTAAAGTGGATACTCGACAATGTTCCCGGAGTGAGGGAAAAGGCAAACAAAGGTCAGCTTGCATTTGGTACAGTTGATTCCTGGCTTGTATACAATATGACGGGTCGAAAGGTTCACGTCACCGATTATACAAATGCATCCCGGACGATGTTTTATAATATCCGCGAATTAAAATGGGATAAAAAACTCATGGACGAGCTGGAAATTCCTGAATCCATGTTGCCGGAAGTAAAGCCTTCAGCTTCGCACTTTGGTGATTTCAAGCTTGATAATAAGACAATCCCCATCACCGGAATTGCGGGAGATCAGCAGGCTGCCTTATTTGGTCAGGCGTGCTTCAATCCCGGAATGGCTAAAAACACCTATGGCACGGGTTGTTTTATGCTAATGAATACGGGAGAAAAAATCCAGTTATCCAACAACGGTTTGGTTACTACCATAGCCTGGGGGTTGGATAACAAGGTTGAATATGCCCTGGAAGGCAGTGTTTTCATCGCGGGGGCCGCAGTGCAGTGGCTGCGTGATAGTCTTCACCTCATAGATCAGGCCAAAGACTCGGAATACTTTGCTGCAAAGGCCCTGGGCTCAAACGATGTCTATGTGGTTCCCGCTTTCGCAGGACTGGGTGCGCCCTATTGGGACATGTATGCACGCGGCGCCATTTTCGGATTGACCCGGGATACAGGAAAAGATCATATCATTAAAGCAACGTTAGAATCGCTTGCCTACCAGACCAAAGATATTCTGAATGCCATGCAGGAGGACTCAGGACTAAAATTGATGAGTCTCAAAGTCGATGGCGGAGCATGTGCCAATAATATTCTCATGCAATTTCAGGCCGATATTCTCGGTGCCGAAGTAGAAAGACCTGAGGTGATCGAATCGACGGCCCAGGGGGCAGCTTATTTTGCAGCCATTCAGGTCGGGCTATGGAAAAAGGAAGACATTGTTACGAACCGCAGGATCCAAAAATGTTTTAAGCCTCAAATGGATGGGGCTACCCGCAAAAAGCTCTACGATGGATGGGTAAAGGCGGTGAAAAGGACGATGGGATGGACGCAGGGATAGCTGCCTTATTTGGTACTTTGGTTTTTTTTATTTCCCTTTCGGGTTCAACTTAAACCAGAAGCGGCCCAACGTTTGAAATTTTAATGATTACAAATTTTTTTCCTCAGAAGAATTTCAGGGTTTTATTCCTATTTTTTTATTTTCTCTCCGCGAATGTTTCGGCACAAAGCAGGTTTGCCGACGATCTGAATGTATCTGCAGACTATCATTACGGGTTTCTGCTTCCCGAATATTCCAGTTTGCTTTATCTGGCAATAGACAATATTCACTCATCCAGTTTCAATATTTCCAAAAAAACCACCGGAAAAAATTTATGGGAACAATTGTATAATTATCCGGAGTATGGCCTATCGTTCTTTTACTCCACACTTGGTAATGATGAAGTACACGGTAGTGAGTTTTCGCTTTTTCCATATTTCAGATTAGATATTATTTCGGGCAGACGGCTTGATTTTTACAACGAAACGGGGATAGGGGTAAGCTATGTTACCCGAAAATTTGACCTGGAGAATAATTACCTCAATGTCGCGGTTGGTACCCATCTGAACATACATTTTAATCTTAAACTGGGGATGGAATACAAAATGCCCGGAAAAATAAGACTGCACTCCGGTTTGTCGTTCGACCATTTTTCGAACGCCAATGCCAGGGAACCCAATTTAGGTCTGAATTATGCTACTCTATATGCGGGCCTCAAATACAGGGTGGGGGATGAAGGTCAGAAACACGTGAATGACTACGCGGATCACAAACAGGACTTTCACTATGAATTCATTTGTAGTGCCGGAAGAAAGCATCCCCGCGCGATCGGGTCGGAAAGCTATTTCACTTCTTCAGCCACATTTGAATTTAAATGGGAAGCATTCAGGGCTGTGCATTTCGGTGTCGGTGCGGATCTTTTTTATGACGGAGCTACGGAAGCTGAGATGTTGACACTTGAACTAAAGAATCACAAAGATCTTTATGATTTCAGGTCTGGAATCCACCTCTCGCAGGAACTCGTCTACAAGAACTTCAGTCTTATTATTCAGGAGGGGTTCTATTTGTTATTAACAGACAGGGTGGATAAGCATGTGATGTATAACCGCGGCGTATTCCGATACCGGATCTCAAGCGGTTTTTTTGTTCAGCTGGCTATGAAATCCCATCTGCATATTTTGGATTATCCTGAATTTGGGTTAGGTATTACATGGTGAAAACAATTAACATGCTTTTCAAACTGAAATACTGTTTTCTTTTAACAATGTTTGGTCTGATCATCTCGTGCGACGACGATGGTCTGGAAGAAGAAACATTACACGAAAGCCTCAGTCCTTTTAGCACGGTCGAGCTAAACAGTGTTTTTGATGTCTACCTGGTCGAGGATACGATTTACGCGTTAAACATCAGAGGGCACGGGAACGCAATAAAAAATATAGAGTTTAAAGTTGAAAATGAGATTTTGCGAATCAGTAATAGATCGAGAGTCAAATGGATCATGCCAGATAAGAATAAGGTTAAGTTATTCATTCACTCTAAAACATTGAAAGAGGTACGGCCGAATGAAACATGTTTTATCACGACCGTGAACCCCATTACTGCAGATGAATTTCGGATTGTTATGGGTCACAATCCGAAACTCAGCCGTTTAGACCTTGAACTAAATTGCCGAACGTTCTACTATTGGAACAATCACCAATGCGGCGGAAAATTAACGATCACTGGAAAAGCGGAGGATTTGATGATCTATATTTATGGTCTCATGTCCGTAGATGCAAACGAGCTCGCCGCGGATAATGTGTGGATTGAAAATAATTCCAAGGGTGATTGTAATGTGAGGGCTGACAAGTGGATTCAATACAGTATTCGCGGTGTTGGAAATATTTATTTATACGGGAGTCCCGAAGTCATCATTCCCCAGGAGGTGACATCCTCCGGAAAGTTGATACCCATGGATTAAAAAATGCCAAACAGCAAAACGAGTCACATCTCCTCAATATCTACCGATAACAAGGCGTGAGATCCAGGTCAAGTCGGTCTTTAACAAGAAGAAGAAACGCGACAGCTGGTTTTTGGATGACTACACATTAAACGCTTCCGAGGGTTGCAGTTTTAATTGTCAGCATAGTTACATCCGGCTCAGTTTTTAGTTCAATTGACTGAGGTCAACTCTTGTTTTGGGACCGCGGGTAAGGAAGTGAATAATTGTCCAGGCCACCAGGTAAGTGAAGCCGCAGATGGTGAACAAAATGTTATATCCTCCGGCGAGGTTACCCTGGGCTTTGTAGGCGTCCAGTAGATAACCCACGAGAATGGGGAATAATATACCTCCGATTGCGCCGGTCATACCCCCAATGCCCACAACAGAACTTACAGCTTCCTTGGGAAACATATCTGAAGCGGTCGTGAACATGTTTGTTGCCCACGCCTGATGCAGGGCCACTGCGAGACTTATAAGTGCTACAGCAATCCAGATATCTGTTACGAATTGTGCCGAAATGATGGAAAGTTCCAGGGTGGCAAAAATAAACAATGCGGTTTTTCTCGCTTTCAGAGTCGGCCATCCTTTTCTGATCAGCCAGGAGGAAAAATATCCTCCGCTGATACTTCCAATGGTCGTCGCAGCGTAAATAATCATTAGCTGAAGGCTGGGACGCGTCAGGTCAAGATTGAAAGTGGAAGAAAAATAGGAGGGAAGCCAAAAAAGAAAAAACCAGTATATCGGATCGATGAGGAATTTTCCGGTAACAAAAGCCCAGGTGTGCGGGAATGTAAATAGCTTGAGCCATTTAACAGGACGCGAATTTTCCGGGATATCGGAATTTAGTTCGTGATCAAGGGTGATCAGTTTCAATTCCTCCGGAGTGAGGCGTTTTTGTCTTGACGGTATTTCATACAGGATCAGCCAGAAGATGAGCCACACAAAACCCAGGGCACCGGTAATCCAGAACACTTCCTGCCAGCCGTAGTTTACCAGTATCCAGGGGGTGATAAGCAAAGCCATCACAACCCCTACGCTAGTGCCTGCATTAAAAATTCCGGTAGCGAGTGCGCGTTCTTTCCTTGGAAACCATTCTGCCACGGCTTTCATCGCCGCCGGAAAGTTGCCCGCTTCTCCGATTCCCAGGCCGATTCTTGCAAGGCTAAAACCCGATACGCTTCTCGCCAGCGCATGGAACATTCCGGACAGGCTCCAAATGATCACTGACCACGAATATCCTGCTTTAGTTCCGATCTTGTCAATTAACCAACCGAAGAACAATAGTCCGATTGCATATGCGGCTGTAAAGGCCATCACGATGTGGGCAAAATCTGTTTCTGTCCATGTGAATTCTTTCTCCAGCGTGGGTTTCAACAATCCAATGATCTGGCGATCCAGATAATTTATTGTGGTTGCAAAAAAAAGCAACGCCACAATCAGCCACCGGTAATTTTTAATTTGCATTTGGTGTGTTGGGCGTTGGTGTTTTAATTTGCTGATGTAAGATATCTTCTTAGCCAGGCTGTAATTCTTAGCTTATCGTGATCTATATTGTGCCATTCCATAAATTGGATCAAATACCCGGCACTGATGAGTTACTGTTACTGACTTACTAACTACTGTCTACAGATTACCGATTACTAAATCTTAGTCGCCTGTCTTGCCAGGAGCAGCCATTTACCTTTTTCCTTTTGCCAGATCTGCAGAACAGCAAGGTTAACCCTGCCGGGTTCCTGGCCTTTGTTATCAGTTCCTGCAGAAAATTTGTGCCTTACGATGGCGACATTGTTGGTGACTGAGATTGTTTGTTCTGTAAGATCGATGGAGGTGAAGCCGAAGATACCATCAACGATAGCGGTAATGTAGGCATTTTTGTCCTCCACAAGTCCGCTGGAATGTCCGTAACTCAGGCTTGAGAATGTCAGTTGATCAAGCGTAATGTGATTACCGTCGATCATTCCTTGATTAAGTTGTTGTACAGCGCTCGCGACGGCCTGTTCGTCTTTGTTTTGTGCCAATGTGGCCATGAAGGGGATGAGCATAAAAAGGGAGGATAAAATTGCTTTTTTCATATCAGTGCGTATTTAAAAATTTATTCATTGGCTTGCCCGTGTTTCATGGATTGCATTTATCAAATATTCTTTGGGATCGCTGGCGTATTGCCAGAACATGACACCTGCCATTTTATGTTCCCTCACATAGGCGCATTTAAGCTTTACTGATTCTTCATCATCGTAGGTAACGAGTTGTTTTGTTTCGGCATTCCAAAGATAAGGCGCTTTGGCTTTATCGTCCCAGTAGCGTACAAAACCCGGGCGGGTGGCAATGCTATCTTTAACGAAGGTATATCCGCCCCCGCGTGCAAGTGAATCCACACCGCGGTTAATTCCACGGTTGTCATGGCTTTTCATATACCAGCTTCTGCCATAGAAAGGGATTCCCAGTACTAACTTTTTCGAGGGCACACCTGCCTGTGTATATTCCTTGAGGGCCCGGTCACCCGACTGGTCTTTGTTATAATTTATATGCGTGAGTTTATTTGCATCGATGGTTGTTTCATCTATTTCCCCGCGGAAGCCCGGAACATATCCAATAACAACAAATTCATCAGCGGTTCGCGCCGTGTCGGTGCCCGGATCTCTGGGGCTAACGCATGATACCAAAAATGCGAAGACAATTAGAAATGTGAATGCTGATCTATAGCTCATTGGAATCAAATTTATTTCGACAAGAAACGGTGTAATCTCAAAATAAAACCTGTCAATAATAATAAGAATGCTGTTCTATTTACTATGCGCCTAAAAAAAAGAATGGAGTTGCGATCGGTTCAAAAACCAGCTGAGGGCGTAACAAGTCATTGAAGCAAGGGAAGACCGCGAAGAAATACAGGATGATTCAATTTTTATCATAGAATCTGCTCGCTTCAAGTCTTATTTTAGGAAGCAGGCCTCACACGACACGCATACTTCCCAGAACTCCACACCAGCTGCCTTCAAGTATTTTAAGAAGTACCAGAATGAAAGCCATAAGAGCAAGCAAAATGAGCTGTAACCTGTTTCTGTCCTCGTCTTAAATGAACAGTCGATATCCATCCATTTGAGGGCAAATGCCCAGCCTGAAACCTCGAATTTTGTAACTTCGCCAACTATTTTGTGCTTTATCTCTCCCTATTTGACTAATTTTCTGCCTATGAACCCTATTTATGGTTGCCCGGGAGTTTTCTGTATTTGAGCGGGAGAAGATACTGGAGCGGCTTCGGAAAGAAACCTTTGATCTGTTAGTGATCGGCGGAGGCATTACAGGAGCAGGAATCGCACTGGATGCTTCATCGCGTGGTTTAAAAACAGCCGTACTTGAGAAAAGTGATTTCGCATTCGGCACCTCCGGGCGATCGACAAAGCTGATTCACGGCGGGCTGAGATATCTCAAACAATTCGAATTTGGATTAGTCAGAGAAGTTGGTAGTGAGCGTGCTGTGGTACACAAACTGGCCCCGCATCTCGTTCATCCGGAAAAGATGTTACTTCCCTTATCGGAAAGAAAAGGTCTTGGTTATTGGGTAACATCGATCGGGTTAAGAGTTTATGATTATCTCGCTGGGGTGAGAGCAGAGGACGAGCGGAGGATGCTCTCCCGCTCCCAAACACTTAAACACGAACCGCTTCTCAAACCTGATGATGTTAATGGAGGAGCGATCTATGCCGAATATCGGACCGATGACGCAAGGCTCACAGTTGAGGTGATCAAGGCTGCTGTTCGCCACAATGCCTGTATCCTTAATTATGCGAGGGTAAATGATTTTATCTATCATGAAAACACCATCACCGGTGTCAGCGTAACCGATGATCTCACCAATGAATCTTTTATCATCGAATCAAAGTCAGTTGTCAGCGCTACCGGCCCGTGGGTGGATTACCTTCGCGATATCAACAACTCGAAACTTGGCAAGAAACTTCACCTTACAAAAGGTGTCCATATAGTTGTGCCTCACGAAAAATTTCCCGTGCGGCAGGCTGTTTATTTTGACGTTGAGGACGGGAGAATGATCTTTTCAATTCCAAGGGGACGGATCACTTACATCGGAACTACGGATACGACCTATACGGGAGATCCCGATCGCGTAGTGAGCAATAAAGAAGATGCGCAATACCTGTTAAACGCAGTCAACGCAAATTTTCCCACGGTTGGGTTAAAATTATCTGATATTGAATCAAGTTGGGCAGGGCTGAGGCCTCTCATACATGAAGAAGGAAAATCCACCTCGGAGCTGTCGCGGAAAGATGAGATATTCGAGTCGCCATCCGGGTTAATATCGATCGCAGGAGGAAAATTAACCGGGTACCGAAAAATGGCGGAAAGGGTGGTCAATCTTGTTATTAAAAAACATTTTCAAGGGAAAACTTTTAAGCCCTGTTTCACCAATAAAATCAAGCTTCCGGGAAGTGATTTCTCCAATCACAGGGAAGTGGTTCGGTATATAGATGCGGTTGAAAAAAAGCTATCAGCCCTCAAGTTGCCAGCGCTCACCGCCCGTTATCTGGTTGAAAACTACGGCCGTCAAACCGATCAGATCCTCGCCTACATGGACAGCACAAGTTCTGCCGATCACAATGAGTTGCGGTTGCTGAAATCGGAACTGCAATTCACTTTGCATCAGGAAATGGTTGCTTCGCTATCGGATTTTTTTGTCAGGCGAACGGGCTTATTGTACTTTGATATTCATAAGGTACAACGTTGGAAAAATGAGATTGCCATCGCGCTCAGACAGACTTTGCGTTGGGATGAAACGAAATTCAAATCCGAGCTGCGAGACCTGGACGATCAGATCAGGGATGTGACAAAATTTTCCTGACGGGTGTGGCTTGAGTGTGACGGTACCGTACCGTTCACAGAGATATCAGAGACGTTTAAATTTTTTATCCGGAGATATTCCCGTCAGTCGAGGAAGATTGCGGCAGAGGCGAATTGGGAAAATATGCCTCTTTATACTACATTGAATTTTAATAAAAGCGGTAGTCAGCGTGCAAAAAATTTCCAAAAACAGTTTGTGGGGTATTGATCTTGGCGGTACAAAAATAGAAGGCGTGATTCTGAAATCCGCCAGGGAGCCCGAGGTATTATTTCGCGACCGGGTGCCGACCGAAGCCGATCAGGGTTATGAACACATTCTCCACCAGGTTAAGAAACTTGTGGATATGATGTGCCATTTCGCAGAGGATACCCCGTCCCGGATCGGTGTTGGCACACCGGGCGTGCACGACCCTAAACTCGGAACCATGAAAAACTGCAATACAGTAGTCATGAATGGGAAGCCGATGAAACAGGATCTTGAGGAAATGTTGCGCCTTCCTCTTGAGATGGCAAATGATGCGGACTGCTTTGCGCTTGCTGAGGCCCAGCTAGGAGTAGTGAAAGAAAGATTTCCCGAAGCCCGGGTGGTATTTGGAGTAATTATGGGTACAGGAGTAGGAGGAGGAATTGTTATAGACGGCAGAGCGATTATTGGGCTCCACGGCATAGCCGGCGAATGGGGACACAACTTCCTGCACGAATCGGGAGGTCCGTGTTACTGCGGAAAATCCGGATGTGTTGAAACGGTCATTTCCGGGCCTGCGCTGGAAAGGTATTATTATAGCGAAACCGGGAATAAAAAAAAACTCAGGGATATTGTTGCTCTCGCAGAATCAAAAGTAGATCCCACAGCTCAGCGAACGATGATCCGGCTGGTTGAATATTTTGGTATCTCATTGAGTGTCATTATCAATATTCTGGATCCCGATGTAATTGTTATCGGCGGAGGCGTTGGGAATATCGACTTGCTTTATGACCGTGGTATTGATTCTGTTAAGAAATATATCTTTAATCATGGGCTGGAAACACCTATCGTAAAGCCATCGCTGGGTGATAGCGCAGGGGTTTTTGGTGCAGCTTATTTGGTAAATAGCCCGAACTGATATGAAAAGAATCGCCATTGTAGGTCCAATTCCGAGAGATCACATTGTTACTCACCAGGGTGACCTGATTCAGAAATGGGGATGCGTAGCTCATCCGGTAATAGCGTTGTCTACGATGGTAGGTGATGCAATTGAAATAATTCCGGTATCACACGTACGTGTTACGGATCAGGACAATGTAAAAGAAGTTTTTAAAGGTTACAAAGGAATTAACCTGGACCATATTACGTGTAAAAATGATCAGGGAGACGTTATCAGCTTGCGTTTTTTGGATTTAAATAACCGGGTTGAACGACAAACCGGTTTTATGGATCCCATTGTTCCGGAGGATTTTGAAACCCTGCTCGATTGTGAAGTTTTTATTTTTATTCCTATCAGCGATTACGAGATTTCCCTTCAGGCGCTGCAATTCATAAAGAAAAAAAGCAAGCAAAAGAACATCATTATTTTTGACGCCCATGGGCCTACAACAGCCTGTCTTTTTAAAGGCGAACGCCAACGCAAGTTCTGGCTGGATCGCGATCTCTGGCTTCCTTATATCGACGTACTTAAAATGAATCTGGAAGAGGCGCATGCGTCGTGGTATAAAAAAGAATATGAAAGTTCAGATTTTGAAGAAGAGATAACGTCAGAGGAAATGCGGGCTTTCGCTACCCACTGCATGGACAAAGGCGTAAAATGTCTGTGTATTACTATGGACTCAAGAGGTTGCATGGTCTACTATAAATCAGGCAGCAAAGTCAGGGAAGTTTTGGTTCCCGCTGTTCCTGTAGACAACGTTATAGACACGACAGGCTGTGGCGATTCTTTTGCTGGCGGCATCGGATTTGGGTTATTGCAAGATCCCAAAGATTATGTCCGCGCCGTACAATATGGCAATACGCTCGGCGCATTGCGCACGCAGGGGAAAACTTTCGGCGTCTTCAAGTCATTGAATGAAACTGATAAGATCATGGAGGAAACCTATGGTTAGGCAATCGATAGTCCATGGTAGTGTAGGACTTGTAGGAAGCAGGATAAAAAAAGCATGCAGTCAATCCGGTATTTCTTTGGACTATGGGCCAACGACCATGGACTTTCAGTATCAACATAAATTTTCAGTATCAACATAAATAATGAAAATTTGGGCGTAATTAAAGGTTGCATTTTTGATTTAGATGGTGTTATTGTGGATACAGCGCATTATCATTTTTTAGCATGGAAGCGATTGGCGAATGAACTTGGATACAATCTAACCGAATCAGAGAATGAGAGGCTAAAAGGTGTAAGCCGGATGCAATCACTCGAAATCATTCTTCACCTCGCGGGTATTTCGCTCAACGAGGAGCACAAGGAAATGCTTGCGAGGAAAAAAAACACATGGTTTATTGATTACGTTGAACAGATGACTCCCGATGAAATTTTTCCCGGTGTAAAACAACTGATACGCGAACTTAAATCCCATAGTATTAAGGTAGGCCTCGCTTCCAGCAGCCAGAATGCGAAGACGGTAATACGTTTGCTACGAATACAAGACGAATTTGAGGCCATCGTTGATGGCAACATGATAAGGCACACGAAACCTCATCCCGAAATATTCTTAACTACGGCCAAAAAAATGGCGCTTGATCCACATGCGTGCGTCGTTATTGAAGACGCCGAAGCGGGAGTTGAAGCTGCTCTTGCGGCGGGAATGAAGTGTATAGGGATCGGTTCGTCAGTCCTGTTGCAAAAAGCCAATAAAATTTTTTCCAGGACGTCTGATGTTAGATTGTCAACCCTGCGGGAATTGGAGCTGGTTAATGAATGAATAGTCAAGCTCGTAAGCTCTATGGCCACTTTGAGTTTGAATATTAAAAGCAGTTTGCTTCCCTGGCCCGAAGCGCAAAACGCATAGCTAATTGATCTATGAAGAATTATCTTAAGCATCACGAGTGGCAGATCATCGAAGAAGGTTTTGATCCCCATTATAACAAGATCTCCGAAAGCGTATTCAGCATAGGAAACGGGCGCATGGGGCAGCGCGCGAACTTTGAAGAAGATTATTCGGGAGAAACTCTTCGCGGAAGTTATGTCGCAGGCGTGTACTACCCTGACAAAACCCGTGTCGGTTGGTGGAAAAATGGTTATCCGGAATACTTTGCCAAGGTATTGAATGCTCCGAACTGGATTGGTATTCATGTCAGTGTGGATAATCAGAAACTAGATATTGCGAAATGCAAGGTTGAAGATTTTAAGAGGATTCTGGATATGCGTACAGGATTGCTTTCACGAAGCTTTGCAGCCACCTTTCCTGATGGCAAGAAGGTGAGAATTGAATCCAGACGGTTTTGCAGCATGGCGCAGGGTGAAATCGGCGCTTTGCGATATTCCATAACGCCCATCAATTTTTCTTCGAAAGCGACATTTTCAATTTATACTGACGCCGATGTAGTAAATAAAGATGCGAACTATGACGAGAAATTCTGGGAGGAAGTGTATAAGGAAGCTTCAGAAGGACGGGCGTTGGTCACTGCGCAAACAAAAAAGACACTTTATCACGTCACTACAGGCATACATTATATCATTGAGACCGATGGAAAAAAAGTATCCTTCGACCGTATTAACGTTGAAAAACGCGAGAAGTATGCCGGCAATGTAGTTCAAATGAATCTTGAGGAAGGAAAAGCAACCGTGATATATAAATACGCCGCGGTGCTTTCATCGGAAAACCACCCCAAAGGCAAGCTTGTTGAAGCGTGTAACAAAGTGTTGGATGAAGCGGTCTCCAAAGGTTTTGATAAGCTTTATCAGGAGCACGTAAAGGTATGGGAACACAAGTGGGAGGAATGTGATATCACTATTGAAGGAGATGTTGCGGCACAGCAAGGTATCCGATTTAACATATTTCAACTGACTCAAACCTATACCGGAGAGGATGAACGCCTGAATATAGGGCCGAAAGGATTTACGGGTGAAAAATATGGGGGAAGCACCTATTGGGATACAGAAGCATACTGCCTGCCTTTTTACCTCGGTACCGCCGAGCAAAAAGTAGCGCGGAACCTGCTGATCTACCGCTACAAGCATTTGCAGAAGGCGATTGAAAATGCTCAGAAACTTGGGTTCACCAACGGGGCGGCTTTGTATCCCATGGTGACTATGAACGGAGAGGAATCGCATAATGAATGGGAAATCACTTTTGAGGAAATTCACCGCAATGGAGCAATAGCCTATGCGATATTTGATTATATCCGTTATACGGGAGATCAACGCTACCTTACAGAATATGGGCTGGAAGTGCTCATCGCTCTATCCCGATTCTGGGCCCAGCGGATCAACTGGTCGAGTCACAAGAATAAATATGTCATGCTCGGTGTTACCGGACCAAATGAGTATGAGAACAATGTGAATAACAACTGGTACACCAATACCATTGCCGTATGGACTTTAAAATATACGCAGGAAGCACTTGATTTCGTAAAAAAAGACAACCCCAAACGCTTTGGCGAAATCCTGAAACAAACGTCCTTCGAGGAAGGAACTGAAGTTGCGAAGTGGAAAGATATTGTGGAGAAAATGTATTTCCCGGAAGACACGAAACGCGGATTGTTTTTGCAGCAAGATGGATTTTTGGATAAGGAACTTCAAAAAGTTACCGATCTTAAACCTGAAGACAAGCCCATAAACCAAAAATGGTCGTGGGACCGGATACTGCGCTCGTGCTTTATTAAACAGGCGGATGTTCTGCAAGGTCTTTACTTCTTCGAAGATCAGTATAGCCTTGCTGCCATTCGTGAAAATTTTGATTTCTATGAACCCATGACAGTGCATGAGTCCTCTCTGTCGCCGTGTGTTCACGTGATCCTCGCTTCAAAGCTTGGGTATAAGCAGAAAGCCTATGAATTTTATTTGAGAACAGCACGGCTCGATCTCGATGATTATAACAATGACACGGAAGATGGTTGTCATATCACCAGCATGGCCGGGACGTGGTTGAGTGTTCTGAAAGGCTTTGGGGGAATGCGCATAAAAGACGGGACCCTTTATTTTAATCCTTTCTTACCCGAACAATGGAAATCATACTCGTTCAGACTCGAGTTCAGGGGAAGGGTGATAAAAGTAAAAGTTACTAAAGACAGAACGGAAACCATGCTTGAATCGGGCGAGCCCCTTGAGATATTCGTGAAGGATGAAACGATTAAATTGACCAATGAGTAGGGATATCTGGACACAAAGGCCCAAAGACACAAAGGTTATTCCAGGTGCATTCTAATCTGCATTTCTTAGTGTGTTAGTGTCTTTGAGGCTAAAAGATTCTCCAGGATCCTCTCCACCCAAAGCGCATACATTTTGCCGGAGGGGTGGAGGCCATCTTCGGCGACCAGCGCTGGATCCTTCAAGCCACGCCTGGAGATATCAGTAATATCAATGTAAGTCACGGCCTTTTTTTCTGCAATGGATTCATTGACTGCGTTAAATGCATCGATCTGCCCCGAGATTTCGCTTTGTTTCTCCAGGCCGAAAGGGGTGTATCCATAATCGGGAATCGAAAGCACAAAAACTTTTGACTTATCGCCACCGGCGTAAAGAATTGCCCTATCCAAGATGACTTCGAATTGGCTTTCATACTCCGCTATGGCCTTGCCCTGGTATTGGTTATTTACTCCAATCAGCAGTGAAACAAGGTTATAATCCCTGCTAAGGCTGCTATTGTCAAGCGCATTTTGCAGGTCATCTGCGCGCCATCCCGTAACGGCAATAATTTTGGGGGTTTGAGAGGTGTACCCACGTGCTTTTAAGGCATTCATAAGTTGCACGGGCCATCGTTGAAGTTCTGCCACACTTTCTCCGATCGTATATGAATCACCCAGGGCAAGGAATCTGATGGAAGTTTTTTTTGATAATGTTTGGCCATCTGTATCCATTGTTATGCAGGTAAGAAAGCAGACAATATAAATATTCAAAGCTCTAAACACGGGTTGCAAGGGTAATTTTTCCATTAAACGAAAAAGTGCTGAATTTTTCAACACCTGGGTCATAGGTCTGCCAAAGTAATGGGGAACAGCAACCGGCACAGTTTTTTAAATATATATCATCTATTAACCGTCCCGCGTGCATAAAATTCAAAAATGCACAGGAATCGGTGTCGTATAAACATAAAGCAAAAACATATGAAAAACATTTTGATCGGAACCAAATTAATAACATGCCTTATACTGGCGATGTGCTTGGTTTTAGGTGCCTGCAAAAATATGAGTAAAGCCCGGAAAGGGACTTATATCGGTGCAGGGGCAGGTGCTGCTGCAGGTGCTGCCATAGGAAAAGCCGCCGGTAATACTGTTATGGGCGCGATTTTGGGCGCAGCAGTGGGTGGGGCCGCCGGATACGGAATTGGCCGCTACATGGACAAACAGGCTGAAGAGTTGGAAAAAGATCTGGAAGGAGCTGAAATCGAGAGGGTAGGCGAAGGCATCAAGATCACGTTCAGGGAAGGTATCCAGTTCGCAATCAACTCAGCGGAATTATCCGAAACTTCCAAAACCAATTTGAATGATCTTTCAGGAACTTTGAAAAAGTATGATGATACAAACATCCTTATCGAAGGTCACACGGATGTCACCGGGACCCGCGAATACAATATGGTTCTGTCAGAGAAAAGGGCTGAATCCGTTGCAGATTATCTAAAGGATCTTGGCGTTGCAGGAAAGCGCGTTACTACGGAAGGTTATGGACCTGATCAGCCAGTGGGAGACAACGACAGCGACTATGGACGTCAACAGAACCGCCGTGTAGAAGTGGCTATTTTTGCCAACGAAAAACTGAAGAAAAAAGCAGAAAAAGGCGAATTGGGCGAAGTCACCGCCGAAGAAAAGAATTAGAATTTAATATCGGACGATGTCCGGTTGACTCAGGGACGCAAATTATTTTGCGTCCCTTATTGTGCTTTAAACTGAAGATCACAATTCAAATGTAAACCCACTCTCGGTCAATTGCTTGTATATTTTTTTGTCAAACCGGTAAAAGTTCGCCGCGCGGTGAGAAACATCCTGTTGTTTTTCATCACAGGGTACCAGCAAGTTCATGTTCAATAATTTTCGTCTGAAGTTCGGTTTATCGAGCTCGGTTTCAAGTATTGCTTCGTACAATTTTTGGATCTGGTGAAGGGTAAATTTTTTGGGAAGCAGATTAAATCCAATGGGTTCATGTCGCACCTTATGTTGCAGATATTGAAACCCCGATTTGAGTATCTTATTGTGGTCGTAGGGGAGACGCGGTACTTCGTGGATCTTATACCACCGGGCGTCAGAGGCTGTAAAACCCGGGCTGAGAGAATAATTATCTGCGTTGATGAGGGCGTAATAGGCTATAGTAATGACTCGCTTGCCCGGATAGCGGGTCACCTCGCCAAAGGCGCGTAATTGCTCCAGGAAAATATTTGAGACGCCGGTTAGGGAAGTCAGCAACCTGCTCGCTGCATCGTCGATACTTTCATTATAGCGAATCCACCCGCCTGGCAATGCCCAGCGTCCCTTACTGATCCCCTCGGCGTGTTTGATCAACAGGATGTCAAGTTCACTGTTTCGGAAACCAAAGATGAGACAGTCAATGGACAAGGCGTCAATAATATCATTGGTCAAACGGACAGAGGGCATCTGATATGAGTAAGCAGAAGTAAGATATAAAATGTAACGATAAATTATGGTCAAATTGACTATTTGTAATAATATTGTTTGAAATTAACGCTATGAGACAACTCCTGCTGGGCCTTGACATCGGAAGCTCTTCGATCAAAGCGTCGATCGTTGATGCGGCAACAGGACAGTCTCTTGCCGGCGCTCAGTCGCCTGCGGAAGAGATGACAATGGTTGCCGTGCAGCCAGGGTGGGCGGAGCAGGATCCAGAAATGTGGTGGCAACACCTGGTGCTGAGTGTAAAAGCGTGTCTAAAAAAATCAGGTGCCGCCTCCGAGGAAGTGAAGGCGATCGGTATTTCCTATCAGATGCACGGACTGGTGGTGGTCGACAAGTCTCAGCAGGTTTTACGCCCTTCGATAATCTGGTGTGACAGCCGAGCGGTTTCCATTGGGCAGCATGCAACTGAGAGTCTGGGTGAAAAATACTGTCTGGAACACTTTCTGAATTCGCCGGGAAATTTTACGGCTTCGAAGTTAAAATGGGTTCGCGATAATGAGCCTGCCATTTTTGATAAGATCGTAAAAATAATGCTGCCGGGTGATTATATCGCAATGCGGTTATCCGGCGAGATTGCCACTACTGATACCGGATTATCTGAAGGTATTTTTTGGGATTATCAAAGCCAATCAATTTCCGGGAAACTACTCAGCTATTACGGATTTGAAAAAGGATTATTGCCCGCCATTGTTCCTGTTTTCGGCTTACAGGGAACACTTCAAAAGCAGGCCGCGGATACTTTGGGTCTAAAGCCCGGAGTGAAGATATCTTACCGGGCCGGCGACCAGCCTAACAATGCTTTTTCTTTAAATGTTTTGAAGCCTGGAGAAACGGCCGCGACGGCGGGTACTTCGGGTGTGATCTACAGTGTTACGGAGAAAAACGCGTTCGATCCGAAGTCCAGGGTAAACACATTTATACATGTTAATAACCGTCAGGATAAATCTTCCAACGGAGTGTTGCTGTGTATCAATGGTACGGGTATCCTCAACAGCTGGCTGCGAAAAAACACGCGGGCGCAGGGAGCGAGCTTTGACTATGAGCAGATGAATGCAACGGCCAGAGAGGTACCGGTAGGGGCTGAAGGGCTTGTTATTCTTCCTTTCGGAAACGGCGCGGAACGGATCTTTGAAAACCGCACGCTAAATGCTTCATTTCACGGGTTAGATTTTAATCATCATTCGCAGGCCCATGTTTTCAGGGCAGCCCAGGAGGGAATTGTTTTCGCATTGAAGTATGGTTTCGATGTACTGCAGGAAATGGGACTTAAGACCAGCGTTATCCGTGCGGGACATGCGAATATGTTTCTGAGTCCTGTGTTCCGTGAAGCTTTTGTCAATACCATTGGCGCGCCGCTGGAATTGTATAACACTGACGGAGCAACCGGTGCTGCTATCGGGGCCGGCGTCGGTGCGGGTATTTTTGAATCCACTGAAGCTGCGTTCAAAGGTTTAAAAACCATCAGGGTGGAAACTCCCGCAGGTAATCTGTCTGGCCAGTATCAGGCCGCGTATGAAAAATGGAAATTACAACTCAATAAAATTCTATGAAGTTAACACTAGGTGATAAAGAGTATTTTAAAGGCATAGGCCAGATAAAGTACGAAGGTAAAGAGTCAGACAACCCGCTGGCTTTCAAGTTTTACGATGCCAGTAAAAAAGTAGGAAAGAAAACCATGGAGGAACATTTCCGCTTTGCTATTGCCTACTGGCATACGTTCTGTGGCACGGGCGGTGATCCGTTTGGCCCTGGAACAAAAGAGTTTCCCTGGTCAACGAGCGCAGATCCGATGCAACGCGCATATGATAAAATGGATGCTGCCTTTGAATTTATCACTAAGATCGGTGCACCCTTTTATTGTTTTCATGATTATGATCTGGTTGAAGAAGGGCCAAACCTTAAAGAATCCGGAACGCGACTCGAAAAAATTGTGGACTATGCGAAGAAAAAACAAAAAGCTTCCGGGGTGAGATTGTTATGGGGAACGGCCAATCTTTTTTCTCATCCACGGTATATGAATGGGGCATCTACAAATCCGAACTTCGATGTCGTTTGCTACGCGGGCGCCCAGTTAAAAAACGCACTCGACGCCACCATTGAACTGGGTGGGGCAAACTATGTTTTCTGGGGCGGCAGGGAAGGTTATAATTCACTGCTCAATACCAATATGAAACGCGAGCAGGAGCACCTCGCACGGTTTCTGCACATGGCAAAAGACTACGCGCGTGCCAATGGTTTTAAAGGCACTTTCTTTATTGAACCTAAGCCCATGGAGCCAACCAAACACCAGTACGACTTTGATTCAGCCACTGTGCTATCCTTCCTGCGCCAGTTTGATCTTATGGAAGACTTTAAACTTAACATAGAGGTGAATCATGCAACGTTGGCCCACCATACCTTTCAGCACGAGTTGCAGGTGGCCGCGGATGCAGGAATTCTTGGCAGCATCGATGCCAACAGAGGAGATTATCAGAATGGATGGGATACGGATCAGTTTCCCAATAACCTTTATGAGCTGACCGAAGCCATGCTTGTGGTACTGGAAGCAGGAGGGTTTAAAACCGGCGGAGTAAATTTTGATGCGAAAACCAGAAGAAACTCCACCGACCTCGAGGATATTTTCTATGCCCATATCGGTGGCATGGATACCTTTGCGCGGGCAGTGCTTATTGCCCAGGCTATTCTCGACGATGGCGAATATACCAAACTGCGCAAGAACCGGTATGCGGGTTTTGATACAGGAAAGGGAAAACAATTCGAAGGGGGTATACTCGGTCTTGAGGAATTAAGTACTCTGGCGCTGAAAAATGGTGAACCGCAGCAGATCAGCGGAAGGCAGGAGTACTTTGAAAATCTGATCAACAAATTTATTTGAGCCTTCCCGGGATATAATGTATTGATCCGCATAAATTTGCGCTCCGATAACTTTATTGATATTGAATATTAGTTAATTGTAAACCTAAATTGTGATCCGGAGTTACTCTTCCAAATTCATGCAACTAAATGAATTTGCGCGTGGTGCACTGTGGTTGCTTCAACATTAAACACCTTTTACAGATGAAAAGAAAATTACGCATGGGTATGGTGGGCGGTGGCCCGACTTCCTTTATTGGACCCGTACACAGAAAAGCAGTAGGTATTGATGGAGAAATTGAAATAGTATGCGGTGCATTCAGTATCATTCCCGGGGAATCGCAACAAACCGGTGCAGCATTAAGCCTTGACCCGAAAAGGGCTTACGGCACTTACCAGGAGATGTTTGAAAAGGAGAAAGATATCCCCGCCGATCAGCGAATGGATTTTGTGTCTGTTGTAACACCAAATCACGTTCATTTTGGTCCTTCAAAAATGGCGCTGGAACACGGGTACCATGTAATCGTTGAGAAGCCCATTGCTTTTTCTCTGGAAGAAGCAAAAGCCCTTCAGAAGGTTGTAGAGAAGAGTGGACTGATCCTTGCCCTCACCCATACCTATACTGGATATCCCCTGGTAAAACACGCACGACATATGGTGGCCACGGGCCTACTGGGAAAAGTACGCAAGGTATATGTTGAATATCCGCAGGGCTGGTTATCAACTTTGCTGGAGAGTACGGGAAATCTACAGGCATCGTGGCGCACCGATCCAAAGCAATCCGGAATGGGAGGAGCGATCGGCGATATTGGGACACATGCTGCAAACCTCGCTGAATACATCACAGGCTCGAACATTAATGAAATCTGCGCAATGCTGAATGCTGTTGTAAAAGGTCGCCAGATCGATGACGACGCATCCATGCTGATCAAATTCGATAACGGTGCCTCTGGCGTTCTAATGGCAACGCAGGTGGCCGCAGGCGAAGAGAACAACCTCAACATCCGTGTCTACGGAGAAAAGGGTGGACTTGAATGGAAACAGCAGGAGCCGAACTCCCTGATCGTTAAGTGGCTTGATCGCCCTATGGAGGTTCTTCGCACCGGTCAGGCGTATTTGTCCGATCAGGCCAAAGCATTTACACGTACACCAGCGGGTCACCCCGAAGGATACCTGGAGGCATTTGCAAACATTTACCGCGCATTCACTAACGCTGTTCGCGATTACAAACCCGGAAAAAAGATAAATCCTGCAAAGTATGATTTTCCAGATGTTGAAGATGGTGTGCGGGGGATGAATTTTGTCAAGACCGCCGTGAAGTCTGCACAATCAACGAGGAAGTGGACGACGCTGAAATAATAGTAATGCCCTAATGCCCTAATGACTTAACCCTGAATGCATAACAAAAAGCTCAAATCAACCTCAATCAAAATATGAAGACAATCAAGGGACCAGCGATATTTCTGGCGCAGTTCATGGGAGACCAGGCGCCGTTTGACAATATCAAGACCATTTCAAAGTGGGCTGCATCACAGGGATATGTAGGCATTCAGATTCCGACATGGGATCCGCGGTGTATTGACCTTCAGAAAGCTGCAGACAGCAAGGCTTATTGCGACGAATGGAAAGGTAATATTGAATCTGCCGGCGTGCAGGTCACAGAACTTTCGACGCACCTTCAGGGACAGCTTGTAGCTGTACATACCGTTTATAATGAATTGTTCGATGGCTTCGCTCCCAAAAAGTTAAGAGGAAATCCGAAGGAAAGAACTGCCTGGGCTGTCGAGCAACTGAAGAATGCCGCGCGGGCGAGCAAAAACCTCGGACTGAATGCGCATGCGACTTTTTCGGGAGCACTCATGTGGCACACTGTTTACCCCTGGCCGCAGCGTCCTGCGGGATTAGTAGAAGATGGATTTAAAGAACTCGCCAAAAGGTGGCTACCAATCCTCAACGCTTTTGACAAAGCCGGCGTAGATGTTTGCTATGAGATCCATCCGGGTGAAGATCTTCACGATGGAATTACCTTCGAGCGTTTCTGGGAAGCTACCGGTAAGCATACACGCTGCAATATTCTTTACGATCCGAGTCATTTTGTTTTGCAACAGCTCGATTACCTGCAGTATATTGATTTCTATCATTCATTCATTAAAATGTTTCATGTGAAGGATGCGGAATTTAATCCTACCGGACGATCTGGCGTTTACGGCGGATATCAGGATTGGGTAAACCGGCCTGGAAGATTCCGCTCTCTTGGTGACGGTCAGGTAGATTTTCAATCCATATTTTCCAGACTCGCGCAATATGATTTCAGCGGCTGGGCCGTGCTCGAATGGGAATGCTGTCTCAAGCATCCTGAACAGGGCGCCGCAGAAGGGGCGCCATTCATAAAGGATCACATTATCAGGGTGACAGAAAAAGCATTTGACGATTTCGCCGCTTCAGGTAAGGACCAAAAATTCAATAAAAAAGTGTTAGGACTAATTTAAATTATCTAAAAAATGAAAAAGTTACTTTTATTGATCGCCATGTTTGGATTTTTCGCCTTCGCCATAGTTTCGTGCGGTGGAAAACAGGAGAAAGCTGAAGGAGAAAAGGACGAATACGGAGAATATGAAACTGCCGAAAAGGGCAAGGACGAAAAACCGGAACAAGCATCGGCGGACGACCTGATCAAACAGGGACAGGCGCTTACCGACGCAAGTGATTGCAAAATCTGTCACCATCAAACCAACAAGCTCATTGGACCTGCCCACGCAGAAGTGGCTAAGAAATATGAATTTACTCAGGCCAACGTCACTTATCTCGCTGGTAAGATCGTGACCGGCGGCAGCGGCGTTTGGGGAGAAATCCCAATGACGCCCCACGTGGATCTGTCACAGGCCGATGCGGAAAAAATGGCCATGTATGTGCTTTCACTGGATGGCGAAAAACCGGCTCTTTAAAAGAAACCGGAGGATTTAAAAAATATACCACATAACAACTTTACCCAACTTTCCCAAACTTCACCGCCACATGAAACGAAGAGAATTCATCAGAGCATCAGCGGTAACAGCAGCCGGCCTTTTTTCAATGCCTTCTACGGGCGTGGCTGCTAAAATAAAAGGTCAACTCGGCCTGCAGCTATATACGCTGCGTGATTCGATTTTTAAGGATCCTAAAGACGTATTACAAAAAGTGGCGGCTTTCGGGTACAGGGAGCTTGAAACTTTTTCATACCGCGACGGAAAAATATACGGAATGGATTTTCCCGACTTTGGTAAATTCATCAGGGATCTGGGCATGAGGGTGGTGAGTGGCCATTATGGGTTGGATCAGGCGAAGAGCAACTCATGGGAAAAAGCTATCTCCGACGCAAAAGCAATTGGTCAGGAATACATGATCGTGCCTTATCTCGTCGATACAGACCGGAAGACCATCAGTGATTACAAAAAGATATGTGAACAGTTGAACAAGGCAGGGGAAGCCTGCAACAAACAGGGAATTCGCTTCGGCTATCACAACCATGCATTTGAATTTGAAACTCTCGAAGGTCAGAAACCTTTCGACGTGATGCTGGCAGAACTCGACCCCGGATATGTAGGAATTGAAATGGATATCTACTGGGTTGTGAGGGGAGGAGCAGATCCTCTTAAATACTTTGAAAACTATCCGAAACGATTTGAACAATGGCACGTGAAGGATATGGATAAAAATAATCAGGACCGCAACGCCGACGTTGGCACGGGTTCTATTGATTACAAATCCCTCTTTGCCAAAGCAAAAAAATCGGGTATGAAACACTGGTATGTGGAACAGGAATCTTATCCTGGTGATCCTATGGAGAGTGTCAGCGCCAGCGCAAAATATTTAAAAACACTGCTTTAGATTGCAAGAGATGGATGACCTGTGGCGTTATCTTGTATCTTGCGCAGACTCCTCCATCTTTGCAACAGACAATCATTGTTATATTTGAGATAGTATGAAAATTTTGAATTTAGTTCTTGCTATTTTGTTTATTGTTTTTGCTTTTGTCCAGATCAATGACCCCGACCCCGTGATATGGATTTTGATTTACGGCGCGATGGCGGTTGCCTGCGTGCTCGCGGCTTTTGATCATTATTATCCAAAGGTATTGCTGGCTTTGCTCATCGCTTACGTGGCGTACAGCACAGTTTTCCTTTCGGGAGTAGTTGAATGGTTACAGTCTGAAAACAAATCCATGTTATTTGATGATCTCGCGAAGATGCAGTATCCATACATCGAAGAGTCACGCGAGTTTCTGGGCTTGCTTATCTGTATACTTGTGCTGGTATTGCACATGGTGAGAGCCCGCCTGCGACCCCGAAGGGTTTTAAACTGAAACCGCAATCGATTTAGCATGGCAGCTTGAAAAAGCTGCCATTTCTTTTCTAAATTGAGCCTCATGAGGTCATTGCATTATGTCGTTATCTTTTTTTCCGCGCTAACAGCATGCACGCCACAGAAAGAAAAAATTCCACCCGCTAACACCATGCAACACTCTTCCGGAAAATTGATTATTTATCAGATGATGGTTCGCCTCTTCGGCAACAAGATCACTACAAACAAATTGTATGGTACGCTGGAGGAAAACGGAGTGGGTAAATTTAATGACATCAATTCAACAGCCCTGAAAGCTATTACGGAACTGGGCGCTACCCACGTTTGGTATACAGGTGTTTTGGAACATGCCTTACTGACTGACTACACTGCCAACGGAATTCCCCTGGATGATGCTGATGTCGTTAAAGGAAGAGCAGGATCTCCTTACGCCATTAAAGATTATTACGATGTAAATCCGGATCTCGCTGTCAATGTCAAGGAAAGGATGCGGGAGTTTGAGGAGTTGATTGAACGCACACACCAGCACGACTTAAAAGTAATTATCGATTTCGTTCCCAACCACGTTGCAAGAGCTTACAAATCGGACGCAAAACCTCAAGGCACCAGCGATCTTGGACAACAGGATAATCAGTCCGTGGGCTTTGACCGTGATAACAACTTTTATTACTTGCCCGGCCAGTCTTTCAAACCTCCTTCAGACTATGTCCCCCTCGGCAATTTATCTTACCCGACAAAGGATGGCGTCTTTAATGAGACACCTGCGAAGGCAACGGGAAACGATGAATTCACTGCTTCACCGGGTATTCATTCATGGTTTGAAACAGTAAAGCTCAATTACGGGGTCGATATTCAGAATAATCGGACTGCGCACTTTGATCCCATACCCAATACGTGGTTAAAAATGCGTGAGATTCTTTTGTTCTGGGCAAGTAAAAACATCGATGGATTCAGGTGTGATATGGCTGAAATGGTTCCTGTTGAATTCTGGCAATGGGTAATTCCGCAGATTAAAAGTGCGAAGCCGGATCTTATCTTCATTGCCGAGATATACAATCCTTCCCAGTACAAAAATTATATTCAGAGGGGAAAATTTGACTATTTATACGACAAAGTTCAACTCTATGACACGCTGCGGCTTCTCATCAATGGTCAGCGGACCACCGAGGATATTCAAAACATTCAGAAAGATCTCGAAGGCATAAACCATAATATGCTGCATTTTCTGGAGAACCACGATGAACAGCGCATCGCTTCCGGTTTTTTTGCCGGCGGCCCGTGGCGGGCGCTACCTGCAATAGTCATCAGCGCGACCATTGACCGCGGCCCTGTTATGATATATTTCGGGCAGGAGGTCGGAGAACCCGGAGCTGGCGTGGAAGGTTTTCAGGGCGATGATGGGCGCACCACTATCTATGATTACTGGGGAGTGCCGGAGCATCAAAAATGGATGAACGGGGGAAAATTTGATGGCGGGCAGCTTTCTGACGAACAAAAGCAACTTCGCAGATTTTATGCTGAGCTACTGACACTCGCCCTTAGCAGCAAGGCAATATCGCAGGGGCACTATATCGACATCACTGCACATAATATCGAGGCGGGAAACTTCTCGCATCAAGTCCATGCTTTCGTGCGTTTCCATGAAGATGAAAGATTAATGATCGTCAACAGTTTTAATGACCAGGATCAGGTAGCAAAAGTACAAATTCCGCGGGAGGTGTTTTCCAAAATGGGTCTCGATGTAAATGGATTATATATTGCGCGCGATATGATCTGGCGTGAGGTGGAAGTGGGATTTGATAAAAATCTCATGTTTGAGTTAAGATTAAAACCTTACAGCAGTTTTATTTTTAAGATCAAGTAAAACAGGACATTGATGAAACGCACAATGTATATTTTAGTTATTGCCATTTGTCTGCTGACGGGCAGGTGCGCTGAACCTGATAATAAGGTGAAGTGGCCCTATGGCGTCAAATACGAAATTTTTGTCATGTCGTATGCAGACGGAAATGGAGACGGCAAAGGTGATTTCAAGGGCTTAACCGCAAAGCTGGACGAAATAAAAGATCTCGGCGTTAATGGTTTGTGGCTCATGCCCATTATGCCTTCAGATACTTATCACAAGTATCATGTTACAGATTACAAAAATATTGATCCGGATTACGGAACTCTGGATGACTTTAAAAAATTTATTAAGGAAGCACACGCGCGGGATATAAAAGTTATCACAGATTTTGTGATCAATCACACAGGCAACAATCATCCCTGGTTTTTAGAAGCTAAAAAAAATCCAGAAAGTCAATATCGCGATTATTATGTATGGGCGGATAAAGATTCCATTCGCAGCGAGATCTTCAAAAAAGTAAAAGCGCTTGATTCAGACAATATCAGGAAGTGGCATCCTGTTAATGGAGACACAACTACTGAACATTATTACGGATACTTCAATGGTTTGTGTCCGGATCTGAATCTTGACAATCCGGAAGTACGGAAGCAGATCGTGGATATTGCCAGGTTCTGGCTTGACGAGATAAAAGTCGACGGCTTCAGAATGGATGCAGCCAAACATATCTTTCCCGATGAGCGGGCAGGCGATAATCACGCATTCTGGGTTTGGTTTAAAAAAGAAATGGAAAAGATCAAGCCTGATGTCTATCTGGTGGGCGAAGTATGGTCTGAGGCAAAGGTAGTCGCGCCCTATCTTCAGGGTTTGCCTTCACTCTTTAATTTTGATTTGGGATATGCTATCACCGACGTTGGAAAAGCGGGTAAAGACAGCCTCGGACTGGTGCAGCGATACAAGGATATCCGGGACTATTACAAGTCAATTACGGATGACTATCTGGATGCGACTTTCATTAAAAACCACGACCAAACGAGACTCTTAACCGAACTCGGCGGCGATATCAATAAAGCGAAGATGGCGGCGGCGCTTTTGCTGACTATGCCCGGGACACCATACCTCTATTATGGAGAAGAGATCGGTATGCTAGGAGACAAACTCAGCAGTTACGAGGATCAGTTTGGTCCTGATGCATTTGTGCGCGAACCCTATGTGTGGAACGAAGGAGACAAAGATAAAATGCAAACCTCGTGGGAAAT
>JBBDXJ010000153.1:0-4767 GCA_040902445.1 Cyclobacteriaceae bacterium | reverse complement strand
GCCGCGGAATACCTGGATGCCCGGACTGTTTTAACGACCGACAATCATTTTGGTCATGCAAAGGTCGACTTTGAAGCCACTAACAGACGCATATCCGATCATTTTGGTCAGCGACGCATGGTGCAGATCATCACTGGTTTTATCGGCACAGCCGATACAGGAGAGACTACTACGTTGGGTAGAAGCGGTTCGGATTATACCGCCGCCATTTTCGCGGCAGCATTGCAGGCAACAGATCTTGAGATCTGGACCGACGTGAATGGAATGATGACTGCCGATCCCAGGCTCGTTAAGAAAGCGTTTACCGTTCCCCAGATGAGCTATGAGGAGGCGATGGAACTTTCTCATTTCGGAGCAAAAGTGATTTTCCCGGCGACAATGCAGCCGGCAATGGTCAACAAAATTCCCATTTGGATCAAAAACACTTTTAATCCGTCGTTTAAAGGAACGGTGATACATGCCGAATCAATCAACGGAAAGTTGATCAAAGGGATCTCTTCCATGAATGGTGTGTCATTATTGAATATTCAGGGAAGTGGCCTTTTAGGCGTTGTCGGAGTTTCCATGAGGTTGTTTGCCACGCTGGCCAGGGAGCGAATTAATGTTATTCTTATAAGTCAGGCTTCGTCGGAACATTCCATTTGTATTGCCATTGAAAGTCAGGCAGCACGTCAGGCTAAGCTGGCTATTGAAAAAGAATTTGTGCACGAGATAAGAACTGAAGAGATCGATGAAGTTCACACGGAAAGCGATCTTTCAATTGTTGCTGTCGTTGGCGATGGAATGAAGCACAGTCCCGGAACGAGCGGCCGCATGTTTGCGGGGTTGGGTAAGAATGGTATCAACGTTATGGCGATTGCACAGGGTTCCTCCGAACGCAATATATCTGCTGTAGTTCGCCAGGCGGATATCGCCAAAGCCCTGAATGCCCTGCATGAAGCGTTTTTCCTGTCCGATCGAAAACTCCTGAATATTTTCCTGGTAGGCACAGGTCTCATTGGCAACGCGCTTGTCAATATGATGAAAGAACAGTTTGAGAAGCTCGCGCTTGAAAACATGCTCGAGGTCAATGTGGTTGCGGTGGCCAACAGCACGAAAATGCTTTTTGAGGAGGATGGATTGCCTCTTGACTCCTGCATTTCTGATATGAAAAAAGGAGGTGAGCCGATGAAGATGACGGAGTTTGTCGATCGTATGGTTTCGCTCAATAAACCCAATAGCATCTTTGTGGATTGTACTTCCAGCGAAGCAGTAACAGATTGTTATGCTGCCATACTTGAGGCCAATATTTCAATTGTGACACCCAACAAAAAAGCCAATTCGGGATCACTGGGAAAATATCAGCACCTGAGATCTGTTGCTTTCAAAAGGGGTGTGAAATTTTTTTATGAAACGAATGTAGGGGCGGGGTTACCTGTGATCAACACCTTGAATGATCTATTGTTGAGCGGTGATCGCGTGATCAGTATTGAGGGGGTATTAAGCGGAACCCTGAATTTTATCTTCAGCGTGTTTGCGGAAGGTAAAAAATTCAGCGACGTTGTGAAGGAAGCCAAAGCCAAGGGGTATACCGAACCCGATCCGCGCGATGACCTCAGTGGAATGGATGTGGCAAGGAAAATATTGATCCTTTCGCGGGAAACAGGGCTGGCGCTGGAACTGAAGGATATTGAAGTTCAGAATCTGGTGCCAATGGATTGTCGGGGAGATATGAGCGTGGAGGAATTTTTCACAGCTCTTGAAAAACACGACAAAACATTTGACAGCCTGAGAATGGAAGCCTCCGAAAAAAAATCAAAGCTGCGATATAAGGCGGTGTTGGAAAACGGCAAGGTCAAGGTTCATCTGGGCAGTGTTGACGAGCAACATCCGTTTTACTCCTTATCCGGAAGTGATAACATCATACTCCTGACCACGGAACGTTATCACGACAGACCTATGGTGATACGCGGACCTGGCGCCGGGGCTACCGTGACGGCCGCCGGTGTGTTTGCAGATATTATTCGAATTGGTCATTATGCACGTTAATATGAAAACGGTTCGCGCTTTTGCTCCGGCTACAGTAGCCAATGTATCCTGTGGATTTGATGTATTTGGTTTTGCGGTGGAGCGGCCCGGGGATGAAGTGATGCTGACGCTAACAGACGAGCCCGGCGTCCGAATGAAAAAAATAGAGGGCGATGGCGGACGTCTTCCCATGGAGGCGGAAAAGAATACGGCGGGCGTGGCGGTGCTCGCGTTCTTAAAAGCAATCAAGAGTAATCAGGGCGTTGAGATCATCCTGAAAAAAAATCTCCCCCTTGGCAGTGGCATGGGTTCCAGCGCGGCCAGTTCGGTTGCAGCATTAGTGGGTATCAATCATTTGCTTAAGGAACCCTTTCTGAAAAAAGACCTGTTGCCGTTCGCGATGGAAGCAGAGCGAATTGCCTGCGGGTCAGCCCACGCTGATAATGTAGCCCCTTCGTTGCTTGGCGGCTTCGTTCTCATCCGCGGTTATGAGCCACTGGATGTGGTAAGCATCCCGACACCTCCGAATCTGTATTGCACTTTGATCCATCCGCATCTTGAATTGAATACCCAGGATTCAAGACAAGTGCTGAGGCTGAATATCACCCTGAAGGATGCCATTGTCCAATGGGGAAATATTGCGGGACTGGTAGCGGGTCTGATGAAGCCTGATTTCGGCCTGATCAGCAGATCGCTAAAGGACGTCATTGCCGAACCTGTCCGGTCCATGCTCATCCCCGGCTTTTACAAGATCAAGGAAAAGGCGCTGGAAAACGGAGCTTTGGGTTCCGGAATTTCCGGCTCCGGCCCGACCATTTTTGCGCTTTCAACAGACGAAAAAACGGCTCATAAAATTGGTAAAGTGATCGGTCAGGAATTCGAACAATTTAAGTTGAACAGTGAAGTATTTGTTTCAAACATCAATCCCCAGGGCGCAAGAATACTGGATTAAAAGAGGGTTAGTAATTCGATAATGAGATTCTATAGCACCAACAATAGAAAACAACTGACATCTTTGAAAAGCGCCGTACTGCAGGGGTTGGCAGCGGATAACGGCCTTTACATGCCGGAAGAGATCCCCATGTTGTCGAAAAGCTTTTTTGATGGCATTCATGAAATGCCCTTCCGGCAAATAGCCATGGACGTTGCTGCAAAATTCGCCGGAGAAGAGATCCCGCCCGCCGATTTAAAAAAAATCATCGACCATACGCTGCAATTTGATGCGCCGCTGGTTGAGATTGAAAACAATATTAGCGCCCTGGAATTATTTCATGGACCGACGATGGCTTTTAAGGATTTTGGCGCGCGGTTTATGTCGCAACTTCTCGCTTTTTTCTCAACCCGGCTGAAGCATGAAATCGTTATTCTTGTTGCCACTTCGGGAGACACGGGGAGCGCGGTAGCCAACGGTTTTCTCGGGGTCCCCGGTATTCGCGTAATTGTTTTGTACCCCTCCGGTAAAGTCAGCGATATCCAGGAAAAACAGTTCACTACTCTTGGAAAAAATATTACGGCCTTCGAAGTAATGGGTACTTTTGACGATTGCCAGCGGCTGGTAAAGAGCGCTTTCCTGGATGGCGATCTCCGCGACAGTTTTTTTCTCACGTCGGCAAATTCCATCAATATTGCCAGGCTTATTCCGCAATCCTTTTATTACTTCTATGCTTACGCCAAACGCAAACATCACCAAAAGCCAGTAGTATTCTCGGTCCCAAGCGGAAACTTCGGAAATCTAACGGGTGGGGTGCTGGCAAAGCGAATGGGCTTGCCCGTAGAAAAATTTATCGCTGCAACCAATGTAAATGACGTGGTACCGGAGTATCTGAAAACCGGTAACATGATCCCCCGGCCTTCCCAACACACTATAAGCAACGCTATGGATGTCGGCAACCCCAGTAACTTTGCGCGGTTAATGGACCTGTATCAGAACGATTTCAATTCTATATCACAGGAGATAGAGGGCTATGCTTTTACAGATTCAGAAACGGCAGCCGCCATGCAAAACGTGGCAAAACAATTTCAGTACACTCTTGATCCCCACGGCGCTATCGGCTACCTGGGACTAAAGCAGTATTTTTCCGGACATGAAAGGGAAGTGAATGGGATTTTTCTGGAGACCGCTCATCCTGCAAAATTTCAGGAAGTTGTCGAACAGGTAATCCACCAGAAGATCTCGTTGCCTCCCACACTTGAAAAATTTGCAAAAGGAAAAAAGCAAAGCCTTCTCACTTCAAAAGACTACGCGGATTTTAAAAAGAGCCTGATCGGGGTGATAGGGAAATAATGGGCATAAAGGCATAAGGAAATAAGAAAAAAGGGATTTACAACTTACAACTTACAACTTACAACTTACAACTTACAACTTACAACTTACAACTTAATTCCCCCAGCCTTCTTCTCCAAGCAGGGGTACAAAGGCGAAGTTGTCGAACTCTTCTTTAATAAGGGCGTCAGCTTTCTTTCGGATTCTCACCATTTTTTGCTTTTCGCGATTTCCGACCGGGATCACGAGCACACCTCCCTCGGCTAATTGATCAGTGAGTGCGGCCGGGATCACCGGGGCACCGGCAGTTACCAGTATTTTGTCGAACGGGGCTTTCGAAGGAAGTCCCTTTGACCCATCGCCGTGGAAAAAAAAAGGCTTATAGCCGATCTGGGGAAGAAAAGTCCGGGCCAGCTCATACAATGTGCGGTTGTATTCAATCGAATAGACCTTCGCGCCTAACTCTATTAATATGCAAGCCTGGTATCCGGATCCCG
>JBBDXJ010000152.1:0-4783 GCA_040902445.1 Cyclobacteriaceae bacterium | reverse complement strand
AAAAAAATTGTATCTTGTTGATAATTAATGAATTAAATTTAACAAAGTAGAATTAACATAAAAACTGATAGTCTTGTCTGAAAAATTCCAATAATCGGAACAGCCGCGAGAACCCCATGATTCTCTTAACTTGGGGTAGATTGTGAAGACGTCTCGCAATTTCATCCTACTCAAATCAACGACCGAGTCATTGGGAAGCTTGCCACTAAACTGCTTCGTTAGCCTGATTTTGCCAATATATCCCTCGACATTGCCTTCCTGGAAGATTATTCATGGATACCTGTTGGAATAAATACCTTTCCCACCGGTAAAACGGCTGTCTTGCCCGTAACAGTTTTTGGGAAGGTCCATTTCCTCAACAGCTACTTCCGCGAAATCATCAGACATAGCTTTTAAATCACTCAGCTTTGTATCGCAAAGGCAGAATCCCGAGACGGTAAGCTTGGCTTTCGTGGCTTCGTCAATCTTTTTGAAGGTTGCGTCCTGACCGAACAAACTTATAGAGTTGCATGCTACAATGCTCACGAAGAATAGCGAACGAAAAATGATGTATGGCATATTGGAGTGTCTTCCTATCCTTGAATTAAAAATTCTGCAATTTGACGAGATCTGCAAGAAAAAAGTTCGATATTCGTCCGCTTCGGTCTACAGCAGGCGAAGGCCTTGAAAACCTGTTGATTGGAAGCTCTCCAAGGTTCGATTTTTATCCCATCAACTTAGAACTTTTACGCGGAATTACTGATTATTAAGTAAATTTGGTAAAGCTGAAGGAGTATGACCAAAATTGAGCTACAGAATTTATTGATTCACCGGATTTCAGAGATTAACGATATCTCATTTCTTGAAGCCATCAAGACCATTCTTGATTCAAAATCAGAAGCAGCAGTCCTTCCGTTAACGGTCGAACAAAGGGATGAGATACTTGCCTCAAAAAAGGAAATTGAACAAGGTCTATCAATAGAGAATACTGTCTTGGAAGATGAAATCGCCGGATGGCTCAAAGCAAAATAATCTGGTCACACCGGGCCAGGATAAAACTCTATTCGATTCTTGAGTTTTATGCCGATCGAAACAAAAGCAAAATCTATTCTGCTAAACTCTATACCAGGTTTAACAAGGAAATCAAACTTCTAGCTAAGTGGAGCGTATAATTCCGTAAATTTAAAGGCTGGCTATCAAACGCTTGAGATCCGGTCGCCAAACGATATCATAGGATATGAAACAGAAGACAGATAAGAAGAAGGAGAAAACTTTTGATGCTGTAAAAACATTCAGGGCGATCAAGGAAAAAATTTCCGTTGACATCGCAGACATGGATGCTGAGCAGATTAAAGAATACCTTAAAACAAAAAAGGTACGGTCTGGAAAGTGACCTTTCTCAAAGGATTCTATTTCTCCTACTGGTAATTCACTTAAAATAATCTCGCCTTAGTTGGGGGGCAGATCACTTCGCTCCAGGTTGGCTTCCGTCTGCCAAAAAAGACGCAGATCGATTTAATTTTCCTGTGGCAGACTTTCAATGCACCATCTCTACCCCGGGTTAAAACCCGAGGCTAATCATATTTAACCCCTTTCGGTGTTGGTTGGTCCCAGTAACAAGAGAAGGCACTGAATCGCGGATCCATTAACGTTTCGATTTTTTTCTTCACCGGCAATTAACGCTGGTGAAAAGAAGGGTTCTCATTAGCCCGCTCTTGTTATTTAATTGCGAGCAACTACATTCGGATAAACAATCACAATGCACGTGATTACTCCAATGGCTTACTGGTGAGAGATTAGGTGAGTTTGATTTTTACAGCTTCTGTTTTCAACTGTAAATGAATCCGTTAGAAAACATTTACAATCCCTGTCGGGGCTACAAGAATCAAGAGACCCATCCAAAAGTTCCATCAGAAGTCATTTTGTGGTGGGATTCGTTGTGTCGGGAATAGTGAGCGGTGAGTGAAAAACCGGATTGAGAGAATCTGTTTACTCGTATCAAACGCATTTGAATGAATCTCGCCACCAAGGGATGCCCGTGCAATAAAAAACACAAGCCGATAACCGCCAGGATTTTTTAATCACAGGTCCGATGGTTTTTCTTATTTTAGACAATCCCCTTTAGCGATGGCTTTTGTCTTAGTTTTTCTCCATTAATCAGGAATGCCTATGAATACCCTAAAGAAATCCGTGTCTCGATTGTCCATTGTCCTTTTGGTTCTTACAATGGCTTGTATTTCCGACGACCCAGACATGAAACAATCGGTGTATGTGGCCGGGTCATCAAATGGCCTGGCTGTCTATTGGGAGAATGGTGTAATGGTACCGCTGACGACAGCTGAAATGAATCCAAGTTCTGCCCAATCCATTTTTGTTTCAGGAAAAGACGTTTATGTTTCCGGTACTGTTTCGTCAGTGAGTGATCATCCGGTGTACTGGAAAAATGACGTGCTTGTTACACTACCGGAAACCGACCAACGGCAATAAGGCCACTCTATGGAAGAACGGAGTTCCTCTAGAGTTGGAGAGCGAAGCAGCCTATAGTACGGCGACCTGCCTCTGGGTTTCCGGTGATGAGTCTATGTGGGAGGAATTGAAATTAATGATTCTCAGATTTACACTGCAAAGTACTGGAAAAATGGCGTCGGAGTTGCGCTTACTGACGAAACCACCCATGGGTACGTGAATTCCATCTCCGTCAAATAAGCTTGATAGGTTCGGTCGCGTCTTGAGTTGATAGGAACCAAATCAACCTCTGAACCGGTTAAGATCCATCAGAAACAAGTTCGATATTTGACCGATCCGGTCTACCAGAGCGGGCAAACCTGACCGCTGATGCCAAAGGCGATGATTCTGAGCCTCAAAGTTCACCGAATCCGTAAGTTGAGCAGATCTCAAGGAATTAATAAGAAATCCTCGGCAGTCATTACGGCCATATTAGCGTGTTTATAATCTTTAAGATTTCTGGTTATCAGTGTACTAATACTATTTTCAATTGCAGTATAATATTGAATCGCATCTTCAAAGTCTTTAAATTCTGAACTTAAAGATAGATCGATTATTTTTCATCAACACTTAAAACATTTACCAGCACCTTAAACTTATTGAGAATTCTCCTTGCTTCTTTGTGTGAATACTGTCTTGATAATAGATAATTTAAATCGCTGAATAACAAGGATGATACATATATTAGAAGTTTTTTTTTATCTGCCAGAGTAAATAGCTGAGCGGCGTAAGTATAATGTGGCAACCTTTCTGATAATAAATCCAAAGCTATGTCGGTATCAACAAAAATTTTCTCCATTATTCCAATTTGTATTTTTTATCCAAAAAATCGGAATATGCTTTTTTGCGGTTAAAATCTTTTGGCAATTTGATCACTCCTGATAAGCTTTTAACTAAGGGAGAAATATCAGGCTCGTCTTTTTCCTGTAACGAAGCCCTGTTAAGATAGGCTTCAATTAATTTAGATAAGCTTATGTTTTTCTTTTTAGCGTATTTTTTGGCTTGTTCAATAACCTTCTTCTCCAAGGAAAGGGTAAGTTTAACATCCATGTCTTGTATGATTTACGTACAGAAATAAATAAAATATACGTAAGATAAAAAATACTTTCAAATTCAAAAGAGTTCGGCTATCGGTTGCGAATGGCGATAAGCTATTGTGTTAAATTGCTAAATCACTGAATTTGCCCAGATCCTGAATAAAAAAGTTCGATATTCGACCGCTCCGGTCTAATGATAGTTGTTTGTAAAATGGAAAAAGTTCTTTAAGTTAGAAGGAAACCGATGTGTAAAAACTCGGCAAAGATTATTCAACCAAACAATGGGTGTTAATAATGAATTTGACGACTGCATACCGAAATAATCTGTGGAAAATCGCGATGAGTGTATTGTTCTTCGCCTTTTGTTTGTCCGAAGCGTTGCCGTTAAAAGGTCAACGTCCCGAGCAAAAGAAAAAATACCATATCGTTTTCCTTATCAGTGAGGACCCGGATAATTATGAGGCGCCGAGAACGATTCCCATTTTTGCGGAAGCTCTTACTAAAAAGCACGGGTTCAAAGTCACCGTCATTCTCGGTGAAGGAGAGAGGACAGCATTTCGCTATCCCAACCTGGAAGTGATCTCACAAGCTGACCTCGTTATTGTTTTTTCGCGGCGGGTTGCATTGTCGCATGAGCAACTCGCTTTGATCAGGAATTATCTCAAGCAGGGAAAGCCACTGGTTGGCATTCGTACCGCCCACCATGCATTCTCAGCAGTTGGTGAAATTAAGGACGGCCATGAGGCGTGGCCAGAATTTCCTGCTGAAATTCTGGGATGTCAAAACAGGGGTTACGGCCCACAAGAGTTAGGTACCGAGGTGGCTGTTGTTCCAGGTTCCGAAAAACATCCTATCCTCAAGGGCTTTGAACCTGGTCAGTGGCACGCCGACGGAAGCACTTATCACGTAGCTCCCCTGCTTGATACAAAGGCAACGATACTGGTGACAGGCAAAGTAAAAGAAAAAGTCGAACCCGCCGCCTGGACAAGATACACTGCTGATGGGAGCAGAGTGTTCTATACTTCACTGGGATACCCATCGGACTTCGATAAACCTCAATTCAACAATCTCCTGGTTAACGGGATTTTTTGGGCATTAGATTTAAAAATCCCGTGATAAAAAATGCGATACCTTTCTCCGTGATTTTTTTCGGATTTAGTTTGCCTCAAAAACCCACCGTCTTTGACGGTGGTAATGTTCTGATGGCCTATGCCGTAAATTTACGGGATGAGCAAATATAAGAAGCTATCGCACGTAGTTTA
>JBBDXJ010000151.1:0-31426 GCA_040902445.1 Cyclobacteriaceae bacterium | reverse complement strand
TCCCTGAGAATAAAGAGGGGATCTGGCTCTTCATCGGTAGTGAAACACTCACTGAAGACGGTGCCAGTGAAAGGCTCAGCATCATGCGCCAGGCCGTTCCTTATTGGGGTGGTGCCGGAAAGAATAAAACACCAACAGGCCAGACTGGCACAACCGATCAACCCCTGGGAGCAAAAGTGGGAGGTGTGCCGGTTGAGATAGACCAGGTGGCTATGTATGGAAGAGGCATCGGTCGTTTCCGTCCATCTCCGTGGTCTCAGTTCGAACTTTGGGATGACCCCAACGACCTGCGCCATCTTTATCCTAACTGGGTGACGATGGAGGACCTCGTGTATAACAACCCGGTGTTGAAGCGCGACGGTGATCCCTACTACGCCCAGCCCCTTCAGTTGTATGACAATAACGGCGGTATTTTATGTACTGACACCATCAGGTCATGGTTCGATTGGCCTCAGTACAAGTTGTTTATAGTTGACCCGACTGACATCACGCCTGACGGCGGTCACGGCGACTGGTATGCGTTCCGTCTTGCTGAAACTTACCTGCTAAGGGCTGAAGCCTATTTCTGGAAAGGTGATCTTGGAAGCGCCGCAACGGATGTCAACGCTGTGAGGACAAGGTCGGGTGCTACAGCTTTTGCGGCCGGTGATATCAACATTGGTACTATCCTTGATGAGCGGGCACGCGAGCTGTATTACGAAGAACCAAGAAGAACAGAATTGACCCGTATCGCCTACATTCTAGCGATGACCGGACAACAAGCTTACAACGGTAAGACCTACAGTCTGACAAATTTCCATCAGGATAATTTCTGGTATGACAGAATCATCGAGAAGAACGTGTTCTACCGGGATCAGGTCAAGGCTCCATTCTACAACTACAAGGTTGCGCCCTGGATCGTTCTTTGGCCCATTCCCGCAGCAGCCATTAATGCAAACACGCTTGGTCACCTGAACCAGAACCTTGGTTACCCGGGAGCTGAGACTAATATCGCGCCCATGGAATGGGTAGACGGTCCCGGCGAGGGAACCCTGGTGCCGTCGACCGGGGGTTGACATGCCTTCAGGCGTGAAGAGACCGAAAATTATAGAGAACACCTGACTAAAACCCATCCCAAACGGGGATGGGTTTTTTTATCGCCTGTATCTGTCCCTGACCACCGACACAACACAGTTCAACGCATCTTTAAAAATTTTATATCTTTCGACATAATTACACACTTGCAATCAAACCATTATGCAGGCAACAAGGATCTTATCAGGAATCGTGATCGCATTTTCCATCTTTTCCTGTTCAACCAATAAAACCGGATCTGAGACTGTGGAAACTGAAACCGCAAAAAGCTCAATTAGACTGATCACGCTCGATCCCGGGCATTTTCATTCAGCGCTGGTTCAAAAACCTATGTACAAAGATGTGGATTCAGTCGTGCATGTATTTGCGCCCGAGGGCAATGATGTGAAGGAACATCTCAAGAAGATCGATGCCTACAATAATCGGCCGCAGGATCCAACACGCTGGATGGAAGAAGTGTATACAGGACCTGACTACCTGGAAAAAATGCTCGCTGAAAAACCGGGTAATGTGGTGGTGATGGCGGGGAACAACAAGCTGAAAACAGAATACATAAAAAAATCCATCGATGCGGGCCTGAATGTTTTCGCCGATAAACCGATGGCCATCAACGCTGAAAGTTTTGAATTGTTGAAAGAGACTTTTGCCGCGGCTGAAAAAAAGGACCTGCTGTTGTATGATATAATGACGGAACGCTTCGAGATCACAACACTTCTTCAACGAGAGTTCTCCCTGCTGCCTGAAGTTTTCGGAACACTTCAAAAAGGTACAGCGCAAGATCCGGCGGTAACGAAGGAGAGTGTACATCATTTTTCTAAAATGGTTTCAGGTGCTCCACTGATCAGGCCTGCCTGGTTTTTTGATGTGGAACAGCAAGGTGAGGGCATTGTAGATGTAACGACACACCTGGTAGACCTTGTTCAATGGGAATGTTTTCCTGACCAGATAATTGATCATCAGACCGACATCAATATTACTGATGCGCGCCACTGGAAAACCAACCTTAAACCAGCGCAGTTTGAAAAAGTGACTGGCATGAAGACTTACCCCGATTATTTGAAAAAGGACGTTGATGGCAAAGGTGTTCTGAGTGTTTATTCCAATGGCGAGATCAATTACCAGATCAAAGGCATTCATGCCAAAGTGAGCGTGATATGGAATTTTGAAGCTCCGGCCGGCGCGGGTGATACGCATTTCTCCATCATGAAAGGATCAAAAGCAAACCTGATCATCCGCCAGGGAAAAGAGGAAAACTACAAACCACTGTTATACATCGAGCCTGTCAATAAGGACGACAAAGCATTTGAAACGGATCTGACCAACGCGCTTGCTAAAGTTCACGCCAAGTATCCTGGCGTGGAGGTTAAGAAGGCCGGTGATATCTGGACTGTTATCGCTCCTGAAAAATACCACAATGGTCATGAAGCACATTTTGGTCAGGTAACTGAAAAGTATCTCGAATATCTTCAAAACAGCAACATGCCTGCATGGGAAGTGCCGAATATGATCACGAAGTATTTTATTACTACGAAGGCATTGGAGATTGCGAAGGCGAAGGATTAAGTCGATGGTCGATGGTCCATGGTAGTGCGCAGGACTCATAATGAACTTCCTTCGCCGGTCTTTACTGTCGTCAGGGCCATAAACTATCGACTATGGATCATGGACGTCTTAAAAAATTCCCACGCAACAATTCCCACGCAGACAGAAATATTAAGTGAATGTTTTGTGCCATGCTGAGGAATCTCGATAGCCTTGTCAGCGAGTACAATGGCTTCTTCACTTACCCCATGTACTTCGTTGCCAAAAACCAGGCAGTATTTTTTGCCGGGTTGAGGAACGAATAAATTCAGCGGTTCACTTTGCGAAGTTTGTTCTATTAAGATGATCGTGTATTGATCTTTTTTCAGGATTTTCAGAAGATCACCTGTTTTTTCTGCGTATTGCCAATCAACGGAGGCGGTTGCTCCGAGCGCGGTTTTTTCAATTTCCCGATGGGGAGGTGTTCCGGTGATGCCGGTTAAATAAATTTTTTCAAGTTTAAAAGCGTCGGATGTTCTGAAAGCGGAGCCAACGTTGTGAAGGCTTCTGATATTGTCGAGGACAATACAAACGGGAAGTTTTGCTGACTGTTTAAACTCGTCTACGGAAATTCGTCCGAGTTCCTCAAGCTTCAGTTTTTTCATGAGGTGAAATTTAGTGTTTTATTTTTTGTCTTTGCCACTAAGACCCGCCTGGGTGAGGCACTTCGGCGGGCAAAGCACAAAGAATGCAATCACCTCAACTGAATTGGATTGACTAAAAGTCGCTCAACGAATTATGCTCATAGGTTTGTGTTAATTCATGTCGAGGTAATTATTGTCTCGTGTATCGGTTGATCATGGTGGCTAGGAATACATGAGGAATGGATGAAATGATAAACATCAAAGAAAGGGGCTTCAAAACCTTTCTTTTAAATGATGACACGGCTGACCCAAAAAGACTGGTTGACATTTTAGAGAAACCGTTCGCAGTCCGGTAATGTTATTCATAATCGTTAGAATTTTTCCCGTATTTTTAAGTATGAAGTTTTCAATAACAATCCTGTTTCTTCTCTTTTATGGATCTCCTTTTGCGCAGGATTCATGGAAGAACATTTATTCCCAGCACGCATGGGCGGCGCGGGATAAGTGGCAGAAGGCTGGCGAGCTGATCAGATTATTGAACATCACTTCCGGCAGTGAAGTAGCCGATGTAGGTTGCCATGAAGGATATATGGCGTTTAAGCTCGCGCAAAAAGTGGAAAGGAGCGGGATGGTATACGCCGTTGATGTGGAATCGGGTAAACTTGAGAAGGTAAAGAAACGTGCGCAGGAAAATAATCTTACCCAGATCAAAATTGTTAAAGGTGATCATGACAATCCGAAATTGCCATCTAACACGCTGGATGGTGTAATTATCCTGGATACTTATCATGAAATGGATGATCATGAGCAAATTTTGCAACACATCAAGACTTCCTTAAGAAACGGTGGGCGTTTGCTGATCTGCGAACCGATCGCTGACTCGCGAAGGAAACTTGCGCGCAGCGAACAGGAAAAAAAACATGAATTGTCGATGGAATATGCGCTGTCAGATCTCAAAAATGCTGGATTCAAAATATTTTATCAAAAAGATAATTTTATCGACCGGACGAAAGAAAAAGGGGATAAGATGTGGGTGGTGGTGGCGGTTAAAGAATGATAAAATAAAAATGTGTAGAGACAAGGCATGCCTTGTCTCTACCTTTTATATTTGTGAATCATGGCCGAAGCAAAAACCCTCACGGAAACTCCATTAATGAAGCAATACAATGCCATCAAGGCGAAGTATCCCGGGGCATTGCTTCTTTTCAGGGTAGGCGATTTTTATGAAACCTTCGGTCAGGATGCAGTTTCAGCCAGCAAAGTGCTGGATATTGTGCTTACAAAGCGCGGCAATGGTTCTGCCTCCGAGATTGAACTCGCAGGATTCCCGCATCATGCTCTGGATACGTATCTTCCCAAACTCGTTCGCGCGGGACACAGGGTGGCGATCTGTGATCAGCTGGAGGATCCCCGTTTTGTAAAAGGTATTGTAAAGCGCGGGGTTACCGAATTGGTTACCCCTGGCTTATCCTTTAATGATCATGTACTTGATCGCAAAACAAATAATTTTCTCGCCTCTGTTTTTGTGTCCAGGGAAATGTTTGGCGTTTCCTTCCTCGATGTTTCAACAGGGGAATTCTATACGGCGCAGGGCAACGAAAATTATGTATTAAAGCTGATCCAGGGTTTTGCTCCTTCCGAAATCATTTTCAGCAAATCATCGCGCGAAAAATTCGAAAAGATCTTTGGTGATGAGCACAACACGTTTGCCCTGGATGAGTGGGTTTATGCGTTTGATTACGCTTATGAAAAACTGATCAACCAGTTCAAGACTGCGTCATTAAAAGGATTTGGCATTGACGGGTTTGGAGAGGCGATAATTGCAGCCGGCGCAGTGCTTCATTATCTGGAAGACACCGAACATAAGGACACTTCCCACATTGCTTCCATCTCGCGCATCGATGAAGATAAATATGTGTGGCTGGATAAATTCACCATCAGGAACCTTGAACTGATCAATGCCCAGCAGGAGAGCGGCGTTCCATTGATTGACATTCTTGATCATACTGTTACGCCGATGGGCTCACGCCAACTGCGCAAGTGGATGATCCTGCCATTAAAAGACAAGGTTGCCATAGACGAGCGACTGCATATCGTTGACCGTTTTTGCAAGGATGTTTCTTTCGCTGATACCATTCGCGAACCTTTAAAGCAGATCGCCGACCTTGAAAGACTCATCTCCAAAGTCGCCGTAAACCGCATCAATCCACGGGAGATGTTGCAATTGAAACGTTCGTTGAAGTGTATTGTTCCTATACGGGAAGCGTTAAAAGGAGATCCTTCCCCCGAGCTGCGAAAAATGGCAGATCAGCTTCACCCCTGTGAATTCCTGCTTGAAAAAATCGAACGCGAATTACGCGACGATGTGTCTATAACCAGCAACCAGGGAGGATTGATAAAAGAAGGAGTGGATGAAGAGCTGGATGAACTGCTGAAGATCTCGTTTTCAGGAAAAGATTATCTTCTGCAAATCCAGAAGCGGGAGGTCCACCGCACTGCTATTTCTTCGCTGAAAATTTCCTACAACAAGGTGTTTGGATATTATCTCGAAGTGAGCAATGCAAACAAGGATAAAGTTCCCTCCGACTGGATCCGAAAGCAGACGCTCGTGAATGCCGAACGGTATATTACCGAAGAACTAAAGATATACGAAGAAAAGATCCTGCACGCGGAGGAAAAACTGGTAGTGATCGAACAGCGTATTTTTAACGCGTTGATCCATCACGCCGCAGGCTATATCCCGCAAATCCAGCAAAATGCAAGAGTGATCGCTCAACTCGATTGTCTGCTTTCGTTTGCCGCTGTGGCGCGAAACAATCACTACACAAAACCTGATATCAATGATTCTCTCATTATTGATATCCGCGCGGGGCGACATCCTGTCATCGAAAAACAATTGCCTCCCGGGGAGGTGTATGTTCCGAATGATATTTTGCTCGACAGTGATAAACAACAGATCCTGATCATAACCGGGCCGAACATGGCTGGAAAGTCTGCACTTCTCCGACAGACGGCCCTGATAGTTTTACTTGCACAAATGGGAAGTTTTGTGCCTGCGGAAAGTGCAAATATTGGTATTGTCGATAAGATCTTCACCCGGGTTGGAGCGAGTGATAATCTATCGCGCGGTGAATCCACCTTCATGGTTGAGATGACAGAGACCGCGAGCATACTCAATAATCTCAGCCACCGGAGTTTAATTCTCATGGATGAGATCGGCCGCGGCACCAGCACGTACGACGGTGTGTCCATTGCGTGGGCAATTGTCGAATACCTTCATAACCACGGGCAAAAGGAATGCAAACCCAAAACTTTATTTGCCACTCATTACCATGAACTTAACCAGCTCGAAGAAGATCTGACGCGCGTGAAGAATTTTAATGTTTCCGTGAAGGAAGTCGGCGATAAGGTCATTTTCATGCGCAAACTTAAAGCAGGTGGAACGAATCACAGTTTCGGGATCCATGTAGCGCAGCTTGCAGGCATGCCTAATAAGATCGTGTTCCGCTCAAATGAGATCCTTCACTTTCTTGAGAAGGATAAACACAAGAACGAGGAGCACAAAAAATTCGCTGACGTTCCAAAGCCTTCACCGCAGATGAGCTTATTCGATTCCGATCCACGCTTCAGGGAGATACAAGAGATGCTGGGCAAAGTTGATATCAACACCATGAGTCCTGTTGAAGCCTTGCTCAAACTCAACGAAGTTATCACGATATTGAAAAAATCGTGATACTGCAACATGATGAAGGATCGCATGTTTATGTCCTGACGCCAGCTAACAACGACCGTATTTACCTACCTAACAATTGTTCACCCGCTGCACACTTCATACATAGTTCATAAAAAATGATTTATGTCAGTGTGAATTTGAAAATTACCTGCGACCTTTGTATAAATACGTCTAGCACCATGAGACGAACATATTACATCATCTTTCTGTTTGTAGTAAAATGAGTCAAACCACTGTTACACCCGAAGCGCGCAGTAAACCTATCCTGAAACAGGAGATAGCGTTTGCTATCGTGCACCTGATCCCGCTCGCGGCGATCTGGACAGGAGCTACTCTATTCGATTGGATCGCGTGCGGAGTCTTGTATGTTGTGAGAATGTTTTGGGTCACCGGCGGCTATCACCGTTATTTCGCCCATAAGTCTTATAGAACTTCGCGCTGGTTTCAGTTTGTTATCGCCTTCATGGCGCAGACGTCCGCGCAGAAGGGCGCTTTGTGGTGGGCCGCCCATCACCGTCATCACCATCGCCACAGCGACACACCGGCAGATCCGCATTCCATGAAGATCTATGGCTTCTGGTATTCACATATTGGCTGGATCGTAGGACCCGACTTTAAAGAAACTGATTTCAAAACCATCGGGGATTATGCGAAGTATCCCGAGCTGGTTTGGCTGAATAAACATTACCTCGTAGCGCCAGTGCTTCTCGCGGTATCGGTTACAGCATTAGGTGCTATTGTCAACGGTGGAAGCATTACCCTGATGTTTACACACCACGGATTATCGACCTTGTTTATAGGATTCTTTTTAAGCACCGTGATCCTTTACCATGGAACCTTCTCGATCAATTCGATCATGCACAAATTCGGCAACCAGCGGTATGAAACCGGAGAAGAATCTAAAAACAGTTTATGGCTCGCGTTGCTCACATTGGGTGAGGGATGGCATAACAATCACCATTATTATGAAACTGCCAGCCGTCAGGGATTTTTCTGGTGGGAGATCGACATCACCTGGTATATGCTTAAAGCATTATCCGCTACAGGATTGATATGGGATCTAAAAGGAGTTCCCAATCACATTAAATATTCCAGGAACAAGCAACATGCACAGCAGCTCAAGCGCGAGGTTCTGGAACAGGAACCGGTTAAGGAAGCTGTATAGCACACTAAATGCCCGGATGGATTTAAAAAGGGCATTTTTTTCATTGTCTGTTGCATTTTTAGAAAGGCTCATTAAATTTGCAGTCCCTTAACTCAATGTTGGGGGAAATAAGCGGGAGTAGCTCAGTTGGTAGAGCATCACCTTGCCAAGGTGAGGGTCGCGAGTTCGAGTCTCGTTTCCCGCTCAGATAAATCCCCTCTCCGTGGAGAGGGGCTTGTTTTTTTAGGGCATTTTTTCTGTTTTTTAACCGGGAACCGGCAACTGGCAACTGATCCGCCCACCTTCGCTGCAGGCGCACATGCCGCGCAAGCTATGGCGGGCAAGCCCGGGTGGTGAAACTGGTAGACACGCAGGACTTAAAATCCTGTGGCCAGAAATGGCTGTGCGGGTTCAAGTCCCGCCCCGGGTACTCCACCGAGAAACCCGACTCTCCGGTCGGGTTTTCTTTTTGAAATCCTGCTCAAAACTTTTAAAGAATCAGAGTGGCACAATCGAAGAAATTAATGAGCACGTCTACAAAATGGCCAACATCGCCCCTGGAACACTTCAATCCCTCATGATGAAAATGGTTTACAGAGCGAAGTGGATTATCGTTTGGCTTGGCCGAGTTTGTACCCGCTCCCGCACTACCAATCGATACCTATTTCCTTTAATATTAAACACCACCCTGTCATCACCCACTAAATCAGCCGCCGATAAACATTCTGTAGTTCATTAAAATTACCCCGGGTAGCTTTTTTACATACCCTATACCAACTTTTTTAGAATTTGATTCCAAAATAAGAAAATGTTGACAATAATCTCACGGGTCGCTAGATACTGATTGAACGGGGCGTGAAGCCCGGGCAATTACCAGGCGCAGAAGATTTGAAGAAGGTTCAACGAAGACTGGCCGGTGATGAAATGAAAAGAAAGTAGTGAAAGATGCCAAGAGGCGGAGAGGAAAAAAGAAAAAGGAATGATCAAATTTTCACCTTCGTCAATTCCGCGAACCGGCATAAGGCATTCGCCCATCTCATTTGATCAGTCGTTTTGCATTCAGGCTCCAGTAATTTTCGCGTGGCTACTAAAATGCATACACCCTTAGCCCGGCTAGTAGCTACGTTCAGTCTATTGGGGTTAAACAGGAAAGACATTCCCTTTGGTGCATCTTCAACAGATGAAGCCGTCATACTGTAAATTACAACTGGTGCTTCCTGTCCTTGAAATTTATCCACAGTTCCAATACGCATTCCTGGTAATTTTTCAGTCAATGCAGCAACTTGGGCATTGTAAGGAGCTACTATCAAAATATCTTCTTTTTGTAATGGCTGAGTTTCTCCTTTAGCATTCGTCCATTGTCCGCCTAAGAGAAGTTTGGCAACAATCCCGGCCACAGCATTCACTTCCTCGGAAGATCTATTTTGATTGCCGCGATGATCCACTGGAATGTAAAAAAGTCCAGCTCCATCAAAGGGTGTATTTCCGCTAATGAGTTGTTTCTCCAAACCGGGTAACGATGCCAAACGGTCTTCATAAAAAATTTCGGAAGTAAACCGGCAAATGTCTGGATGCAGCCTTCGGGTAACTCCTAAGAACAAACCCGTCCCTTCCGGCATCGTTGGGTGCCCATTTAGCAGGTAAGTCAGCGCAGCAACATCACTACCTTCCGGGTGTGATCCGCGTTGAGGTTGCTCCAATTGTTGAGGGTCGCCTAAGAGGATAATATTTTTAGCTGCACGAGAAGCCGCCAGCACTTGTGAGAGAGACATTTGCCCAGCCTCATCCACAAATAAATAATCAAGGACTTCTCTTGAATTATCTTCTGCCCACAACCAGGCTGTAGCACATACTACCTTTCCTTCATTCAATGCAGCTCTCGCCTTATCGGATTTGTCTACTTCAATTATTTCATCAGGAAGATTTTCACTTTTTTCACTGTTTTTATGAACAAAAGAAACTTTGAAGTTTAATTCGCTGCCACGTTTTATGGTGGCCACTGCAAGATTCCGGATTACTTTATGACTCACAGCCGTAATTCCAATTTTCTTTCCAGCTTTCATCAGCTCTATGATCATCGTTGCGCCTGTATACGTTTTGCCCGAACCCGGAGGGCCTTGTATGGCCAGCACACTCCGGTCAAGAGCTGATGCAATGCGTAGTGCTCCTTCAACCAGGTCTTCACCGGGAAGTACGTGCGCTCCCTCGTGGCCTCCTGCCAACTTGGGTTTTCTCTTCATCAGTAAATCTTTAGAGGCATGGTAAGGCCAGCTGTGATCGAATCCATATTCGTCAATTGCAGCAGCCAAATCCATTAAGGATGTTGCTAACGATCCCGGATCAACTCTCTCAGATACATGGACTGCATAGGGGTGCACGTTTTCAGTGTTCGCTGTCTTTTTAATATCTACGGTATAGTTTTCTTGAGAGATAGCCCTTACTGATCCAATCTTTTCTCCTTTCACGGCAATTACATCATCGCCTTCATCAATGCTTAATTCTTGCGGAGGGTATTTATACCGATGTGTCTTGTTTCTCTCCTTACCTTCTTTAGGAAGTACAGCTACGAATTGAAGGCCTGTGATTGCCTTTCGCTCATCCAGAAGATCTTCATGTTCCAGTTCGTGCATCCTGAAAAACTCCCACCATGCACTTTTATCTTCCCTTCTGAAATATTCAATTTGGTGAGCCAGCAACCACTTTGCCTTGTGCACTTCATCCCATGTCGATCTGTCTTCGGGCAGTCTTTGCGTTAAAGCTTTGAAAAGAGCCTGTGATCTCGTATCCAATTGCTGGACACTTTCACTCGCTTCGCCAGTCTTTAATTCAGGTCGTTGAAATTCCTTCCCTGATTTAATAAGTTCTGCCCGCAAATTCTCTAGCCATTTGTGCAGCGCTTCAGTAGCCAGGCAATCATCTTCGTTATAATCTTCAACTATCTGGATAGCCGCCTTCGATAGTGATTTGAAGTCATTCAATTCCAGTGCTACCTCTACAGATTTCCTGGCAACGCTCGCATCATGTAACACCACCTTACGGGTGTATTGAGTAAATTTTTCCAATTCCTTTAAAGAATAACTTTCAACACTGGCCAGCAAGGCTTCCTTAAATACTGCGTGCAGATCGATAAATCGTTCTGCTCGTAATAATTCATGCATTTCTTTCTCGAACGTTGCATGAACGTGGGCTAATCTTTTGATGGCGGCCTGCTCATAAGGAGCGAAATGATAGATGTACATTTTCGGAAAACGCTTCCAGTGTTCTGATATAAACTGCATGAACTGCTCAAAAGCTATTCTCTCTTCAACGCGATTCGTAGACCACAACCTCTGATAAACCAAATTGCCTTTCTCCATGTAGACATAACCAAGAACATATTCAAGCCCACCGTCCTCATAAAAAGCATCCCCCTCTATATCAAAATAGATGTCACCCTCATTCAGTTCTGGTAAGCGGTTGAGACCACGCCCCGCTTCTGTGGGAAGAAGCTCATGTAGCAATTTATTTTGGTAGCGGCCATCCAATTGAACCTTTGCTTGTGATTGCTTTCGTATGAGTGTCTCTTTATTACCACGCTCGGGTTTTTCAAGTTTATCAGCCTTAGCAAATTGTTCCAGCGTTTGAATTTTTTGCCGCTGCAACTCAACAATATGAAGTGAACGAATGCCCGCAACCAAAGAAAGGTGATCATCATCGTGTCGCTTCTTATCGCACACTTGCCACCACCGGCAAATATTGCAATGCTCAACGGGGTCAGGATAAGTAGACAATGCTGATCCAGCAATTACGTGTTCAAAGTTTTCCTTGACAACTCTGAAGTAAGCATGAAATTCAGCGAAGCGATATTCTTCTGTAGGAAAATTATCTCCAGGCTTTACCACGTACATTTTTTCAGGAGGACTCTCTTGCAATGTTGCAAGTAAATCGGTGTATAAGCATAGCTGAAGAATGGTGGCTGCACGAGTATTTTGAGCAAGTTTGGTATCCTGTACCTCGTAAGACCAATTACCAAACTTGCTTTTGCCTGGTACCTTCAATAATATATCAGCATACCCCATCCACTGACCATCTTCAAGACTTGTCTGAACAAGGACGTCTGTGCCCTGCTTCATAGCTTCAACAACTCCTTGAATAGGTTGACCATTTAGGTTGACAACCTTCAGTCCATTCTTAGACAGAAATTCAACGTAAGCAGCTTCATGCTCCTGACCTCGTTTGATCAGCACGTCTAAAGACGGATCGCGCCAACTTGGTTTTTTAATCTCGTCTAAAGCAACTTTACGATGAAGTTGTGTAAGATGAGCGCAACTCAGATGATTGGATAAGTCGGTAGCGGCTAACTGAAAATTGTGTGATGAATATACCATTGTGTGATTACTGAAAGCTGTTCTGGCGATTTATTGATAACATCTTATCCCAAGAGCTAGTTTTGATAATGTTGTAGGGGTCTATTCTTGTCAAATTTGTATCTTTTCGCTACAACTAAAAAGAAGCTTGATGAACTTCGGGCTGAATGCCGTAAGAAAATGAATGAAACTCAGACCATAGAATATAAATCCACGTGGCATGACGACTATTAAAATGGGTATGTGGTTTTGGCAATGCAACTGGAGGAACAATCTTTATGGGTAAGAACGATAAAGGAGAAGTTGACTAGGCCTTTTTGCTTCTAAAGTCATAGGACGATAAGTACTTACATTAATTTTACAAGTGCTATCTTAATAGGCAATTCGGATAAAAGCGACCTTATGAAACATTTTTCTTATGGAGCATCAAAAAAAATGTCCTGCCTGGCATTTCTGCTCCTGATTTCACCTTTCATTTCCCTGGCTCAAAACCCGCATGACACTTCCCATAAACATCATAAGCCAGGTAGCGCCGGGGACCCGGGAAAGAGAATGGTTGAGGTGATCTCCGTGGATGGACAGCCGCTTGCAGCGAATGTGGATCGCCTTGTGGAGGCGCTGGAATATCTTGGCGCCCCATTGCGAAAAGAAATCAGGAAGGAACTGTCATCAGCGTGCCGCTTGCGAGATGCAAAAAAGATCCAGGCGCTTCTTGACCCCAGTGTCCTTCTCGTTGTTGATATTAATCCGGAAGCACGTGTGAAGGTAGCCCGTGGTCCGGCGCAGGGAACGCTGCAGCAGGCAGGTTACACACCCGTGGTTGTGAAGGTTGTCAATGAAAGTAGTGGTACTCAACGGTTGAGAATTGGAAGTCCGCAGGCCGGACCTGTATATGCTGGCGTTGCAGAGCTTAGTATGGAGAGGCAGCATCAGGAACATTTGCGCAAGAACGAAAATACGGAAGGTCGCACTGACCGATTTCTCGATCTGGAAATGTTTGAGGGGCCGCCGATGACCGCGAACCTGAGTGGTTTGGGTGTCGAATATGCTATTGCACTGATATATTCAAGCGAAGCAGGTCAGCGTGAAGCTACGTTGACATTCGATGTAGGCCAGGGCACGCAGGATCTGGGATTTCGTGGCGAAGTTCCAGTGTTGTTCGATGTAAATCCGGCGATTGCAGTGAGACTGAATGTACAAGACCACGATGGAACGGAAACAACGGGACGTTTCCAATTCGTCGATATGCAAGGCCACGTCTTTCCGCCCCAGGCGAAACGGCTTGCGCCGGATTTATTTTTCCAAAAACAAATTTATCGCGCCGATGGAGAGACAGTGTTGTTGCCTCCCGGCGAATTTACAATGTATTATGGCCGTGGACCGGAGTATCGCTGGCAAAAGGATACTTTGTCAATTCCGCATTTTGAAAGTGGCAATGGTACGCATGAAATTTCAATGAAGCTTGAGCGTTGGATCAACCCGGCTGCCTACGGTTTTTATAGTGGTGATCATCACATTCACGCTTCCGGCTGTGCACACTATACGTCGCCGACTGAGGGTGTTGATCCCGCTGACATGCTCAGGCAGGTAAAGGGGGAGGGACTCAATATTGGATCCGTGCTCACATGGGGACCTGGCTTTGACCATCAGCAACATTTTTTTGCACCGGTGGCGAATAAACTCAGCCAGCCTTTTTCAGTCATTAAATACGACATCGAAGTGAGCGGTTTCGGCTCTCAGGCGTTGGGACATATATGCTTACTGAATCTGAGAGAACAAATTTATCCGGGTGCTCAAGGGAGCAGCGGGTGGCCTACGTGGACACTTCCAACACTGCGATGGGCAAAAGCTCAGGGGGCTGTCGCAGGGTATGCACATTCAGGCAGCGGCCTCCAGATTGAACCGGAAGCGGCTGCCCGCCGATTGCTTGACCAAATGGACATCAATAAGGATGGCTATCTTCAGCGCACCGAAACTGTGCATGGCCTTTTAGCTGAATCCTTGAAATTGACGGATAACAATCAGGACGGGCTGATCAGTTTGCGCGAGCTAACTTCCAGTCACGACCGTGTAGCCGATCAGTTGCCAAACTTCGCTATACCAGAACTCAATAGTGTGGGCGCGCAGGAAATTTTTGTGACCGCGGCCCTTGGCGCATGTGACTTCATCAGCGCCATGGACACGGAGCGCATACGCGAATGGAACGCGTGGTATCACCTGCTAAATTGTGGTTTCCCTGTTAAGGCAAGTGGCGAAACTGATTTTCCCTGTATGAGCGGGACGCGTGTGGGACAGGGTCGCACGTACGTATACCTCGGCAAGCAAAACCAACTTGATTATGCACAATGGTGCCGGGGCATTGCAGTCGGTAACAGCTATGTAAGCGATGGTTATGCCCACGCATTGGAATTTACAGTAGATGGAAAAACCGCAGGCGACGAAATTCGCTTATCGCAGCCGCAGTCGGTCACGGTAAGAGGGAAAGTTGCCTTTTCACCCGAGACTCCACTTGAGACACCATACGGAGGTATTATTCCAGTTGAGGGCTTGCGCGCTGTTGGTAATACGATAGTGCTTCACGAAACGCAGTCATTTGATCAAAGGTATCAGCGCGGCAAACGATTGGTGGAGCTGGTGGTTAATGGGCGTGTTGTCGAAAGCCGTGAGGTCGATGCCGATGGTAAAGAGCATGTGGTAGAATTTACTGTTCCAATAGGGAGTAGCAGTTGGATTGCGCTGCGTCAGTTTCCGCAAATGCATACGAACCCGGTGAATGTGTTGGTAGGGGGCAAGCCGATCAGGGCTTCTAAAAAGAGCGCTTTGTGGGCGATCGGTTGTATCGATCAATTATGGAACGTGCGGAACCTGAGGATTGCGAAAGACGAACGTGAAGATGCAGAGAAGGCCTATGAGCAGGCCCGTGAAATTTACCGGCGTATTGCCACAGAATCGGCAGAAGACAAATAAGATGAAACTTTAGGGAGAATTATAAGATGCGGGTTTTGATGTAATGAAGTAGAGTTCGTTACAGATCAGAAATTGAGGTTACTATGAATTTTGTTAAGAGGCTTTAAACTTTAGTGTCCTTAGTGCCTTCGTGGCTAAACTCTGACTGGCATAAAATGAAAAAACCTCGGACGCCTTCCGAGGTTTTTTTCGTTAATAAACCCCACTTTTAGCAATTCTAGATTGCTATAAAATCTTGGTATGAATTGAAATTATATATATGGACGTATCCAAGTCTGTATGTAGCTAGTTGTCTAATGGAGATTAAAAAAATCATGCCAGCCGCAGCATTTCCCCAAAAAAAACAGACTCGGGTAAAAAAATTTTCGAATTTCTATTTTGGGCCCTTTCTGGACGGTTGAATCACCTTTTGATATCGCCAGCAATCCACGAAGTGGTCGTTGACCAAACCACAAGCCTGCATGTGCGCGTAGATAATCGTGCTGCCCACGAACTTGAACCCTCTCTGGATAAGGTCTTTGCTCAGGGCGTCCGACTCCGGGGTGGTGGCAGGGACCTGTTTCAAGGTTTTCCACCGGTTTATAATGGGCTTACCGCCCACGAAACGCCAGATATATTGGTCGAATGACCCAAACTCCTTCTGGACTTCCAGAAAGCGCATGGCATTATTGACCGCGGCAGTCACCTTAAGTCTGTTGCGGACGATCCCCGGATCCTGAAGAATTCTTTCGATCCTGGCGGGAGTAAAGCGCGCCACATTAACAGGGTCGAAGCCGGCAAAAGCCTTTTTATATCCTTCGCGTTTTTTAAGGATCGTAGACCAGTTCAGTCCTGCCTGCGCGCCTTCCAGGATCAAAAATTCGAAATGCACGAGATCATCGTGAACCGGCAATCCCCATTCTTCGTCGTGGTACTTTATATATTGGTCGAATTTCAGGCACCAGCCACATCGGATTTTCGTATTTTCCATAGGTAAACAAGTGTAGAAAGCGTTGCCCAGTAGATTATTTTCGTACGGGGAAATTCGTCCACAACCTCAAATCCGTGGACAACACGTAAATTCGGACCGGCAGTGGCATCATTATAGAACTAATGTATTAACCATTAAACCTGTTAGCTGTGAAAATACTGAAATGGTTGATCTTTTTTTTCCTTGCTACCTGGTCGGCATCAGGTCAGAACGATCAAAGGTGGAAATTATACTACGACAGCACTCAGTATTATTGGGCGAAGGACTGGAATAAAACAGTGACCCTTCTGGAAAATGCCGAACGGTCGGCGATCTCTGACCTGGGACTCTATCACCAAAACTACCTTACTATTCTCAACGACCTGGGAACCGCTTACTGGAAAGCTAAAAATTATCCCAAGGCGGAAAAGGCTTTGGCGCAGAGTCTTGACCTGAAATCGGAAGTTTATCCCGTAAATGACAAGGAAGTGATTCTCTCGATCAGCAATCTCGCAGGGTTTTACGCGGAGCAGGGACACTGGAAGAAATCAAAATCCCTTTACAACAAAATACTTTCTGCGGATCCGGCGCATATCCCATCCGATATTTATGTCAGCGCCGCCCAAAGCCTTGTTTCCTTATACGATCTTAATCAACAGCCGGACTCGGCCGATTATTTATTAGGCAGAATCGAAAAATGGAATGTTATCACTGCCAATTCTTATCTCGCATTTCAACACCAGTTCTACCGCGCAAAAATACACCGTAAGCTACAGCAATACGCAGCTGCTGAAGCTGAACTCGAACAACTTGTCTCTTCACTTTTGAGTCGTAAAGAACCGGAATTGATCGAACTTTATATTCAGACGCTCCAGGAGCAGGGTATTTTATATTTGCAGACCGGCGCCTACAGCCGGGCGGAAAAAAATCTGCTGCAAGCTTATCAGCTGGTTACCGCGGAAAGAAACCGTGATTATTTATTGACGGAGCTTTCCAATAACCTTGCTCAAGTCTATGACAAACTCAATATTTTTGATAAAGCGCTGTTGTATTATCAGGAATCTCTCGGACGCTGCAGGCTGTCATATGACGAGAATTCACTGCCCTGCGTGATATTGCAAAATAACATCGCCGGCATCCACCTGAAAGAAAACAACGTTACTCAAGCCATCGCTGATTATCAAAAGGTGATTGTGGAATTTGAGAAACTTCTTACTCCGACCGATCCACTTAATATTACCTCTTTAAACAATCTGGCGACAGCTTACAGAAAAAACAGCCAGTTTAAACTTGCTCTGGAATATCTCGACAAGGCACAAAGACTTTTAAAGAAAAACGGATTGGGCAATAGCGATCTTGCATCTACCTTGCTGAACAACATTGCTGTGTTGAACACCGCCCAGGGTGATTTTGATCAGGCCGCAATCCATTATGAAAATGCCTACGAAATAAAACGCGCCATTTACGGTGACAACTCAGTATTGTTGCTGGACCTGATCAGCAACCTGGCGGTAACTTATTGGGCTCTGAACAAGCCCCAGGAAGCAATACCACTTTTCAAAAAATCAATGGCCTTGGCCACACGGCAGGTTACATATATATTTCCTAATCTGAATGAGAACGAGCAGGTTCAGTTTTACCAGAAGTTAAAGGAAGATTTTGAACGATTTAATACCATTGCCATTCATTGGGCTGACAAGGACGGTGAACTTGTCGCGCAAATGTTTCAGAATCGCACTATCATCAAGTCTCTTCAGTTCTTTACTCATCAACGCAGAAAGAACCACATCGGCATGAAGAATGACACGGAATTAAATAATCTCGTGTCACGCCTCAAGGACCGCCGTGATCGCCTAGGTCACCTTTACCAGTTGCCATTAGACCATCTTCATGATGGGAATAGTCTGGCCGCGCTGGAAAAAGAAATTGATACGCTGGAAAAGAGCATTAGCCTTAAATCGAGCGAAGCGCTTTATGCGGATGGTTTAACCGCTGAGGAGATACAATGGAAATCGCTGGTTCCTAAACTGCAGCCAAACGAAGCAATTGTCGAGATGGTACGCTTTCGCAAATACGATCGCCAGTCGTCGCGCAAAAAAGATTATTTTGGTTTTACAGATAGTGTCTATTATGCCGCCCTTATCCTGACTCGGGAAACAAAAGAAAAGCCGGCAATGGTAATATTCAACGACGGTAATAATCTCGAATCACGCTTTTTCCATTATTATAAAAACGCCATGAAGTACAATGTTGAGGATGATCTATCCTACCATTTCTTCTGGGAGCCGCTGGAAAAACCCCTGTTGGGTAAAACGAAAATTTACATATCAGCGGATGGTGTTTACCACAAAATTAACGTCAACACTTTGCGCGATCCCCAAACTAAAAAATTTCTTCTTGAGAAGTTTGATATTGTTTATTTGCTGAATCCGATTCAGTTCCTTGAAAACAAAACTCCCCTCAATAAAGTCAAACGCAACGCTGTATTGATGGGTGATCCGGTGTTTGATGTTGATCTTACCTCCCCTCGCGAGCGCACTGTAGGATTCAATCATTTCATAGGACTGCCCGGAACGCAGGAGGAATTAAGGGCAATCGACAAGGTATTGAAAGGGCATGCCTGGAAAACCAGTCTGTACCTGAAGGGCGCTGCTACGGAAAGCAACCTTAAAGCGGTAGAATCTCCATCGATCCTTCACCTGGCCTCCCACGGATTTTTCTCCTCGGAGATCGTGGCCCTTAACACAGAGGCGAAAAAGGAATTTTTATTCCATTCCGGAATCGTTCTCACTGGTGCGAACAAAAGTTTATCTACAGGGTCCACTTCATTTAATAATGATGGAATTGTCACCGCCTTTGAAGTGATGAACCTCGACCTGACCAATACCCAACTAGTTGTGCTGTCAGCCTGTGAGACCGGCTTGGGAAAGATTGAGAACGGCGAAGGTGTTTTTGGTCTGCAGCGATCTTTTATGCAGGCCGGCGCACGCAATGTGCTCATCAGCTTGTGGAAGGTCGACGATGAGGCAACCCGCGATCTCATGATCAACTTTTATCAATACCTTGCCCTGGGAAATTCTCTCCATGATTCGCTGAAAAAAGCACAGGCAGAACAGGCAAAACTCGTTCCGAACCCCTCACTCTGGGGTGGCTTTGTCCTCGTAGGAAATAATTAGTTATCCAACCTACCTTAAAGTTATGTTGGTAACGCTTTTTCCACGATTCATAAAATTACCCTCAACATTATCAAGTGTAACTTTTAACTTCACGGGAAATTAAACCTCTGGTTTGCCCGGCAACCGGCAACTGGCAACCGGCAACTTTTTATGTCACGCAATCTTAAACTCCTTATCGCGCTGATCTTTGTTGGAACGATTGCCGGTTATATCATACTTGTTACGATACCCACGCAACTGGCCAGGCGCAGTTATGAAGGCGCAAAAACCCTGGGTGAAGATTTCCGGGAAGCTTTTCAATTCACTCCGGAGGTAATTGTTAACAATACCATCGTACTCAATCAGCAAACCACGGTTTTTGAATTATCGGTATTGTCACAGAATTTTACGCATCGCTATGTATGGGAAAATTCGTGGTTGGGCAGCACAAAAAAGATCTTTATTTCAGGCTCATTCAATGCCAGTGTGGGTTTTGACCTTAACAAGAAATTTTCAATAACGATGCGCGGGGATAAAGCATTTGTAACGCTGCCGGAGCCGCGCACGTTATCCGTTGAGTCGCTGGGTGATATTGAATACCGCGACGAACAAGGCATCTGGAACTGGGTAAACACTGACGACCGCACCCGTGCCACAAACGCATTTATTTCCGATGCGCGGCGGTTTGCAAATCAGGCGCCGTTTGTGCTGGACGCGAAAAAGAAAATGGAAGAACAATTGAGGGAATTGTTGGATCCCTATGCTGACGAGGTTGTTGTTAACTACGAAACTTCTGTCAGGATGCGTTGATGGGTTGACGCATTTCCATTACAATCATTCACTCCCTAAGGTATCTCTTAGAACTCCCTCTTCTTACCATCTTTGTTTAGCAAGGTAATGGTTGTTCCCTCCTTTTTTGCTAATGCATGAATGCCCGGGTTGGTTGAATCATCCAAAAGGACCAAACCCGAACCGTCCTCATTGGCCCCTATTTTTACCCGGATGGTACCCCTGGCATCCTTGAGCCTGAAAACGACTTCCCCGTCCTCTTCTGCACGGATGGAGACGCGTTGCTGCCCGTGGCTATCTACCAGCTCAAATTCTTTAACAGTTATTTTGTCAAATTTATCCTGGCTGGTAATGCTGGCTGAAAGCAAAAGCATGATCATCATGCCGGCGGCGAAAGATAGAATGGTTAACATGTGTGTTTTCATATTTGTTGAATTTGCTAATGAATTTGACCTTTTTTTTCATCTTCTCAATATTCTTTGACGTTATGCAAGAAATACTTGATCATGTGCTGGAATTTGTCCTGCGCGGCGCTGTTGCTTCAGGAAGAAATATGAAATTTAGAAAACATCCGCAAGGTTATTTCATTGGTTCTCTTTTTGAACCGCGAAAAAAAAATGAGTGATTTTATTTTCCCGGTTTTCAAACCTTAACCTTATTCCAGGTGTTAAGAGATCGATGAAGATCGGATACGCCTGTATTAACACGACCCTGGCAGAAGAAAAAGTGCAGGTGAACAGATCGATGGTAAAAAGAACCTTTCAGGAAAAAGGACCTGCATATGCTTCTGAACTGGCGCTGAAAAATGTAACCGACCTTGAGAAGGTGGTTGACTGGAATATCAGAAATGGTTTGCTGCTCTACAGGATGAGCAGCGATATGTTCCCCTGGATGAGCGAATATGAAATTGCGGAACTCCCGGATCATGCTCCGATAAAAAACTGTTTGACAAGGATTGGTGAGAAAGTAAGACTGAATCCTGTACGCCTGACATATCATCCCGGCCCGTTCAATGTGCTGGCAACCCGGAATCCCGGTGTGTTGGCTAAAACAATCAAAGAGTTGACGCAGCACGGCGAGATCATGGATATGATAGGGCTTCCGCGATCACCTTTTGCAAAGATCAACATTCATATAGGCGGCGCATACGGCGACAGGACTTCCGCTATTCAAAGATTTATCCACAATTTTTCAATGCTTCCTGCAGCGGTCAGCACCAGGCTTACCGTGGAGAATGATGACAAGGCAAACATGTTTTCCGTAGCTGATCTGTTGACAGTGCATGAGGCCACTGGCATCCCGATTGTTTTTGATTACCATCATCACCACTTCCGCAGTGGGGATCTGACTACCGAGGAAGCCATGTTGCTGGCTTACGACACCTGGCCAAGACAAATCACCCCTATAGTACACTTCTCAAGCTCGCGAAAGAAGTTTGAAGATCCAGCCTCCGCTGAAGCATCACATGCTGATTTTGTGTATGATCGAATTAACCGGTTTGGTTTCGATGTGGATATCATGCTGGAAGCGAAAGCGAAGGAAAAAGCAACCATGCAATTCATCAGGGAATATTCTTGATGTTGTCCGTCAATCATGATGCGATAAGTTTTAGGCTAAACTAAACAATTCTTATTGTTATTGGATCTGAAATGAAAGGCTGGCCATCGCGCTTTCGAGATCTGATTTATATTTTGTGATAAGTCCCTCAAAGTCTTCGTAAAAAATGATAGACATCAATCCCATATATTCCTTACCGTAATGTTTAAAGATTATTATCTCCTTTCCAGAATTATTTGGCCTGTTGAAAACCAGTATTGAAGATCCTTCAGCGTACTTGATACCGGGTCTGGCGTCCGGGTCAACCGAATAACCCCTGTTTGAAACCTTGTCAACAAATATGGCCATGTATGATTCGACGTCTAAATTTTCTTGTCCAAGCTCTTTGATCAGCAGATCCACATCCAACCGAAGTCCAAAGATTTTTTTATCCTTGTTACTTGGCGCAAGGGCAAAAGTGTATTTTGAACCCATTGAAAACTTGCTCCAGCCTTTAGGCACAGTCATCTTAATGTCAAAGTTTCCCCCATATTTTTTCAAGATGTCTCCTAACGCAGGCACGAATTCACCGAGGTCAGCAGTCTCCGCCATAGTATGCAGGTGCCCTTCTTTATTCAGCTGTCCATAGATGCTTCCGATGACATTAGCGGCAGCGGTGGCATATTCAGCGATGAATCCAGCGCGATTGCTCACTGCCTCATCAAATTGATGGGTAATGGAACTCCATCCGCTGATGGTACCTTTTTCCATGGATTTTTTATTGCCAGCATCAAAGAGTTCGTATTTGATAGAGCTTTGGGCAGATAACGTTCCCAGTTTATATGCAGAAATATACCCGGCAAATATTTCATTCAATACAAGGACAAACTTGTTGTCACCAATATTCAAATGATCCCAGTCAAGTTTTGTTTTATTTCCGCTGATGGTCGCATCGCTGATCACTTCAACGTCAAAATATTTTTCCTGGAGCGAGAATGCTCCTTCAATTCCAGCTTTTACGATGGGGAATCTGTCGAAGTCTCCAACCGTTTCACGCAGCTTGTTGCTGTGACTTGTTTGACGCGCTTCCGAAATGCCAATATCGAGCAGACTCCCAAGCATCAACACCTGTCGCGCAGTATTCCCTGCGGTCCTGAAGTCTACGGTAAGGGGCGACGACGCATCAACGACGACAAGAAGTTTGACTTTTTTTCCCTGCGGGAATGCAAGAGTAAAAGAAAAGCATAAAATGATTCTGAGCACAATTAGCGCCAATCTTTGATGCGGGTTGCGCCAAAAAGGATAAGTGGTATTCATATTGACAGAGGTTTGAGTCGATTGTGCTTCATTTGTAGGTTTTTCGAAAGTACCGTGAACTAATTTATGAAAATTTCATTTAAAATCCGTCGGTGCCTAAATGAATTGGTTTCTATATCCCTAAACTCAGGGGTAGAAACAGATAGAAGGCAAAGCTTCCAAGATTTATGCACGATTTCCGACAATGCAATTTCAGTTTAATCGGTTTTTGCAATTCAATACACGCTTATTAACTTGGCATATCAGACCCTCTTGGGGACGCACCAATGCTGACACCTTTAATCATAGGCAATCAAAAAATCAATAATTCATAGTACAAGACAATGAAGAAATCTGCGGTATTGATTCCCCTCTTCTTTATTTCAACTTCCCTGATAGCCCAGGAGACGATTCAATTTAAACTTGACGCTCTTTCCAAAAATTCAAATAAACTGGCGGAGAAAGAAAAACTCGATGTCTTATCCAAAATTTACATGGACTACCAGTTACAAACCTTTCCGGAGTTTGGAACCTTTATCGGTAAGCCGACGGACAATACGCGATGGACAGATATGTCTTTGGCTGCTATTGAACGGCGCAAACAGGATCGCTCGACATTCCTGCTGGGATTTAAGTCTATCGACAGGTCGAGCCTTGACCCGAGCGACCAGCTGAATTTTGATCTTCTCAAAAATGCGATTGAACTTGAAAAGGAAGGTGAGAAATATCCCGCTGAACTGCTGCCCATAGAACAAATGGGCGGCTATCATCAGCAGATCATGCAGGTTGCAAGCGCAACTACCATTAAGAGTAAAAAAGATGTTGATGATTTTTTAAGCCGACTGCAGAAGATCCCGTTGTTGGTTGACCAGCTTATTGCTTTAATGGATGAGGGAATCAGAAAAGGGATCGTGCCACCTAAGAACACTTTGAGGGGTGTTCCTGAACAGATCCAGAATATCATCGGAAATGATCCGGCAAAAAGTCCGTGGTTGACAAATCTAAATGATTACCTCGCCCAAAATTCTGTGCAAAAAGAAGCTGTGTCACAGGCCGCAGTAAAGGTCCTTTCCGAAAAAGTTAATCCTTCCCTGATCAAGTTGAAATCGTACATGGAGAAAACCTATATTCCGAAAGCACGGGAATCCTTTGGGCTGAAGAACTTGCCGAATGGCGAGAATTGGTATAACCACAACATCAAAGTACAAACGACTACTTCTCTGACGTATCAGCAAATTCACGCTATTGGCTTGCGGGAAGTGAAAAGAATCCGCGCTGCAATGGATTCACTGATCCGCACCACGGGATTTAAAGGCACCTTCGAAGAATTCATACATTTTTTAAGAACCGATCCAGGGTTTTATTATGAAGATTCAACTTCACTGCTGGATGGTTATCGTGTGATAGCAAAAAAGATTGATCTGGAGCTACCGCGGTTCTTTGGTAAGCTTCCGCGGTTGCCTTACGGGGTTCTTCCTGTACCTGCGTTCGATGAGAAATTTCAAACCACAGCTTATTATTTTCCCGGATCAATCGAGTCGGGAAGGCCCGGAGCTTTTTATGCGAACACGTACGATCTAAAGACACGTCCCAAATGGGAAATGGAAGCTTTGACCATTCATGAAGCCGTACCCGGTCATCATCTGCAAATAGCGCTGGCGGCGGAATTGGAAAATGTTCCGGAGTTCAGAAAATATTCCTTCTACACTGGCTTTATTGAAGGCTGGGGATTGTACTCCGAAAGCCTCGGAGGGGAGATGGGATTTTACAAGGACCCCTATTCAAAATTCGGTCAACTCACTTATGAAATGTGGCGCGCGATACGTCTGGTAGTGGACACAGGAATTCACGGAATGGGCTGGACTCGGCAACAGGCCATCGATTTCTTTAAAGCGAACGCTGCTAAAACAGAACATGATATTACCGTGGAGGTTGACCGTTATATCGGATGGCCTGGTCAGGCTCTCGCGTACAAAATAGGAGAATTAAAGATCAAGGAATTACGGGCTAAGGCTGAGCGCAAACTCGGTGATAAATTCGATATCAGAAAATTTCATGATGCCGTGCTTGAGAATGGTGCGATACCGTTGAATATTCTGGAGCAGAAGGTAAATGAGTGGATGGAGTCGGTAAAATAATTTCTCATTAATGCGGCACTTAAAATGCAGTTAACTATTCCTTAATAATTAATATTGTATTGATGATGAAACTCTTATTAGTAGTGTTACTAACGCTACCGGTCATTGCCAACGCGCAAAACGTAATTGACTGGGATCCGAATTATAAATTAAACATTTCCGACTTTCAGTCTGGTGCAACTGCAATAGGTGAAGGTGCAGGAAATATATACAGCCTTCATTCTTCGGCGAGGATGGATTTCTCTTTTTCTATGAGTAATTATGAATTCATGTTTACCAAAAACTTCAACTCAAAAGTAAATTGCACCTTTACAAGGGATGCCGCTTCCTTAATTGCGCCTGATGAGAAAATCGCGGAATGCCTTTTGAGGTTTGCACGATATGAATTTGATCTTTCGGAGTTATATGCGAGGAAATTCCGGAAAAAATTATTTGAAAGCAAAGGTGCATTTTCGTCCGCAAGCTTCTTCCGGCCCATTTTTGACGAATTGCAAAAGGAATATGTAGATCGCCATGGCAATGCTGCGAAAGAAACTGACATTGGACGGAACGAAGCAAAGCTGGCTGAATTACATTTCGAAGTGCTCGGGGAAATTGACGAGCTCGTGGAATTTTGTAAGACCTGCAAGCCGCCAAAAAGAAGAAAGAAAAGTTAGACCTCAAGAAGAACCAGAAAAATTCGAAGGTGAGTGATGAAGCCGCCGCCCTCAACTGGGACAAATTTGCAGCCTATGGAAGCCGTGAGGTCGAAAAATGCAATAATAGCCAGGAATTACATCTAACACTCCTCGCATTGTTTAAACCCGTTGCGCTATCAATTCAAATATTCGCCGGAAAAGAAGAGAGCTTCACAATCAAATCATTAACTCCTCCGGACACTGCTGGGTTTAAGGTTGTTACCTGGCAACATCTGGGATTAGGATTGGGTCATCCAAAAAATATCTACAGCAGTGTCAGAACGAACCGAAAAAGTATTTTATCCAACGACAGAGCATTCAGCACGATCACTGCGGCGGTTGAAATGGAAAAATACAGGAATAAGGAGTTCAGACTTACCGGAAGTGTTCGACTAATCGACGGACCCGGTACAGCGCAGTTATGGGCACGTATAGACAAGCCCAATCAAAAAGTTGGATTTTTTGACAACATGGACGATCGTCCCATTGCATCCGCACAATGGAAAACGTATGATCTTGCCACCATCATCGGACAGCCATCTGCAGGCACAAATGGCAATGTTAACATGTTCCAGCTGCCGGGCGGTTATCGCATCTCCTGGACTGGCATGAAGGTTCTTAAACACGACGGCTCGCAACTTCACGGGGTAGGCATACTTCCGGATGTATATGTTGAAAAGACCATCAAAGGTGTGAGACAAAATCAGGATGAATTCCTCGACAAAGCCATCAGTTAGCGCAACAACATCAACTTAATATTAAAGATTGAAATGTTCAGCCGCTGCTGACATAATCCTGATTAATTCTTGAATTCTGTTAATCCTGATCCATGAGCCATGCAAACACATCGTGCATGAATGCGCTGCACTGATAATCGTTTACATCTTTCCAGCTGGTCATGTAAAGGGAGACCATGCCATCGCCCATTGCAACTATTTTGCCTCCGTTCGGAAGTTTCAAGAACGTTCCGAAAGGATTTTTTTCACTCTGATTACTAAAACAAAAGGGTGTGCCGCCCGAAACCGTCCGAGCGCCGTGATAGGTTATTTTCAAAGGCTTTTTCGTTATTGGACCAGCTTTCGTATACCCTCCAGACAAGGAATCCGGGCTATTTTTTCCGAATTTTATTCCGTAGGTACTGATTATGTCATTAACATTCACCTGTTCAAGAGTAGACCAGTAGTCTGCATCCATAACAAAAAACAGAGAGCCGCCTTTCGCGAGGTATTCCTGTATCGCCTTAACCTCTTCCGCAGTGTATTTCGAGGAAGGAATGTGGATGAAAAGGAGATCGTATTTATTTAGAAGTTCAGGGAGGATTTTTCCAGTGGCGTAAGTCACATCTGCCCCTACCGATGCCGCTGACTTCGTAATTTCACCTGTCATATATTTGATCCTTTCAACAAAGTCTTTATCCAACCCGGCCATCCTTGCGGGATCATTCCAGAATTTCTGCCCGTGAGCAATATCGATAAGTATGTGATGCCTGGTGGAGTTCTGGGCTAAGGACAGATCACTGGTAAAAAATAAAAGTAACAGCAGGATGTTACCAGTAATTCTTGATATCGGCGCAGTTTTCATAGGTTGTATTTTTAATTAAGGGGCTGATCCCTGAGCTGCCAATATAATGCCAGTAATAACCGGCTTAAAATACCACAAATTATCGTTTGCTATGTTCACGACCGCACAAAATTGTTCGAAGCTGAAACTTTCAAACAGAATATTTGATCATACTTATGCTTTGCGCGTTTGGTTTACATTCATGCGGATCCTGAACAAGTACGACACTGCCAGTAACATCAGGAACACCATGGGTGCGATCCAGGGAGTGCCGGTTGCAATGTGTGTCCATACTGCGCCGATAAATGTGAAGGCAAATCCAGCATAAGCCCATTCTTTAAGTTCTTTCGGCCCGGGTGTTACCAGGGCGATGGCTCCCAGCAGTTTGGCAACACCCAGTAGTGAAACCAGGAAAAGTGGAATGCCGAGGGCGGTAAAACCTTTAATAAGCTCCGGGTTGCGGGTCAGGTACATCCCTGCACTCAACAACATTCCCGTGGCTACGAGGCCGGTGGCGATCCAGTAAATGATCTTGTCTCTTTTCATAATGTTTTATTGTTTAGGCAAAATTGATAAAGAGCCCGTTTGCATTTGTAATGGATTTCCTTTTGGAAACCAGTTTCCTTGAGGAAACTAATTTGATTGTCAAGCTGTTTACTCTGAAATTGCGCACTATGAATGAGATGACCGAAATACTGGTTCGACCCGCCGCGGAAAAAAACAAAGAATGTTGTGAAGGCAATCACCGCGAGCGCCTTCTGGGCATGCGTGACGCCATAGAGGTATTGAGTGGCAAGTGGAAGCTTCAATTGATCGGCACACTGCTCTTTGGGGGCAAAATGCGATTCATGGATCTGCTCCGCGAAGTAGAAGGCATTGCAGCAAAAATGCTATCCAAGGCACTACAGGACCTGGAAGCCCATCAGCTTATTACGCGTACCGTAAAAGAAACCAAACCCATCACTGTAGAGTACGAGATCACTCCTTATGGAAGATCACTCGAGCACCTTATCATAGAGATTTCCCGCTGGGGATTGCAGCACCGCAGGAAGATCATGCGCCCCTAAATCCCCTAAAGGGGACTTTTGCATTCCAAACCCAATCTCACCAGACCTGATAAATTTCCCGTGAGCCGGTCAGGTACATGTCCTGATATCCGGCCATGGCTTCATTCATCTTCTTCATTTCAGGAGAATCCTCCTTGTACTTCTCCCAGCTTTGTTCATAAGCGGTAAGGCTTTCATGCTTGCTTACCATAACAACTTTGTTGTACTGGCCTGACATATCGGTCATGATGTTAACTAGCTCACTGCTTTTTCCCATTGCTTCTTTGAATTTTTTTGCAAGTTTGGATGCATTGCCCGGTTTGCAGATAAATGTATCGTGTATGATTATCATGTTTATAGTTTTTGAGGTGAATGAATATTTTTTTTGTCCGGCAGATCAGGTACCCAATTATGAGGATGGAGCCAAAGACCAAAAGCTTTTGGACCGTTTAACCAGAAAATTAGGCGGTTACAGGCGTTGACTGATTCACCTGATACCCTTGGACCTGTCGCTGTCTCTTGTGATAATATATGTAAGACAGGGCTTCAAAGCCAAAGAATATTAACATGGTTAACATGAGCGGATGAAAGCCCTCCGCCATTATGCCGGAATAGGTTGCTCCGAGGAGATCAAAAAATAATCCTGCATAGGCCCACTCTTTAAGCCTTGGAAATCCAGGAACGACTATTGCAATCGCGCCCAGGCATTTTGCCACACCAAGAAAAGGTATGATATACTGCGGATATCCCAGTTTAGTCATTAGCAGCTCCACAGACTCGGGTGTGATCAGCGCGTTTTGGATTCCGGAGAGAAACATGAACGCGGCAAAGATGCCCGTGAAAGTCCAGTACAAAATATTAGTTTTTTTCATATGGGGTAAGTTTTAAAAATTGCTTTTGATTATAGATCAAATTTACATGAAAATTGGAATGATGGTGATGGGTGAATCCGGCAATTTAAGGGTCATTCGCGCCATGACCAGGATCAGAATTTTCAGGATTATAGAATTTTCTGAATACGCGCATAAACGAATATTATAGTGGATGCGTCATTTCATGAATTAGCTCAATATTTTTGTGAAATTTTGGGTTCGTTATTAAGGATATAAAAGATACAACTCAGATCCCGGCTTCTTTATCCAGGTACTCCTGCACGATATCAATTGCATTTGTAACCACATCGCTCAACGCAATAATGAACGTGCCCGGTTCTGCGATAGAGATGGCGTGTTTGATTGCCTCAACTTCTTTGGGAATGGTTTCGTAGGTAACTTTTTTATTTACGGATTTGATGCCCTGTACCACAAGGCCGATAATATTTTCTTCAAGCCTTCCGCGCAAATGTTTTTCCTGCCGGATGATGATGTGATCAAACATCTTCGCGCCAAGCCTTCCGATCTCAATGATGTCCTGGTCCCGCCGGTCTCCGACCCCGGCCATAATGCCGATCTTCTTAGGTGAATTTATGGTACCTAAAAATTCGTCGATGGCAATGAACCCTGCGGGGTTATGCGCAAAGTCGATCATGACCGTGAAATTTTTAAAATTAAAAATGTTCATGCGCCCTGGAGTCAATGCCGGAGAAGGAATAAAGGTTTCCAGTGACAACCGGATGGTGTCCGTTTTAAATCCGAACAGGTAAGCCGTCAGCGATGCTGCCAGGATGTTACCGATCATGAATTTTGCTCTTCCTCCGAACGTGAGGGGGATGGTGGTTACTTTCTCGATCCGGATCTTCCAGTCGCCCTTCTTGATGGTTACAAATCCATTTTCATATACTGCGGCAATTCCGCCGGCTTTGCAATGCTCCACGATGATGGGGTGGCCTTCATTCATACTAAAGTAGGCAACCTTGCAATCCAGTCCTTTTGCCAGCCCCACACAACCTTCATCTTCTGCATTCAGCACAGCCCAGCCTTCCTTCTTAACGCTTCGCACCACTACGGATTTTACGCGCGCCAGGTCATCAAGGGTTTCAATATCGCTGATGCCAAGATGGTCTTCCGTGATGTTGGTTACAATACCGACATCACAGAGACTAAAACCAAGGCCCGAGCGCAATATGCCGCCACGGGCAGTCTCTAGTACAGCAAATTCCACAGTGGGATCTTTTAATATAAACTCTGCACTTAATGGACCAGTTGTGTCGCCTTTTTCCAACAAATGATTATGAACGTAAATGCCATCTGACGTTGTAAAACCCACGCGGAAGCCGACATTTTTGACAATGTGAGCCAATAGCCGCGTAGTTGTTGTCTTGCCATTAGTTCCGTTCACGGCAATAATGGGAATTCTCGATGGTTTTCCGGGGGGGTAGAGCATATCGATCACCGGAGCTGCAACATTGCGTGGCAAACCTTCCGAGGGAGCGAGGTGCATACGGAATCCGGGGGCTGCATTAACCTCCAACACAACACCGCCGCTTTCCTTGAGTGGCTGCGTTAGGTTTGGTGCCATGATATCAATTCCGCAGATGTCCAGCCCGATAACGTGGGCGATACGTTCAGCGACAAATATATTTTCCGGGTGCATCATATCGGTGACATCAATGGAAGTGCCTCCGGTGCTGAGGTTGGCAGTGGACTTCAAATACAGGATCTCATCTTTTGACAAGATTGAGTCGAGTGTATAACTTTTCAGCGCAAGCAGATCCAGGGTATCACGGTCTACCGTGATTTCAGTCAGTACGTTTTCGTGCCCATAGCCTCTTCGCGGATCTTTGTTTTCGATGTCAATAAGCTGTTGGATTGTATGCTGGCCGTCACCGGTCACGCGGGCAGGAACACGTTGCGCCGCGGCAACCACCTGGTTATTAATAACCAGGATCCGGTACTCATGGCCAGTGATAAAT
>JBBDXJ010000150.1:0-31495 GCA_040902445.1 Cyclobacteriaceae bacterium | reverse complement strand
CAGTTACTGGCAAAATACCGGCTGAAAATGGTGAGCCTTTTTGAAAATCAGAAAACTCTCGAAGCGACAAAATTACCAGACCCGGAAATTCTTCCTGAAGTGCTGTTATGAATTGCGCACCTCTTTTACGAGCCTGATTGTAGAACTGTTGAAATGAATATTGTTCACGGCCTTCTTGTTTAATGTATTGCCAGGGGTTAATACCTGGTTTATAGGCTTCTGGATCCCACATTATACCTTTGCATTTCATCGCCTTGGCAAGCCTTGCAAAGTATCTCAGGTTTACATCAACTATTGCCCAGTCCTCATCCGAAAACCAACTCAATTGTGACGCGCCATAAATTACCAAAAAATTATCTGTCAGAACGGAACTTTGAGGAATGCCTGAAACAATTCGCATCTCTTTTTCGCGGGCCTCCTTAGTAATATTTTTGCAGACATCGACCATAAAAATATTTCCTGCGCCGACATCTTTCGAGGCATTAATTCCAAGACCGTCGAAAGCGGTGTTTTCGTACTTTTTCAGACTGTCACGATAGGCAATCGTAGAGGGGGAACTCCAACCGAAAAATATTAACTTTTTCTTTGTGACGGGATTGTTAGGCAAAATGCTTGTTTGTGCCATTGCCGGGAGTCCAACGGTATAAACAAAAATTAATCCAAGTAAGATTCCATTTTTAATCATAGCTTCAATTTGTAAGTCATTTGATTTAGATTTTAACCCTATACTTATTTCTAAGTATTAGATTGAACGCTTAATATAATAAGAATGCCAGAACAATAGATAGTCATGTATATTTGCTTGGTAATTTTCATTGGTTTGCCGCTTCAAGAAAACATCTGACTTCGGAGTTTTCTTCCCAAACAATGCAAAATCTGGAGTTTTGCTTATCTGAACGGTGGTAATTTTAAAAATTCAGATTGAAAATTCAAACGCGATTGCTCTTAACACAGTAGCCAGGGATCTTATGGTTAATGTCAATGCGGCTTATTTAGAGAGCATTATCTTAAACCTCCTTACCAATGCAATCAAGTACCGGCAGCCAGACCGTTATCCCATCATCGAAATTGACTGTTATTCTTCCGATAAGGACGAATTGACGCTGAAAGTGCGTGATAATGGATTGGGAATAAACTTAGCAAAATATAAAGACCAATTGTTTGGCATATTTAAGACCTTTCACGGGAGTAAAGATGCTAAAGGTATTGGGCTATACATTACTAAATTTCAAGTTGAAGCAATGCGTGGACAGATAGACGTTGAAAGCGAAGAGATGAAGGGGAGTACGTTTATAATACAATAATACGCTTGAGGAAGCCATAGTGCACGTTAGTTATTGATCAATTTCATCAATTCGTTCAGAGTTACATTAAATATTTAGCGTTTCGAGTACCATTGTAAATGCTTGTATCCAATCAAAAGGCCAGGTGAGCCGCTGATAATATATTTCTCATCCGTATTAAACGTCTTCTTCATGAATTTTATTGATTATTACAAGACATTAGAGATCGACAAAAACGCAACAACGGAGGATATAAAAAAAGGCATATCGCAAGCTTGCTCGCAAGTTCCATCCTGATTTGAATCCGAATGACAAGGACGCACATCGGGAATTCCAACAGATCAATGAAGCGAATGAGGTACTAAGTGATCCGGAAAAGCGAAAGAAGTATGATCAGTATGGTAAGGACTGGCAACATGCTGAGCAATTTGAACAGCAGCGCAAAAATCGGCCACAACAGGAAAGTTATAGGAGCGGAGATTTTTCTGGTGAAAGCGACTTTTCCGAGTTTTTCGAATCCATGTTCGGAGGTGGAGCAAGACAACAACATGTAAAGTTCCGCGGTCAGGATTTTAACGCGGAGTTACATCTGCAATTGACGGATGTTTTAAGAACTCATCAGCAAACGCTTTCCATCAACGGAAAAAACATTCGCATTACGATTCCTGCAGGAGTAGAAAACGGACAAGTGATCAAACTTAAGGGATATTGGCATTTTACTATGGTTTTCGAGATTGTTACTCATTTTGGGATGTTAGGTTTCAAGTAACAAACTAGTGGCAAAAAAGTGAGTGATTTCTGTATTGGTTAGTTGCCTAAGTAATTGAGAATCATCATTAAAGCTCGCAGTTCACATATTAGGTCGGAAAGTGAATATATCTCGTAAATATCTGATAATCAATTATTTGTAAGCAGCTATTTCCCGATACAAAACTTCGAAAAAATATTATCCAACAAATCATCTGTCGTGATCGTGCCCGTGATCTCTCCTAAAAAATGCAACGCCTGCCTTATATCCATCGCTAAAAAATCTCCGGTGATCCCTTGCGACATTCCCTCCAGCACGCGCTGCAACGCATCGTAGGTTTGCTGAAGATTGTGGTAATGGCGAACGTTGGTCACCATAACATCGCCGGTCTTCACGGTTCGTACATTGAAGTGGGAGAGGATCCTGTCTTTAAGGTCCTGGATGTTGGTTTTGTTCGACGCGGAAATAAAAGTAAAATCGCGATTCGCCAGTTTTGCAATCAGCTCCTCGTCCGCCTTGTCTAACTTATTGCCTACCTTAAGATAGGGCACCCCTAATTCCTGAAGATGGGATTCTTCCTCATCAATCTCCTTAAGCGATGTTTGTGTCAGATCAAAAAGATAAATGATCAGCGACGCTTTTTTCATCCGGTCACGTGTCCGTTCCACACCCATGGCCTCGATGATATCTTTGGTCTCGCGAAGTCCTGCGGTGTCGATGAAGCGGAAGTTGATGCCGCCTAATACCATCTCGTCTTCAATTACATCGCGTGTTGTGCCGGGAATTTCTGAGACGATGGCACGCTCTTCATTCAGCAATGTGTTTAATAGTGTGGACTTCCCCGCATTGGGCTTTCCCGCAATGACTGTCGGAACTCCATTCTTTATGACATTGCCCTGATCAAAAGAATCAATGAGCGATTTCAAATATCCCTGGATCTTCACGATCAGCGCTCTCAGATCTTCGCGCTTCGCAAATTCGACGTCCTCCTCACCAAAGTCGAGTTCCAGTTCGATGAGGGATGCAAAGTGTATCAGCTCTTCGCGCAGATGATTGATCTGCTTCGAAAATCCGCCGCGCATCTGGTTGAGCGCAGCCTGCCTCGCGTTTTCCGTCTCCGCATTGATCAGGTCGGCAACAGCCTCGGCCTGCGCCAGGTCAAACCTCCCATTGACAAAGGCGCGTTTTGTGAATTCTCCCGGCTCCGCAAGCCTCGCCCCGTTCTGTATTAATACTTTCAGGATTTCTTTTATGATCACAGGAGAGCCGTGACAGGAGATCTCAATGATGTCTTCTTTAGTGAACGAATTGGGTTTCTTGAAGATAGATACAAGTACTTCATCTATCACTTGATCTCGATTCCATATTGTTCCAAAATGAATGGTGTGCGAGGGCTTTTCAGAAAGGTTGTGACCCCTGAAACATTTTTCCACGATCGAAAATGATTCATTCCCGGATAACCGGATCACAGCGATGGCTGAAATCCCCTGAGCTGTTGATAAAGCAACAATTGTATCCTGAAACATTACAACTCTCGATTTAATTTCTATTTTTATGTCTTTGTTTCCCCCACTGCGAATGAACAAACCTAACCTGGCTGCTGCAATGTTATTGCTATTTGCGATAAATGAATGTGCCGCACAGGATTCCCTGAATACCTACAAAAACTCGCTCGAGGTCAGCGTTCGCTACGAACACTATCCAAAAGGTCCTGAACGCACTTACCATCATTTTCAATATGGACGCAAGATAGGGCAGGCTGATGTTTTTGCGAAGGTATTGCGATATACCCTGGATAAAAATGTTTCCTATCTTTTTGAGACCGAAGCCTATATCAAATTAAAAAAGAAAGGCTACTCTTATTTCGACGCCGCCTGGTCCGCCTCTGAATTACTTCCCAACTACCGGCTGCGGGCTGAACTCTTTGAAAACTGGAAGAGCTTTGAGTATTCCGCGGGCATCGGCGTTGTAAAGCCCCATATTTTTGAGGCGATCCCTTTGCTGACAGGCACGCTTGGCTATTATTTTTCAGATTATTTTATTTACGCGCGACCAACTTTTTCCTATGTGGAAGACGGGTTTTCCAAAAGCCTGTTCATCCAGGCCCGCCGTTATTTCAACAAAACTGATTTCCTTGCCGTCAGTGTTTTGCGGGGCGCCGATACTGGCACCAACCGCAACATCAATGCAATTGCCAATAGCTTCGGACTGGATACCTACTTGGCCCGCATTAACGGCCAGGCAAAAAAGGGGCGATATAAATTCGGAGTCGGGTTTGATTACGGTGGAATTTTCATCCCAACCCGGGAAGAGTATTTAAGTTTTGCTGGATTCGATGTCTTTCTTAACAGGGAATTTTAAATGGAATTAACCGATTTATTGCCCTTGCTCGCGATCGTATACGCGTTCTTCTACACAGGTTCGAAAGTGTGTTTCTCTTTTCTTTCACTGTGGGAGATCAAATCGTACTTCAAAGTTTATGACCACATTATTGATGAGGATGAGTTAAATGAACATTTGAAGCGAAACAAATCCGAGCTTCCCCTGATCTCCATTATATCACCCGCCTATAACGAAGGCGTGTTGATTGTTGATACTGTAACTTCGTTTTTGAATCAATCCTATAAAAACAAAGAGGTCATAGTCTGTTCTGATGGCGGTACGGATGGAACGCTCGAAAAACTCATTGAACATTTTGATTTGTATGAAGTGCCGAACACTTTCGACCGGAGTGGCAGGATACTGCATAAACCTGTTAAGAGATATTTCCGCTCCCTGAATGCCCAGTACAAAGACCTGATCGTACTCGATAAAGTGAACGGTGGCAAAGCTGACGCGCAAAATGCAGGCCTCGCTATCGCCCGCGGACAAATTGTTACCATCATTGACGCAGATTCCATTTTGGAAAAATATGCGCTGATCCACTTAAGTGATATTTTTGAGCGCGAACCAGAAGTCATTGGAATTGGAACCCCGATTGGTGTTGTAAATGACTGCAATGTCGGACCGGATGGTGTCGCCGATGCCTCTGTACCAAAAAGTTTCTGGGCAAAGATCCAGGTCATTGAATACCTGCGATCCTTTATGCTGGGAAGAATGTTCGCCCAGCGATACCGTGGACTGCAAATCGTGTCCGGTGCCTTTGGTGTATACAAACGCTGGATGCTGGAAGCAGTGGGAGGATACTCCAGCGGATCCCTCGCCGAAGACATGGATGTCGATGGAAAGATCTGGCGCTACATCGACAGAAACATGATGAACTTCAGGATCATGTACATCCCCGAAGCTTTTTGCTGGAGTGAAGTGCCGGATACTTTTCGTTCTTTGGTTTCTCAGCGAGACCGCTGGGCGCGAGGAATGTCGCAGACCATCTGGAAAAACAGGGACTTGTTTTTTAATCCAAAGTATAAACTGCTCGGACTATTCTCCTATCCCTACTACGTGATCTTTGAGTGGCTTACACCCTTTATCGAGATCGGCGGATTGATATACTTTTTCGTCGGCGCTGTATTGGGTTGGTTCTCTTTCATTTTGTTGGGATACATTTTCCTCATCTATTGGACGGTGGGCATTATGCTCAACCTGCTGGCCATCGGCGTGGAAGCTTCCACCCGGGGACATTACAAAAACCGCGCGACGCTTGTCAAGCTTGGAGTGTATGCATTATTTGAGCCGCTTTTCTATCACTGGGTAAACAGTTTCCTCTACGTGCTCGGCAACATGAAGCTTCTTTTTCTTGGCAAGACTGGTTGGGGAAAGATGGAACGGGTTGCCATCACCAAAGGGATTCCTAAAGAAGTTCCTGTCGTTGTCAGCATCCGCGAGTAAATATTAAACCTATAAGAGCATCGGTTTTTACGGATACCTTTTGGAAACGACAATTGACGATTATATGCTAAGGATTTTATCACCAGTATGCCTGAGCAGGGCCTGAGCCTGTCCTTGGTCTGGTATTGGCACGCGCGGACAGAGTCCAGCCCTGATCAGGCATACGGGGCCAGCCGGCCCGGGAGGCGAACGTGAATAGAGGGTAAATGTTCGGGTAATACTTAGACTTTAATTAAACATTGAAATATTCTTTCAATATCTTCTCGTTTGTCAGAGCAAGCTTCGCCATCTATCCGGTAAATGGCAACCGGCATCCGCACGCGTGTTAGTGGCTAAACCCGCATTCTAAACTACCACTTTTTGCGCTGATGGCTGGTTTTCCGTTGTTGACTTTAACTTCTTAAAAAGAATACCATGGGTAGGGGAGAGTAGCAACGCCAACCCGAAGAAAATTCCGGTCATAGATGCTACCGCGCCAGCAATGGATCCATCGAGCCACACGGCGATGTAATAACCAGTAATGGAAGAAAGTACTCCCGTAATACAAGCTATTATCAGCATCCATTTGAAATTGTCGGTAATAAGGTAAGCCGTCGCAGCAGGGGCAATCAGTAATGCAACGACCAAAATGGCGCCTACCGATTCAAAGGATGCTACCGTTGTTGCTGACACGGCCCCCATCAGCAGGTAATGCCATAAAGTGGTTGAAATGCCTATCGCACTCGCATATGCCGGATCAAAAGTGGTGAGGAATAATTCCTTGTACCCGAAGATGATAAACAGCACAATGAGCGCGAGAATGGTTCCGACAATATAAAGGGCCCTCGGTCCGAGAATATACCCATTATCTGTGAGCACAAGATCAAGGGGTACATATGCGATCTCACCATACAATACACAATCCTGGTCCAGGTCTACTTTGCCTGCGAAAAGCGAGATCAGCACGACACCCACCGCGAAAAGCCACGTGAACGTTACACCGATCGAAGCATCTGCCTGAAGTTTTGCTTTTTTGTGAAGGAATTCAATGAGAAAGGTTGTGACAATTCCAATCAGCCCTGCGCCTACCAGCATCGTTACAGAATCCCTTGAACCTGAAATCAAAAAAGCAACGACGATACCAGGCAAAACAGCGTGAGAGATCGCATCCCCCACCATAGCCATTTTGCGAAGGATGAGAAAACAACCCAGCAACGCACAGCTCATTGATACGAGCGAGGCTGTTAGGATGATGTAGAGAGAGTTCATTATTTTTCGGTATTAATTCTGTTTAACAATTTTCGCTTTTTGAAGGGCACCCATGGGCGGCATGTGCGGCCGGGTGGTAGGGACGCATAATTATGCGTCCTATTCCCGATAGGGAATTTCCGATTTATGCGGATCCGTTTTCGGATAATTCAAAACTCTTTCAAGCTCCGCTTCCAGTTCCGGCGTCAGCAAGTGTTCTATCGTGTCGGCATCATCGTGAACGTGGTCAGGCGCAATATGCAATTGCGTGGTGAGGTACAATTCCCATAACCGGTGTATCTTGACCACTCTTTGTGCCCGGCCTTTACCAGCTTCATTCAGTCCCCATACGTTTCGGGTTTGTTCCAGGTACCCCTGATTGCGCAACCTTTTCAGTACTGCAATTAGATTTTCCCTCTCAAATTTCCTTCTCCTGATAATTTCATCGACTGATCTTTGAATAAAGAAATTTTTGCTCTCTTCTCCCAGTTGATAAAGCGCCTTCAATACGTTTTCGTCATTTATAGTTTTGCGTATGGTGTTTTGTTTCAGAACGCGGCTGATGACACCTCGCTTGGGTGCAAGAAAAAAGGAAACAAATGCAATCACGGAGATCACGATCACGATCCACGGCCCTGTGGGCATGGCGGGTGCGACATATGAAATGTACGCGCCCGCCAGTCCGCTTAGCGCGCCAAAAATACTCGCCAGTAAAAACATTACCTTGATCTTGTCGGTCCAGAACCTTGCGGCGGCCGCAGGGGTGATGAGAATCGCAGCCATCAGCACCACGCCCACCGCCTGAATGCCGATGACGACCGCCAGAACGATGAGTGAAGTTAGGACTAGTTCAATTCTTCTTACGGGCAAACCAATGGCCCTGGCGAAATCTTTATCGAAAGCCAATAGGGCAAACTCTTTGAATAACAGGAAGACTGCGATCAATAAAATAATTGCCACTGCTGCAAACGTATAAAGGTCCTCGCCAACGAGCGCTGCGGCTTTTCCAAAAAGGAAATGGTCGAGTCCCGATTGGGCGGCGTTACCTGATTTTTGTATCACGGTCAGCAATACAATTCCAAATCCAAAAAAAACTGACAGGATCAACCCGATGGCTGTGTCTTCTTTAATGCGAGTGCGCGTAGTAATAAAATCAACCAGCACGAGTGAGATCCAGCCCGTGATGAAAGCGCCTCCGATGAGGAATACCGGATTTTTTGTACCCGATAAAATAAAACCAAGGCAAATTCCAGGCAATACGGCATGCGCAATGGCATCGCCAACAAGCGACCGCTTATTTAAAAATGTAAACGACCCCACGATCGCCGAACTCGCCGTTAGCAGGATCGATCCGATCACAACGTACCGGATGTTCGGATCCTGAAACGAGAAAAAATCAACGAGTGAATTCATGGGTTAAAAGGTATAAGGGAAATAAGGGAAATAAGGAAATAAGGGATGTCGCCACGCCTCCTTCCTTTACATTGAGCACAATAATTGAGCAGCATAACTTTAAGCCTTAAACTTTGAACCTGGAACAAGAACCCAAATCATAACCCTACCTACCCGGCACCCGGCAACTGGCAACCCATTGAGCACAATCGTTGAGCAGCACAACTTTAAACCTTAAACCTTGAACATTCAACTTTGAACCCGGACAAGAACCCAAATCATAACCCAACCTACCCGGCACCCGGCAACCGGCAACTGGAAACCGGCAACTGGCACCCGGCAACTACTTCGCCTCCCTGCTCGGAAAACTCTCCCTCCTGATCAAATCCGCAACATCTGCAAGGATGGTAAGTTTTCCTCCATAGGTGTCATGCAGATTCTTTTGGGTGAATGTTGTTGCCGTCGGCCCATATGCCACTAGCCTTGTATTCAACATGATTACCCAGTCAAAATATTGTGAAACTGAGTGGAGATCGTGGTGCACGACGATCACGGTTTTTTCCGTATGAGTCATTGTGCGCAACAGATTGATAATTGTTTTTTCCGTAGCGGCATCCACACCCGAAAAAGGCTCGTCCATAAAATAGATGTCGGCCTGCTGGGCAAGGGCGCGGGCGAGAAATGTGCGCTGCTGCTGACCGCCGGAAAGTTGTGAGATCTGCCTGTGAGCATATGCTTCCATGCCAACTTTCTTGAGACAATCCATTGCAACATCGCGGTCGGCTCTGCGCGGCCTTTTGAACAACCCGAGTTTGGCGTAACGGCCCATCAACACTACATCCAGCACCGAAGCGGGAAAATCCCAATCCACGGACTCGCGCTGGGGAACGTAACTGATCTTGTGTCGCACTTCTTCAATGTCATGGTCGAAAAGTTTTGCGTATCCGCTGCTTAGCGGCAGGATACCCATCACAGCTTTTATCAGCGTCGATTTACCTGCGCCATTCGGGCCAATTATTCCGATCAGTTTTCCCTGGGGGATTGTTAAATCAATATTCCACAACACAGGCTTCCGGTCGAAAGCAACCGTCAGATCGTGAATCTCCAGCGCAGGATGAATGGATATTTCTCTTTTCATAATCTCTTTGTTCAATACTGAATTCCTTTCAAAGATGTTTAATTAAATCAAACAACCCCATTTAAAAATAGGATGAGAATCCGAATTGGAAGCCAGCCGTTTTTGACGGACGGTTTCCTAAAATATCCGTTTGCCAGTTATACCTGTAATTAAGTCTTACCACCGTTTGCGAAGTGGGCCGCCAGCTGATACCGGGTACAACTGATACAAAGTCCTCGTGAATGTTGGTTCCGGTCTCATTAAATGTTCCAATATTCCAATCGACGTACTCAATTCGAATAGCGGCATTGATAACGGATCTTTCAAATCCAAAAAGATTTTTTCTGAATATTGGTTGAACGATATCTATAAACCCGCCTGTTTGTTTTCGTGCGTATTGCTGGCTGTAAGTATCCGGTACATCGACAAATACCCATGCCCACTCGGCGTTGATCCATGATTTGACGACCGGAAGGGTTGTATTAAAATCCAGGGCAAAAACATCGAGTCTTCTTTTTTTATCCAGCACAAGGCCATCCTCCTGAAATTTATTATAAACGCCTCCCATGTAAGAGACTCCTAACTCTCCAAGGTTCTTTTCCCTCAATGCCAGCTTAGCAGTAAGCAGCGGTACTCCGTTAAAACTTTCTTCAAACCTCTCCGCATTTGCCTTCGAAGCCGGGAGAAATGTTTTGTTCTCTGGATTCAAAATGATCTGATCATCGAACCCATTGGAGAGGTATGCTTCATAGGCATAGACCCAATTGTTCTTAAACAGTTTTCCATAAATGCCAAAGCCGACATTGCTCCAGGTTGCAGGAAGTAACTGCGTTGCCGAAACCGGTCTGTCGATGAACTCCCATTTCGGCCCATCATGATTTTGATTAAATGATCCTATGGGATTCATGATAATTCCACCGCGCAGATTGAAAAGCGGATGAAATTCGAAATCCACCGATGCAAATTCGATGTTGATCTCTTTCGTTCCATCTTCAAACTCTATTTCGGATAAGAATTTGATACGTTTGGAAATACCTGAAGCTATAAATAATGTCAGCCTTCGCATCTGGAATTGGTGGCCTTCGGTTATTCCATCTGTACCCATGTGCTGCCAGTTTGCTTCCACATAACCTCCAACAGCCACTGGCAATTTTTCCATCGATAGAAATGGACGGTTGTAGACCGCGTCCATATTCATCAGGATCTTTGTAGTGTCCTTATCCGTTCTTCGCAACAAAGTGCTGTCGATTTGTGCAATCGATAAATTGCTGATAGTAATAAAAAGTATAATGATGGAGGTAGTATAATTTTTCATGACCGTAAGTCAATAAATATTTTCTCGTTATCTGTAAGTACCTTAAAGGAACGCAGATCCTTTTCAGCGGGTCCCTGAGACAAAGTTCCCCTGTTGTCAAATTCACTGCCATGGCTCGGGCAATGGAGGTGGTCACCGGATGCATTTAGCTCAGCTCCCTTATGCGTGCATTTCATCAGCAATGCAGAATATTCATTGTCTGAGAAACGGTAGAGGTAAAGAGGGAAGGTCAGGCTTTCATTTCTTACGACGATAAATTGCCTGATCATCTCCTGGTCTTTTTTTAAATACCTGAACTCTGATTTCAGCACAGAGATACCGTTGGGCGCCAGACTCCCCTGAGTGTAATAAGTCGATTGACAGCCTGTTAAAAGGGGAGGCATCAGCGCGCCGCTGACGCAAAGCATACAAGTTTTTGTAAAAGTTCTCCTTTGCATGTTTAAAGGCCTTCGAGAAACCTGATAAGGTCTCTCTTTTCAGTTTCTGCCAGTTCCTGATAATTATTCTTACTGATCTCTGCTTCACCGCCATGAAGAATAATGGCGTCGTTAATAGTTCGCGCCCGTCCGTCATGAAGAAGAAAATATTCTCCTCCCTGGGAAAATTTTGAAAGACCAAGGCCCCATAAAGCGGGCGTGCGCCATTCAGATGTCTTTGCTGAACCTTCTGTGTAACCATCATCCAGGCTGGGACCCATGTCATGCAACAATAGATCTGTATAGGGATAGAAAGTTTTGTTCTCCAGGGCGGAAATTGATGATGAGCCCGTGGTCAGTTGCGGCCTGTGGCATTTTGCACAGCCTATGGCATTGAATAATTGTGAGCCTGAAATTATTTCTGTGCTCTTGGAATTCCGCGGAACCGGTGCTTTAAGTGTTTTTAAATAAAATACAACGTTTTGAATTGTTTGATCCGAAACTTCGGGATCAATAGCAAATCCGGAATGCGTATCAAACGGTTCATAGGTGGATGTGATTCCAATATCTTCGTTGTAAGCAGAGGCTGTTTGCTGATGCAGATCATAGGCGCCCCCCTTTTTGCCAAAACGCCCGACGTATCTTCCGTTTTGTTCAATATAGCCGGGGCGCTCGATCACATAGTCTTTCATCTGGACCCAGTTTGCAACTCCGCTGATCCCGTCGCCATCGATATCATCCGGGTCAGCCCACGCGAGTATATCTTCATCGCTCACCGCATCGAGAAAACCAAGTCCAGTGATCGCCGGCGGGGTTAATTTGGAAAAACCAACGCCGGGCGGGAGCTGTTCCGGAAGGAAGCCCGGTATAGCGCGATTTTGAAGTTGAGGTCCGCCAAGATGTTTGTACTGGTTTCCTGTTTCATCGTATTGGCCAAACCTCGTAAGAGTAGTAAAAGGATGACCCTTGCCATCACCTGGATGGCAGCTTCCACAGGAATTTGCTACGAACAGCGGTCCCAGCCCGCTTGCCGGAGTGAAGATCTCATCATTAAAAGCAATGTCTCCCCGAAGAAACCTTAAATTTTCGGACTCACTTAATCCTTCCACAGGACCATCCAAAAGATCCGCATCCGTTTTGGCTCTTGGTTCAAACGAATCACAAGCCCAGATAAAAGCCTGGAGCAGAATGATCGTGGAAAATACGATTACCTTTTTCATGTTACTCTTAATATTATTTTAAAGCACCGACAATGGTCTTCACATTTGCGCTGACCATCCCGATATAAGTTCCTTCTTTTGTTCCAGCAGGCCCCATTGCGTCGGAGTATAGTCTTCCGCCGATCCTTACATTCCATTTCCTTTCCCGGCACCCTTCCACAACGGCTTCAATGGATTTTTGAGATACGGAGGTCTCCACAAAGATCGCTTTCACTTTGCGCGAGATTATAAAATCCACAAGGTCCGTAACATCGCGAAGCCCGAATTCAGAAAGCGTTGAAATTCCCTGCAATCCCCTGACTTCCATTCCATACGCATCGCCAAAATATCCAAAGGCATCATGAGCTGTGATGAGCACCCTTTGTGCCGCGGGAATTTCGTGTATGGATTTTTGCACAGCCTTATCAAGCGAATCCAGTTGTAATAAGTACTTCGCACTGCGCTCCCTGTATTCACGGCGGTGAGCTGAATCATATTCCTGCAAATAAGTTGCGACGGATTTAACTGCATGCTGCCACAACTCTACATCAAACCAGATATGGGGATCGTGCGCGCCCTGAAAGCCGGGTACCTTTCTAAGTAAGTCCTCAGGTATCTCATCCGCGACAGCGATCACAGGTTTGATACGCCCTAATTTTTCGAATACTTCTCCCATTTTGCCTTCGAGGTGTAGACCGTTGTAAAAAATAATATCTGCTTCCGTTAACCTCTCCAGGTCGCCATGCGTGGCTTTGTACAGGTGAGGATCCACACCGGGACCCATAAGCGCAATTACTTCGGCATGATCACCAACAATATTTTCAACAGCATTCTGGATCATGCCCGTTGTAGTGACAATTTTTATCTTTTCCCCTGGATCGCGCTCATTCGGTACCTGTTGCTTACACCCCAGCAACACCCCAATGCTCAGAAGAAAAACCAAGGCCCCTGCTCCTAAATCCCCTGCCCCTAAATCCCCTAAAGGGGACTTATGTATACTTTTTAAACTTTTCAAACTTTTCAAACTTTTGTTCTTACTCTGTTATAAGAAGATTCTGCGCGGCATCCCTGGAAATAAAGATGCGCGTTTTGTTGTCGATCAATATTTCCAGCGAACTATCGAATTCTATTTTATCAAGGATCGCGATCCTGGCGCCGATGTAAATACCGATCTTACTGAGGTACTGGAGAAAGGAAGGCGTCCCGTCTTTCACGGATCTGACTACAGCTTTTTTATTTACCACTGAATCCGACAGCGGAATTAACTTCAGGCTTTGCACTTTTCCATCCTTATCCGGTATGGGATGCCCGTGTGGATCCGCGGTCGGATATCCCAGGAACTCATCAAGTTTTTCGATCAGAAGGGGAGACTGTATATGTTCTAGCTGCTCTGCCACGTCATGGACTTCATCCCAGCTAAACTTTAACTTCTCTACCAGGAAAGTTTCCCACAACCGGTGTTTGCGGATGACGGATAGGGCGTGCGATTTGCCCTGCCTCGTAATGCGCGCGCCGTAGTACTTCTCGTAGGAAATGAGGTTTTTGTTGGAGAGTTTTTTGATCATGTCAGTAACCGAAGCTGCTTTCGTACTCACGCTCTCCGCAATCTCATTCGTCAAAACAGCTTTCAGGCCCCCTTCAGATAGCCTGTAAATGGCCTTTAGATAGTTTTCTTCCGTGAAGCTAAGCATATATCCGGATTTAACGGTTAACAAAAATAAAAGTTTAGTCTGGTCTAAAAAAATATTTAGACATATTTATTTTTAGGCAGTGTAACACGCATCTTGGTTGATTACATTTGCACTGTTGGGGCTGAATTCCCTTTGCAATCCGTAGGAGTATCCTGTTTGTAGAAAGAATGGCGAATACGAATCCCGGGCTCTGTGGGAGCCACCTGGAAGCAGGTAGGGATGAATTCACACGCAGGCGGGGCCTTAGTAGAAACAAAGAATTTCAATCTTCCAATCTCAATATCCCGAACGACGACGGAATATGAAAATCAGGTGTTTTTGAATCGGGTTTTACCCAGCTGATCCATTTGAAGTCAGGGCTGCCATCATTCTTTAAAAAACAATCCCCCCGGTACAAACCGGCTTGCAAGGTTTTATTTTTTAACAGGCCGAGTTTTTCAAGCGAGGCTTTACTAATGGCGATTTCAACTGAATAACCATTTTTCCTTCTTTCTGTTTTTACGATCAGGTGGCCCGCAGGCCACGACCATTGCGAATTAAAATTCCGGTGGTAGGTGCACTCGTAGTCAAGAACTCTGCCCAAAGGATCGAGCTCCAGACCATAGTAGGGCTTGAGTTTGTCGTCCTTTCTAAAAAATATTTCTACTCTGGAGGAGGCGGCAACTTCCGCCTTATCGTTTGTAATCTGCTGGATATTGACATTATCATCTACCACTTCAAACAGGCAATAGAGCCAGGTGTCATTGTGCATCGCTCTAAATTTTGTAAGAGGAGGTGTTCCCTTTTCCCACGGATAATGAAAATCCGAAAGTTCATGAGCGTTTTTCCAAAGCGGGTGGTCTCCCTTTCCGGTTGGTTCAATTTCCACTGAAATTTTCTTTACAGAATAGGTTTTAAGGCCTTCTTTAAAATGCGGGAGGGTTCCGAGTGTCACAGTGATAATAATAAAAGATAACAGGGTCATGATAATTCAAATAAGCGTACCTATCCAGCGCAGGTTTGTGCAAAAACAGGATTGCCCCCTTCACTCAACTCTTTGCGGCGTTTTCCAATAATTCCTTTAAGCGTTTTGCAACGATGCGTTCCTCTCCGGGAGTCATCATCCAGGTTGTGATGTCGATGGTTTCTTTTCCACCCATCGTTTCTATAGAGGGGTGTCCATCGCGCAGGGCATCCCGAATTTCTGACGGCGTTGCTTTTACCTTGCCATTCCAGGATATCTTCAGCGCCGGAACGTGGTTAGCAATTTCCGGAATATGGATCTCACCTTTTACACCGGGAACGGATACCGCTGCATCGTGAATCATTTTGATCTGGTTTTCCCATATCTTCCATTCGGCAGCGTGGTCCTTCGCCAGGAAAAGCTCGACGGCCACCAGCATTCCCAGGATCTCTTCCTTATTTACTTTCATGCCGCGACCAACCGTGTCGCCATTAGGGGGAGCGTTTCGCAGCGCGGCGCGGATGAGGTCTTTTCGTCCCAGCAACAGACCGGCGCTTTGTGGTCCGCGGATGCCTTTTCCACCCGAGAAGCATACGAGATCAAAACCCATCTGGGTATACTTCCAGAAATTTTCAACAGGAGGAACATCCGCGGCGCAGTCATTGAAGGTGGGGATCCCGTGTTTTTTTCCAATAGCGACAAATTCTTCATCCCGGACTTTGCCAATCGGGTTTTGATTGTTATAAAACCACATCATCGCGGTCTTTTCGTTGATTGCAGATTCCAGCTCTTTTTTTGTTTCAACTTCCACCATCGTTACGCCGCAATTGCGGACCGCGTGATCATACCCTACCCGGTGTGATTTCTGAATGATCACTTCCGATTTCATTCCTGTGAGGTCATTGGGGATCATCGCGGCCTTCTTGGGATCTCCGCCGGTGATGACAGCCGCAGTGCCCAACGTAATGGCTGAGGCCGCGCCTGCGGTCACCATTGCAGCTTCGCATTTCAATAATTCCGCAAGGCGGTCGCCGGCTTTTTCCTGCAATTCATCGAGCCTCACATATTGAAGGGCCGCATAGTTTATAGCATTGATCACCTCGGGAGGCATACGGGATGCCGTGAGCGCCGTATAGGTTCCCGACGCGTTTATAAAAGTCCGGATGCCCAGCTCTTTAAAATAATCGCGCGGAACTTCAGCTGCCGGGGATTCTGCAAAAGCACGGGTTCCTGACAGCGTACCCACAAGGGGCAGGGTGATCAGTCCCTTCAGTAAGTCTCTTCTCTTAGCCATGTGTTTATTTTTTTACCATTGCAATAACATCTATTTCCACCAGTGAATTTCCCGGGATCCCACCATAGGCGGCGATTGTGGTCCTGACTGGAGGTTTGCTTCCAAAACGTCCGCGGAAAGATTCATTCATCTTCTTATAGTCATTGAGATCGGCCAGGTAAACATTGCATTTCAATACATGCTCCATGGAAGAACCATTTTTCTCCAGTTCTTTCTGCACTTCATCAAGGACGTGTTTGGTATGCGACGTGATGTCTCCTTCAAAGTGCGCGCCTTTGCCCGCAATATAAACCAGACCATTGTGAACGATACCACCGGAGAACAACGGTATTTCCTGATCCATTACCACACTTGAAGCCTTTATTTCGGAAGTATCTTCTTCTGTTGAAGCTTTTACAGCGCCCACACCTAATAAACCGGTTATTCCCAGTGTGATCTTTTTAAATAATGTCCTTCTGTTTGTTTTCATATGTTTAAAGGGTTAAAATTTATAATTCACCTGTGGAAGTACGGTTCTTAAGAAGAATGTGGGCGGGTGGTAGGGACGCATAATTATGCGTCCCTACCATGCCACCGCACGTCCCTCCCAAGACCATCATCCATTTTTGTCATTTTATTTTCCAAGCGATTTCCTGACTGCATCAACTTCCTGGGCTGTAACCGCACTGGCTTTGTTTCCAAAACTTTCACGGATGTAAGTTAACACATTCGCAATTTCCTCGTTGCTTAAAAAGCTGTGTTCAGGCATGGTTGCGTTAAATTGTTCGCCGTTGACGTCAATGGGGCCTTCCATACCTTTCAAAACGATGCTGATCAGCAATTTTTTGTCACCTGTAACCCAATTGGTTTTTGCGAGCGGGGGGAATCGCCCGGAAGCACCCTGACCGTTTCGCTGGTGGCAAGTTCCGCAGTAGATACTGTAAACTTTAGCGCCGCCGGCAACGACGCCTTTGTCAAGGTTGTCATTAACCACATCCGGTTGCCTGATATTCGATGCTTTTTTTCGCTCTTCCATTTTTGCAAGCTGCGCCTCTCCGAAATTCTCTTTTTCACCTTTGTACATGATGCGCCAGATCTTTCCTATTTCCGTGTCGGAGATGTAGAGCGACCCATCGGGTCCCATAGCGATACCCATTGGGCGGTATACAGCATCATTTGCGCTGATGATCGGATCCACCACGGCGAATCCATCGGCAAAGACTTCCCAGGGTCCGGAAGGCTGTCCGTCTTTAAAAGGAACAAATCCTATGAAGTACCCGGCCTGTGGATATGGCCCGCGGTTTGTCGATCCGTGAAAGGCGATAAAGGCTCCCTTCTTATAACGGTCAGGGTACTGGTCACCTTGATAGAACAACAGATCGTTTGGCGCCCAATGTCCCGGAAAGCCTATGAGAGGTTTTTCATATTTTTCGCAATCCGCGACCATCGTTCCATCGCCCCCGTATTCAGGGGCCAGCAGCTTCTGTCCCTTGATCTGATCATAATAGCAATAGGGCCAGCCCGCATGCGTGCCGTCTTTCACCCTCAAAAATTCTTCCGAAGGCAGCTCGGCACTTTGCCAGGGTGTATACAGTCTTGACCATAGCCGCAACAGATCATCCCGGCCATGCTGAAGCACGTATAGATTGTTATCGTCTGTATTCCAGTCCAACGCTACAACGCTCCGCAATCCGGTAGCGAACATGTGTCCATCTTTTTGCAGCTGGCCTTTTTTGTTTGCATCAAACCTCCAGATACCGCCATGATCTTTGAGCAGATCGCAGGGATTTTTTCCCGGTGAATTTGGCGTGCGGTTTACCTCCTGGCAGTTGTTGGAGTTTGCTCCGAAAGGCACGTACATATTTCCCTCGTTGTCAAAGGTCAGGGGTTTGGCGACGTGTTCATGGCCGCCGTGCGGGTGATCGTCGGTGAGCAGCACTTCAATTTCACTGTCGGGGACAAGTTGTCCCGGTTCTAATTTGCTCCGGTATACTACCAGTTGAGAGCTGTAGTAAAGATACCCGTTGTGAATTCTCATGGCCGTGCCGTAAGTGCCATCGCCTTTGTAGGCTCCGAATGGTTGGATGATGTCCGCCTTTCCGTCGCCGGTTGTATCGCGCAAGGCGATGTTTCCTCCTTCGCGCGGAAAGCGGGCCTTGACATAGATGTCGCCGTTGTCGTTGACGGCCATGTGTCTCGCCCGGCCTTTTAAACTGTCGACCACGACGACAGCTTCAAAGCCTTCGGGTAGAAACAGGCCCCCATTGGAGGGATCGCCCGCGGGTAGTTCGACCGTTGTGCTGCATTTGGTAAGGCTGGCGCCCAGTAACAAGATGGATAGAGTGCTGATCTTTGTCTGTCGAAAAATTACGTTCAGCAGAAAGCTTGAAAAGATTTTCATTTTCTTAAAAGGGGTCGCCATTCCGTACCAACTGATAAATTGTCAATTCGGTCTATTTGTATGCTTTTGCTGCAATTCCATTCAGATCCCAAACCACACGGCCATCCCGGACGGTCAGTTGGCAGGTGAGTTTTTTGTCGCCTGTGATCTTCATTCCATCTACGTCTATATATCCGAATGTTCCGGTTTCGAGGCTAAACACAGCTACATCCGCCGGTGATCCCACGCTGAGGTTGCCGAGTTCCGGCCTTTTGATTATCTGTGCCGGATTCCAGGTAGAAGTAGTGATCACTTCATTGAGCGTAAGGCCGCAATTCAGGAGTTTAGACATCACGTTGAGCATGTCTTTCATGCCGCCGTTCATACTTCCGGTATGGAGATCGGTGCTGATGGAATTTGGTTTTAGTCCCTGCTTAATGGCGGGAATTGCCTGCGCGAATAAAAAACTTCCGCCGCCATGTCCTACATCGAAGATGATCCCGCGCTTCTGCGCTTCTATGGCCCAGCTTTGCAGTTTGCCATTTTCTATCACTTTTTCTCTGCCGGGAACTCCGCCATAACAATGGGTGAGGATATCTCCGGGGCGGAGTTTTTCCATCAGCAACGTTCTCAGAGACAGGGGAGGATAGGAGCGACCAAAGTCAACCATTACGGGGATCTCGGCGAGTTTGCCGGCTTCCACCGCGTGTTCGGCGGGAGCCCATTCACTGCCTTCATAGTGGGCAAGTTTTATTCCGACGATATACTCTTTATTAGCTTTTGCAGTCATGGCGGCGAGCTTGGCATCCATATCCGCGAGATTCTGTTCGTTAGCACCTCCGCTCATGCCTGCGCCAACGATATTCAGCAATGAAAGCATGCGTGTTCTCGACCGGTCGATGACGTTTGCTTTATAAGTATCAAAGTTGCGCCATCCCGCGCCGCCTGCGTCCACTGCTGTGGTCACCCCTGCGCGGAAAGTAAATCCATCGGGGGGAAGGGCGGTAAAGCTGTTGCTCAGATAGGCATTGGGTTGTGTGCCGAAAAAATGGTGACCATGCAGGTCGATCAGTCCGGGCGTAACAAATAGTCCCGTTGCATCGATAGTTCTCGTTGCCTGCCGGGTTATGTTCTTTGCCACTTCAACGATCTTGTTATCCTGGATGGCGACATCCATAATCCCGTCAATGTTATTTTTGGGATCGATCACGTGGCCGCTTTTTATGAGCAGGTCAATGGTTTGGGCATGACCCGAAAAATTCACAAGGGAGATCAGGGTAAGGAGTAATAATGTATGCAGCTTCATCTGTTTATAGTTTATTTGGAAATTTACCACGTACGGTTTTTCATAAGATTATCGAGTTCTTCCCGAGACATCGGAAGAAGGTTAGGGTTTTGTTTTATCCAATTCAGGAAATCCTGTTTGATGACATCCGTCCATGCGGTATCGATCTGTCCGGGTGTATACACTCCCGCTTTTAACCGCTGGATCGCAAATTCATCGCGAAGCATAACGAATTCGGAATTGATCACCACTTCCTGAGCAAGGTGTGAGGGGATAAACACCACGCCTTCCCTACGCGCGAGAACCAGGTCGCCCGGCAATACGGTGACTTCGCCAATTATCAGCGGGCCATTGATTCGCACGAGCATGGCTTCGGTTAAAAAAGAAGGGTCCCATCCGCGCACGTAGGCATTGAATCCCGTGATGCTTGCCTGACCATCGATATCACGGGCGGCGGCATCAAAAATAACGCCTGTGCCTGTTTTGGTGAAGATCGAAGTGGCCAGATTATCTCCGATAAGGGTACCGTTAGTAATTTTTTCAAAGCAGTCTGCCACATACACATCGCCTTTTTGAAGCATATCAATGGGCCACGAGTTCATAGGGCCGATACGGCCTTCCTTCTTTCCGTTTTCAATCAGTCGCTTTTCGAGATCAGGACGCAACGGCATGTATTGAGCGGTGAGGGCCCGTCCGACAAAAGGCTGATCGTCGTGTAACTTCATGAAATTCCCTGCGTATTGATTGTTATATCCGAGCCCGCGGAGAATGGTCCACACTTGTTCTGTACCGATTTTTCTCAGGCGGTTCAGGAGTTCATCGGAGACTTTCGGTCTTCCATCTTTGAAGCGTTCACCTTTCCACTCTTGTGTCAGAAAGATCAGATGGTCCCTGTCTTCGAGGCGTCCTTGCTGTGCGCACAGGACTGTTGAAATAAGAAGGCACATTAAGCCTGAAATATATTTTTTCATGTCAGTATATTTTAATCTTTTGTTGGTTTTGTGCGCCACCAGGTGGCAAGCGAAGACCCTGTTATATTCATAAGCGGACCAAAGATTGCGGGAGCCAGGCCTACCGTTGCAACTTTTCCCATCTGCAGCGCCAGGCCTGACGCGAGTCCTCCGTTCTGGAGCCCGACCTCAATAGCGATAGTCCTGCAGGATTTTTCATCCACGCCGAATAGTTTCGCTGCCGTATAGCCGAGTAAAAATCCCGTGAGATTGTGAATGAGCACTGCAAGGACCAGTAAAGCTCCGACTGCCAGCAGACCATCCCTGCCCGCTGCTGTTATTATTGTGATGATCAGTGCAATTGAAACCATCGATACCACTGGCATTGCCTTGTCGAGCCAGGCGAATTTACCGCCAAGAAAATAATTGTATAAGAGACCGGCGCAGATCGGGATGATCACGATCTTAATAATTTCCCACATCATGTCTAAAAAATCCACGGACACGAACTGTCCGGCGAGAAGTTTCATCAGCATCGGTGTCAGGAGCGGCGACAACAGGGTAGCGAGAGCCGTTACAGTAATAGACAGCGCAACGTTTGCATTTGCAATGTAGGACATTACGTTTGACGCTAATCCGCTGGGAACGCAGCCGATAAGAATTACACCCGCTGCTATTTCAGGAGGGAAGTTAAATGCGTTGGCTATAGTAAAACCCACCAGCGGCATAATGGTAAATTGACAGGTGAGGCCAATAATCACAGCCTTGGGTGTGCGGAAGATCGCGCCAAAATCTTTATATCCCATGGTAGTTCCCACGCCAAACATAATAAGCTGCAGCAGCGGCACAATTAAAAGTTTAAAAGAAAAATCTCCGATGCCGGTAAAGTATTCAGGATAGTAAAGAGAAAACGTGACGGCGGTCAGTATCCAGAAGGTATAGGAGAAACCGCGGAGTTTCTCAAAACCCTGAAACGATATTGCCATGAGGGCGAGACTGCTGATGAGAAATATACTTGAAGGTATTGTCTGGTCCTTGAAAAGGAAAACCAACCCGGTTGCAAAAAATCCCAGTGAGAGGAAGAAAGCAATTTTGAAAATGGGGTTCTTTTGCATTTCAAATAGTTGGTCGGAAGTTGATCAAAAATAAAATCAAATAAAACAGGAATTGGTGAGATTGTTATTCTTTATTGATGACCGGTAATACCTTGGGGAGACATGGTGCGGTTGCATCGTCGAGACGTATGATTCTGCGTCTGTACCACCCACCGCACATCCTGCCCATGGACCAATCGTCTTCTTCGCACCTCGTCCTTAGTACCTTCCATCAATGAATTCCCGAATGCAGATATGAATCCAGATTCTGCTGGGTGATAACTTCCAGGGGAAACAGATCGCGTTCAGGTGCCTGCTTTTTAAAGATCAGATGGTTGGCCAGGTGGCTGATCGCGAGGAACGCCTGCCGTTTTGGATTCTGGTTGATCAGGAAATCTATTGTACCCGCTTTCAAATATTTTAAGTTGTCTTCAAGAATATCATAACCGATGAGCCTGATCTTTCGTTTTCCATTTTTCTCCAGGTAGGAGGCAACCACGGCAGTTCCTTTGGATGTACTCACAAAAATTCCTTTTAGTTGCTGATCGTTGAGCAACGTATTGAGTTGTCGTTCAAAGTCTGGTTCATTCGGTCTGAGGCTGAATTCATTAATTTCAAATGTTAATCCGTTTTTTGATTTAAAATATTCCCGGAACCCGCGTTCTTTTTCCAGCAGGTGTATCGAGTTGTGAATATCTTCATCGAGGTGGAGCACCGCCAGTTTGCCGCCCTCGTGCTGACCGAGGTACATCAGTTCAGCCCCAACTTTGCCACTGTGAAATAAATCCTGGCCGATAAAACTCAATGGGTTGACCTCCGGGATATTCGTGTTGAATAAAACATAGGGTATACTTTCGGTTTTCAGGCGTTCGAAGAAGACAAGGGCTTCGTCGTAAAAGATGGGAGCTGTTACAATTCCATCGGGAGCAGAGAGAAAAGCTTCTTGCGCTTTTTCCTTAAATGACTCTTTATTGTATTGGTCAAAAACCAGAATTTCAATAGTGATGTTGTATTGTGTCCATTCCGTTTCTGCCTGGAGGATACCTTCCCGGGTTTGGGCCCAATAGGCATCCGCGACGGGATTGGGGAGCAGTGCGATGATACGGTAATTTTTATTGGAGCTGAGGGTACGGGCAATCAGATTTGGTTTATAGTCGATCTCTTCCAGCACTTGCATTACCTTTTGATAGGATTCTGCTGAAACCCTGCCGCGTTTGTGCAATACCCGGTCGACAGTGCCTTTGGAGACGCCGGCAAGCCTGGCAATGTCCTTGATCCTTATATTTTTTGGATTCACTTTATTAATATGCGGTAACAAATCCGAAATGTCGGTTCAAAGTCGATAGTCCATGGTCCATAGTCGATGGCCGATAGTGAGCAACGACAATGGGAACAGGGGTTATTCTAAAGATTTATTTCCTGCACACACGTTCAAGCTTGCACACAACCATGGACTATCGACCATGGACTTAATTCTATTAAAGAACGTTTTTTTTTCCGGACAATCAAAAAATTGGAATTTTTGCGTTCCCGGGCACAATTTGATTGTGCTCGGGTACATTTCCAAAATTTTCTTGGTTTTGTTCCGTACTTCTCCTAGATTTAAGAGATAAATTATCCGAACTGTTCGATAATGTTATTAATCCAAAATCATTATTTACCTAACCCACCAAAAACAAATGAAAAAACGTTTACTAGGATTCGTGGTCCTTTTCCTGATAGCAGGCGCCTCTGTTATGGCGCAGCAGACCGTATCAGGAAGGGTGACTTCATCAGTTGACGAGACACCATTGCCGGGCGTTTCCGTTCTTGTGAAAGGAACGACCATCGGTACGTCGACCGATGCAGACGGCAGATTCTCCGTCAGTGCACCAGACTATACTTCTGTTCTTGTTGTTTCGTTTATCGGTTTCGCCTCGCAGGAAATCACTGTTGGCAACCAGACGAACATCAGCATTCAAATGAACGAGGATATTGAGGAATTAGGTGAAGTTGTGGTTACAGCTTTCGGTTTGGAAAGGGAAAAGAAATCCCTGACCTACACCGTACAGGATGTAAGCGCAAAGGAACTATCCCAGGCACGCGAACTCAACCTCGTGAATTCCCTGTCTGGCAAGGTTGCTGGTTTAAGTATTTCGAGATCAGGCGCCGGTGTTGGCGCGGCCAGTCGTGTACTTCTCCGGGGGAACCGATCCATCGCTGGTGATAGCCAACCCCTGTATATTGTGGATGGTGTGCCAGCAGGTGGTATTTCAAACCTTAACCCCGATGATGTTGAAAGTATCAACGTTTTGAAGGGACCCAATGCTGCTGCCCTTTATGGTAACCGCGCCAACAATGGGGCGATTATTGTTACTACTAAAAAAGGCACTCAGGGATTCAGAATCAATTTGAATACTTCATTGATGATGGACCAAACCTCTCATGCTGACCAAGTATCAGAACGTCTATGGCCAGGGTCTTGCCGGCGTTTATATACCGGCATCAGAATATTCCTGGGGTCCCGCGATGGATGAATCAACATCCGTGGCACATTGGTCTCCTACCAGGGTCGGTGAGACTTATCCTTATGCGCCGCAGCCCGACAATGTAAAGGATTTCTTCCAGACAGGTCATAACCTGGCCACAACTTTGAGTGTATCCGGCGGAAACGATAAGAATCAGACTTATTTCTCTTACACTTTTACGGATGCGGCCGGGGTTGTACCTGGAAATGAATTGGGCAGACATAGTATCAATTTGCGTTTGACCAATAAGCTGTCAGATCGGTTAACACTCGACTCAAAGATCAACTATATCCGTCAGGATATCGATAATCTTTTGCAGCAGGGGGAAAATTTTGCCAACCCTGACCGCCATGCTTTCAGGTTGCCCAGGAATATCCGGACGGAGGATATCTCGCAATACGAGTATACTACTTCCACAGGAATTGTACGCCAACATTATTTTAATCCCGGATCCAATGGAGGGGCTAATCCTTACTGGACGGTCAACCGTAATTTAAGTAAGAACCAGGACGACCGCGTGCTGGCATTCACTTCACTGAACTATGAGTTGTTAGACGGCCTGACCATTTTGGCCAGAGCAGCTATTGATCGCAATGTCGGTAATTCCGAGACAAAGTTATATGCCGATAGCTACGTTATTGCTGATTTTGGCCGGTACACGATCGCTAAATCTGAAGGCATGGAGATTAACACCGACTTCCTCATCAGCTATGACAAGAGTATCAATGACAATTTCCGTTTTAACATCAACTTTGGCGGCAACGCGAGGAGGAACAGAAATAGCAGCCTCTCCTCGGATACATTCACTTCACTTACAGTCCGCAATTTTTTCGCCCTGAGCAATACACAGCAGGTGCGTTCAACGCATGGAGTTGGCTCTCCAAGAGACGTTAATTCCCTGTATGGTTTCGGCCAGTTGTCATGGAAGAATGCTGTGTTTCTGGATGTAACCGGGAGGAATGACTGGAGTTCCACACTGCCAAAAGACGCATGGTCTTTCTTTTACCCTTCCGTCGGTCTAAACGCTGTTGTCTCTGAGTTGTTCACATTCCCTCAATGGTTCTCATTTGCGAAGTTCCGCGCGTCATTTGCCGAAGTAGGTAACGACACGAGTCCGTTCCAACTGGAGAGATTGGCGACTTTCGCAGCCGGTGGTGTGGGCGGATATCTTTCTCTCAGTCCCGTTTTGCCTAATGAAACCCTTCTACCAGAAGAGACAAGATCGCTCGAGTTTGGAACGGACTTGAGATTCATGGACAACCGGCTTGGCGTTGATTTGACCTATTACAGAACAAACTCCCTTAACCAGTTGTTCGCATTGACCCTGCCTATTGGTTCCGGAGCGACGAGCTATTTCACCAACGGTGGAGATGTGCAAAACACCGGGTTTGAGGCGATGATCACATTCACTCCGATCAGAAGCGGTGCCGTTAACTGGGAAATCGCAGCAAACTTTGCGAAAAATGAGTCGGTTGTAAAAGAGATCCATAACGAGATAAAAGAGCTTGGTGTCGCAAGTGATTTTCTGCGCCGTTTTGTTATCAAAGAAGGCGAGCCGTTTGGTGAAATTTACTCAAGGGGATTTGTAAGAGATGATCAAGGAAGGGTCCTCGTAGGGGCCAATGGACTTCCCGTTCGTACAGCGGGGACCACTGTTAGAGTGGCGAACAATAACCCTGACTGGCTCGGCGGTATTGTGAACACATTGAGTTACAAAAACTTCAACGTCAGCTTCACGGTCGATATCCGTCACGGCGGCACAATCGCATCGTTAACAAATGCCATTCTTTACGCAGACGGTTTGACCGAAGAAACCCTTCCCGGCAGGGACGGTACTCTGGTATTCGGGGAAAATCTCTTCGAGCATGAGACCGGTATTATCGACAACATCATTGCGGGCGTCGAACAGCCGAATCACGGTCAGCCGAACGACATTCCTATCAGCGCTGAATTGTTTTGGATAAATATGGGTGGCAGAAATGCTCCCATCGGCGAAGCGTTTGTAGTCTCGGCCTCCAATGTGAGAATGAGAGAGGCGGTGATCGGGTATACCGTTCCATCCACTGTACTGACCAAAACACCTTTCAAAACAATTTCGATCAATTTTGTCGGAAGGAACCTGTTCTTTTTTTCGAACAAAGCGAATAATATTGATCCCGATGTCATGCCTGGTACCGCGGCTTCATTTGCAGGTTTTGACTCTTTTGGTCCTCCAACCGCAAGGTCTTATGGATTTAACTTGAATCTTGGATTTTAAAAATTATGAATCGCATGAAAATATTTAAGATCGCATTAGGATTGTCCATTATCGCTTTGGCTTTCAATGCGTGTACAGAAAATTTTGAAGAGCTGAATACACAACCCAATGCGCTGTTAGCTTCCAAAATGGATGCAGGCTTATTGGGACAAGCGTTTGCCAACGCCCAGGGTAGGGCGTTATATGGAGCGCCCGGAGGTAGTACCGCCGGATTCCAGACGGCTCAAAGCTTGTTTGCAGATCTATATTCTCAATATTTCGCGACGACAGCTACAAATTTTGACTCCGACAGGCATACGCAGGTTGGAAACTGGTCGAATGGCGCCTGGACCTATTTTTACCAGCAAGCTGCACCGGTAATTAAACTTGTGGAAGATTACACCGAAACGAATAATCTGGCAGTTGAAAATGCTATGATCAAGATCTGGAAGGTGGAAGCTTATCACCGGATAACGGATTACTGGGGACCTATTATTTATTCCGAATTCGGAAATGGTAAGAGGGTTGTCAACTATGATACGCAAGAATCCGTTTACAAGGATTTCTTTGTTCAGTTGGATGAAGCAGTTGCGGTCTTAAAGGCAAACGCTGGTGCCAAGGCCTTCGTCGGTCATGATCAGCTTTACGCCGGCGATGTAAACAAATGGTTAGTCTTTGCTAATTCATTGAGACTGCGGTTGGCAATGAGGATCAAATATGTCGAACCCGGCCTGGCAAAGACAGAAGCCGAAAAGGCAGTTGCCGATGGCGTGATGCAAGCCAATGCCGACGACGCGATGCTGTTGACCACTATTAATTCCAGGAATCCATATTGGATCATCACTGACTGGGGAGAATTCAGAATGAGTGCGCTCATGGAAAGTGTTCTCGTTGGTTTTGATGACCCCAGAACAGAAATTTACTTCAGCCCCACTGAAAACTTCGTAAAGAACGGCACGGGCCAACCTTACGAGGGCCTTCGCAATGGTATTCTCAAAGCTAATTTGAATCAAGGTGCGCTAAACCTCGCCCACTCTGATATGGGAAAGATGTTTCTTAACCAGGGAAGAGGCGGAAGCGCTGCAGGCCCTCCGTTGCGCGTGCTGAGTTCTTCCGAAGTTTATTTTCTACGCGCGGAAGGAGCCTTGGAAACATGGAACATGGGTGGTGGTCTTACTGCTGAACAATTATACAATAAAGGTATTGAGATGTCCCTTAAAGAATCAAGGATAGCCGCTACCGATGCCGATGTGGCTGCCTACATCGCGAGCACCAATACGCCTGTTCCGGTGAATGACGCATACGCTACGCCGGCCTCTTCGGATATCACGGTCAAGTTTATGACCGCCGCCTCCAAAGAAAAACAATTGGAGCAGATCAGCACTCAAAAATGGATTGCCCTGTATCCCGACGGATGGGAGGCATGGGCCGAATTGAGAAGGACAAAATATCCTAAACCTTTTGCCCGGATCGCATCTGATAATCTGGATGTTCCCAAGGAACAAACCATGTCGAGACTTGTCTTTGCAACCGGCGAGTACACTGCCAACGGGGAAGCGGTACTGGCCGCGGAAAAACTCCCGGAACTGGTGGGAGGCAACAAGAACAGTACAAGGCTGTGGTGGGATAAGAAGCCCTAGTAGCTCTTCTGGCCTGCCCTTTCAATCAGGTTCATACCCAATGTTTAAAAAGAGGCTGTCCAAAGACAGCCTCTTTTGTTTTAATTTTATCTTTGATCCCAATTAAACCTAAATGCTGTGCGTTGGATTTATTTACTTTGGTTGTCAACTACACTTTTATCCTGCCAAACCGAAACCGACCTCAAGCTCTTTTCGGAGTTATCCTCCGGCGACACCGGCATTAAATTCAAAAACCTCGTCAGGGAATCGGAGGAATTCAACGTGCTTACCTATGGTTACTACTACCAGGGAGGTGGCGTGGCAATCGGAGATGTCAATAATGACAGCCTTCCCGATATTTATTTTACCGGCAATATGATGGCCAGTAAACTTTATATCAATCAGGGAAATTGGGAATTTGAGGATGTTACAGAGCAGGCAGGCGTTGCAGCTGCCGGTCTGTGGAATACCGGTACGACCATGGCGGACGTAAACGGTGATGGCTTCCTGGATATTTACATTTGCAGATCAGCAGCGAATGATCCCGACAGAAGGAGAAATCTTCTCTTTATAAACAACGGCGACCTTACTTTCAGCGAACAGGCTGACAAATTCGGATTAGCGGATCCTGGCTACTCCACGCAAGCCTCTTTCTTTGATTATGACCGCGATGGCGATCTTGACATGTATCTTCTGAACCACTCCATACAGGAATACGCGGGGTTCAGCAGGATTACCGGCAACTTTAAAAAGCGGAAGGACAAAAACTTTGGAGATAAACTGTTCAGGAACGATGGAGATGTTTTTAAAGATGTTTCTGACAGCGCAGGTATTATCAGCAATGTTCTGGGATTCGGTTTGGGTGTGACAGTAACCGATGCCAATAATGATGGATGGCTGGATATTTATGTCAGCAACGATTACAGCGAGGAAGACTACTTTTATGTCAATCAGCAGGACGGCACATTTAAAGAATCTTTAAAGGACCATTTCGGACACGTTTCTCTCTTTTCAATGGGAGCTGACGGTGCAGACATTAACAATGATCTGAACTCCGATATCATCACCCTGGACATGCTTCCGGAAAACAGCTACAATCAGAAAATGATCCTTGGCCCTGAGAATTACGAAAAGTACCGCGAACTTCTGGCCGAAGGTTTCTTCCCGCAGACCATGCGCAACATGCTGCACCTCAACCAGGGCAACGGATACTTTAGCGAGATCGGACAACTGGCCGGAATTTCCAACACCGACTGGAGTTGGGCAGTGCTCGCCGCAGACTATGACAACGATGGCTGGAAAGACATCATGGTCACCAACGGATACATGCGGAATTACCTCGACATGGACTTTTTAACTTACATGGTAGGTGAGAGAGTAAATAACCAACAATCGAATAAAAATGTAGCGCTGCTCGACCTCATCAACAGGATGCCTCCGATAGCTTCTCAGAATTACTTATATAAGAACAATGGCGACCTGACCTTTACCAAGACTGCTGATGCGTGGGGTAGTGACGACAACACCGTCTCAAATGCGGCGGCCTATGGTGATCTCGATAATGATGGCGACATTGACATGATCATCTGCCATACCAATGAAGAAGCCAGCGTTTTCCGGAATAACAGTGAAACGCTTAACAAGAATAATTTCCTGAAAGTCAGACTACGCGGCAGTGATAAAAATACTTTTGGCACTGGTACAAAAGTAATTCTGTATCAGGGAACAAGTAAACAACACCAGGAAATGATTCCCGTCCGGGGTTATCAATCTTCTGTAGATTATGAACTTGTTTTCGGATTGGGCAAAACCAACACCATCGATAGTCTGCACGTGATCTGGACCGATTCTTCGATTCAGACCTTGTACAATGCGGGCGCGAATAGGACACTTATACTTTCTCAAAAAGACGCAACGAAAGCCAAAGCGCAAAAAATCTCTCAAGGGCAAATTTTCTCCGAAGACCCTGGAAACCTGGGAATAGAATTCGCGGAAGCCCCCGCCAATCTTTTGGATTTTAAGCGCGACCGGATGATCCCCAACAGTATTTCAACTTCAAGTCCGAAAATTATCAGGGGCGACATTAATAACGATGGACTGGAGGATCTGTTCATGGCAGCCTGTAAAGGCAGTCAAAGCCGTTTGTATAAACTATTGGCTAATGGAACATTTGTGGCTGCACCAAAAACTTCACTTCCGGAAAGTAAGTCATTGAATGACAAGGATGCTATTTTCCTGGATGCGGATGGAGACGGAGATCAGGATCTGTACATTGTGAGCGGTGGAAATGAATTTCAGGAAAGCGCTGCCGAATTGCAGGACAGATTGTACATAAACGATGGCAGAGGAAATTTCAAACACGATGCCGATGCTTTGCCCATAATGCTCACCAGTGGCTCTTCCGTTACATCAGGTGATTTTAATGACGATGGCCTGATCGACTTATTCGTCGGAGGCAGGTCAGTTCCCGGTAAATATCCGTTGGCACCGCGCAGTTATCTTTTAAAAAATACGGGAAAGGGAAAATTTGCAGATGTGACCGACGAATATTGTCCGGCGTTGGCAAGCCCGGGAATGGTAACAGATGCGCAGTTTGCCAAAATAAACAACGATGATCTTGTAGACCTGGTCGTAGTAGGGGAATGGATGGAAGTAGGTGTTTATATCAATGACCAGGGGAGAAGATTAAATTTGAAAAAAGATGCCATCAAAGAAAAAACTTCCGGGTGGTGGCTTTCCATCGAGGCTAACGATTTTGATGCTGACGGCGACATTGATTTTGTTCTGGGAAATTTTGGTTTGAATAATCCCTATCATGTCGACGCCGAACACCCTGCTCGCATGCTGTACAAAGATTTTGATAATAATGGATCCATCGATCCGATCTTCCATTATTACATCGGTGATACACTTACTTTTGCCTATAGCCGTGATGAATTGATCGGGCAGATACCTTCCATGAAGAAAAAATTTGTGAGCTACCAATCTTTTG
>JBBDXJ010000149.1:0-31505 GCA_040902445.1 Cyclobacteriaceae bacterium | reverse complement strand
CTAAGTATCAAACAAACCAAAGGAAAGCAGGTTGCTATTGTAAAATAAGTCTCTGCATTCAAATAAATATTTCTTGCAATTCTGATAAAAAGCACTGCTACTTGCCTGGTTGCTGTTTTCAATTGATTTAGACAGGATGCAATTAACGGTTCCATCCCGATGTATTATTACCCATGTGCAGACGATAAGCGCAAATCCACATTATTTGTTTACAGAAAAACATAAAAATGTAAACAAATAATTTAAAAACCAGCTATTTATTGAGATAGGGGCTTGATGGATAGGGTTCTCATTGTCTGAAGTACCTGGAAGTCAGTGGCCACCTTGCCGGCCGGGTAAAATCGTAGAAATTTTCTTGGATGTAAACCATACATTTATATATTTGTATATAAAAAAAGCCATATTTTACATACGGATTTTTTTAACCTCGGATAAGAAATCATGAAAAAACCGTCAATTTTCCACCTTTCCTGGTGGTTTTGCGCCCCATTACTGCATTCTAAAAATGCAGGTTTCAATGAATTACGAACTCGATAGAACTCAAAAAAGCCCCAACAACAAATCCCCTAACCAAACCATTATGAGAAAAAAATTACCTTTTTCCAATCAAATCATTAGCCAGCATGCCGCATGGGTATTTCTAGTCATGATCATGATTCAAATCCCACAGAATACCTTTTCACAAGGCCAGATGACCATTAGTGGGAAGGTTACTTCAAAAGAGGACGGTAAACCAATACCGGGCGTGAACATTGTGATTAAAGACACATCTACCGGTACCGCTACGGATGTAGATGGAAATTATACTATTGTTGCCTCCGGGGACGCGACCCTCATCTTTACTTTTATAGGATTTGCCAAAGACGAAGTATCCGTCAATTCACGACAAGTAATTGATATCTCGCTGACTTCGGATATACAAACCCTGGAGGAAGTGGTGGTTACAGGATATTCCACACAGCGAAAGAAAGACATAACCGGTTCGGTTTCAATAGTGAATACCGATGATTTTAAATCTGTCCCAACCCGTTCTGCGGAACAGGCACTTCAGGGAATGGCTTCGGGTGTTAATGTTACCAAATCAGGAGTGCCGGGTGCGGGAAGTAAGATTTTCATTCGTGGTGTGACCAATTTTGGTAATACCGATCCATTAATTATTGTAGATGGAATCCAGCAAGATTTAAATAATATAAGTGCTCAGGATATTGAGTCTATCCAGGTACTGAAAGATGCGGGTTCGGCTGCGATTTATGGAGTCAGGGGTGCGAATGGAGTGATCCTGGTTACGACAAAAAAAGGTAAAACAGGAACTCCAGTCATTACCTATAACGCCTCTTATGGAACGGCATATCCACTGCCCGGTAATCCATTTAATTTGTTAAATTCTGAAGACTATATAACGGTTTATAACAAGGCTTTTCCTAATAATGACAGATTTAATAATGGAATGCCTGATTATATGTACAGAGGACCGTCAGGGGCAGGTGTGGCTTTTGAAGGAGATCCGGCAGTCGATCCTTCGAGATATTTTTATGCAAGCCCCAACCGCGGTCAGAATTATATTATTCAGAAGATAAATAAGGAAGGCACCGATTGGTTCCATGAACTCTTCAAAAAAGCTCCGAGTACCGAGCATAATGTTAGCATTAGCGGGGGGACTGAAAAAACCAAATACCTGTTTTCACTGGGATATCTGGACCAGCAGGGTACACTGATCAACACGTTTCTTAAAAGATATTCTGCACGCATTAATACCGAGTTCAATTTGGCGAAGAATATACGGATCGGTGAAAATCTTAACATTATTCACCGGGAGAATCCAGGGTTTAGTGAAAATAGTGATTTCGGAGGGATCATCGAAACAGCCAAGCAACAACCTATTGTACCCTTAAGAGATATCAGGGGTAACTGGGGTGGTACCTTTGGAGGCCCTGGGTTAGGAGACGGTCAAAATCCTATTGCTGTTCAATATCGCAACAGAGATAAGGACGTTCTCAAGGAATGGCACATAATAGGAAATGTTTACGCGGAAGTTGATCTGTTCAAAAATTTTACAGCGCGAACCAGTATTGGGTACAATATTCAAAATTCTTATAATCAGGATTTCAATACTACTCAGGTTGAAAATGTTCAGGGAAATAACAGCGAAAATAGTCTGAACGTAAGTTCCGCTTATTCAAGCATGATGACCTTTACCAACGTGTTAACTTACAAAAATACTTTTGGCTTGCATCATGTTGAAATGCTCATCGGCTCTGAAGCTATAGAATTTAACTCCAGAGGCGTGAGTGCAGGAAGACAGAAATATTTCTCCGAAGACTTTAATTTTCTGATTTTAGGTAATGGCACTGATGCATTGAGCAATAGCAGTTCCATCAGCGGTAATAGTTTGTTTTCTCTTTTCAGCCGGTTAGATTACAGTTACAACGACAGATATCTCATTGGCGCTACCATCCGCAGAGACGGTTCCTCAGTGTTTGGACCCGAGCAGCGATATGGTGTTTTCCCGTCTGTTTCCGTCGGATGGAGACTTTCCGAGGAGAACTTCATGGAAAACTTAACCTGGCTTGATGATTTGAAATTCAGAGCAAGCTACGGTGTGTTAGGCTCTCAGAATAACGTCAGTTCATTAAATTCCTATAGCCTTTATGGAAGCGGGATGAGCACCACTTATTATGATATTACCGGATCAAACAATTCAATCGTTCAGGGTTTTGCGACGAACAGAATTGGAAACCTGGCAACAGGCTGGGAAGAAAATATTGTATCCAATTTTGGATTTGATATGTCTCTTCTGGGGAGTGCTTTAGAAATATCTGTGGAATATTATAAGAAGAAGATCGAAGGGCTGCTATTCACCGAGCCCTTACCTGCAGTAATTATTGGGGGCGCAAGCGCTCCTTCAGTGAACATTGGCGACATTCAGAATACCGGAGTTGATGCTTCTGTGAGATACCGCGGTAAAATACAGAACGATTTCAATTATTCTGTTGGAGCAAACATAACCAGTTACAAAAATGAGGTTGTAAACATTCCTGATCCGGGTTACTTTTTTGCTGGAAGTCATCAGGGTGTAGGCAGCATGGTTCGCAATGAAGAAGGACATCCTGTGAGTTCATTTTATGGATATAATATAATAGGCTTGTTCAACAGCCAGCAGGAAGTTGATGGTGCTCCTGTTCAGAATGCTGCGGCCCCCGGCCGATTCAGGTATGAAGATATTGATGGTGACGGATTGATTTCTGCGAGTGACCGTACCCACCTGGGTGATCCTAATCCTGATTTCACCTATGGTATAAATCTTAATCTGGGTTACAAAAACTTTGACCTTTCAGCGTTTCTCTATGGCTCCCAGGGTAATGAGATATTCAACGTTAACAAGGCCTATACGCATTTTCTTGGATTTTATCCAACAACTAATAAAAGTAACGACCTGTTAAATGCATGGACACCGGATAATACAGATACGAACATTCCGATAGTTGAGTCTCAGGGGACCTTCAGTACGACACTGGCCCCGAATTCGTTTTACATTGAGGATGGGTCCTTTCTGAAACTCAGGTCTTTGGCGCTTGGGTATACCTTCAATCGTGATTTGTTAGAAAAATTCAGCATTTCTAATTTAAGGTTGTATGCGCAGGTCGAAAACCTGTTTACGTTGACGAAATACTCCGGACTCGATCCGGAACTGATCGGAGGGGCTACGTCAAATTTGGGCATCGATAGAGGAAGTTACCCCAACAATGAGCGGAATTTGATTTTTGGTCTCTCACTATCATTTTAGGAAATATTATAAATAAATGAACATGAAAATTAATTATAAATTTATTGCAACAGGATTTATGTTATTAATGATAACAATATCCTGTAACGAGAGCTATTTGGAAATTAAACCATATGGTTCGGTTAATGAATCTACGTTAGCTAATGAACAAGGTGTTAATTTATTGTTGATTGGAGCGTATTCCTTGCTTGACGGGGGTGGTACCGTGGGCGGTAATTACTTAGGAGGCATCGGCCGCCTTCGCGGAAGCGATGAGGTTATGCAGGGCACAGAAACAGGCCCGAGTATTTTTAATGCCATGATGTATACCGAAGCGGATGGAGACATTGAAAGCAAATGGAGAAATTTATATTCCGCTGTCAATCGTTGTAACGATGTATTGAGATTGCTTCCCAAAGTCCTTGATTCAACTCCTGAAAAATTAGTACAGGTGGAAGCTGAAACCAAATTTCTCCGCGGTGTTTACTATTTGTATTTAGCAATGTTTTTTAAGAACGTTCCATATGTTGATGAAGCTATCACTTACGCTGATAAAAATTTCTTTGTTCCCAACACTGCAGACATTTATCCTAAAATCGAAGCGGACTTTGGTTTTGCCGCCGATAATCTGACAGAAACGAAGGGCCAGGTTGGAAGGGCGAACAAGTGGGCAGCCAAATCATTTTTAGCCAAAACGTATATGTTTCAGAATAAATTCGCTGAAGCTAAAGTTCTGTTAGACGATATAATACCCAATGGGAAAACATCCAACGGTTTGAAATATGCTCTCTTAAAAAAATACAATGATAATTTCATACCCAGAACGAAAAATGGCAGTGAGGCTGTATTTACCGTACAGATGTCTGTTAACGATGGCACAACGAGTGGCAATGGAAATGCAATGGATCAGTATAATGGTACTTACGGCGGCCCGGCAACGTGTTGTTTCGGTTGGGGCCAGCCTACCTTTGACTTTGTAGATGCTTTTCAGACTGATCCGGCCACTGGCTTACCTTTACTCGACACCTATCAGGACTCGCCCATCCCACACGACAACGGCATCGATTCAAGTCAACCCTTTACACCTTATACGGGAACACTCGATTCCCGTTTGGACTGGAGCGTTGGAAGGAGAGGAATTCCCTATCGTGATTGGGGAGTTCATCCGGGAAAAGCATGGGTCAGAAATCAGTTTAATGCCGGACCTTACAACATTCTTAAAAATATTGTTGAACAAGCAAGAGTGGCTACTGATCGCGGGGCTAGTGGTGCTTCAAGTAATCCATACAACATGATTCGTTACGCCGATGTATTATTATGGGCAGCTGAATGTGAGGTAGAAGTTGGAACCCTGGCAAAGGCAGAGGAGTATGTAAATATGGTTAGGGCGCGTGCGGCCGATCCTGAAGGATGGGTGAAAACCTACATTAACCCAACAAGTCCTTTACAGGGATTTTCGACTACTCCTGCGGCAAATTATAAAGTTGGCCTTTATAGCGGAGAGTTCGCAGCTAATGGAAAATCTTATGGACGTAAAGCAGTTTATTTTGAAAGGCGATTGGAGCTGGCTCAGGAATGGCATCGTTTTTTCGATATGGTGCGTTATGATGGACGTGACTTCGACATAGCTTCAAGGATGAACTGGTTAATGGATCGTGAAGGCAATGAAATTTTGAACGCGTCCAACAATTGGTTAAGAGGAGAATTTATCAAGGGTAAGCACGAATATTTTCCGATTCCCTTAGGCCAAATCGATCTGAGTGTTAAAGACGGCGAATCAGTGTTGGTTCAGAATCCAGGTTGGTAGTTAGCTAATCATTGTGTTGCATTATCTTCATCCATGGTTTATCACATGCTTGCCCGGGTAAATACGGATGAAGATGATGCATCAATGATACGGGATCGAAGGACTGTAAAATCAGGGGTCCTTCTAACTTCCTTGCCACAACAGAATTTGTTAAAAATGTTAATGAAAACATTCCTAAAAAGTATCAAATGAATAAGAGAGAATTTGACAAGTCATCGGGCCGGCGAAAGTTTTTTGGCATGGCCGGCACCGGAATAGCCGCGTTAACAATGGCTCCTGGTTTTTCTTTTGCAGGAGTTGGGAAATCTCAGATTGAAGCACTCCAAGAAGTTCCGCAAAAGTGGGTCCCGGTCTCTGATCGTAAGATTCGAGTGGGGCTCGTTGGATACGGCGCCAGTAAATTCAGCGCTGCATTTGGTTTCCAGAATCATCCGAACGTGGAAGTGGTCGCGGTCAGTGACCTTTTTCCGGACCGATGCGCTGCCCTTGCAGAAAAGACCGGCTGTAAAAAGACGTATCCATCTCTTGAGGAACTCGTCAAGGATGACAATATAGAGGCAGTATTTGTTGCAACCGATGCTCCGAGTCATCCACAACACTGTATAGAAGTTCTGAAGCATGGCAAACATGTCGCTGTAGCCGTTCCGGTTACCTATGGTTCCATTGAACAGGGCGAAAAACTTCTTGAGGAAGTGAAGAAGAGTGGTCTAAAGTTTATGATGTTCGAGACTTCGTGCTATCGCGCTAATCTTTATGCTATGCGCCAGATCTATAAGGCCGGAGGATTTGGTAAGCTAGTTTACTCTGAAGGCGAATATTATCATGGCGCACCTCTAAATGTCGAAAACTATAAAGGCATAGATTCCTATAAAGGCTGGCGCAATAGCGGACCGCCGCAATGGTATCCAACACATTCCAATGCGTATTACACAGGAGTGACCGATGGTACTTTCACTGAAGTCAGCTGTTTTGGAGTGCTCAGTGGCAAGGATCCGAAAAGCAATCCTTACAATAATCCCTTCAATACTGAAGTGGCAATGTTCCGCACCAGTGAAGGAGGGATGTCGCGGATGGTAAGAAGCTCGGCTACTCCCGGCACGCCCAGTGAAACAGGTCGCGTTCGCGGTACGGAAGGTTCTTATCACGAAAAATACGAAGGGAAGCTAAAGGATCTTCCTGATCTGAATCGGCCCGCACTACCTCCGGGAGTACCGGAAGGTGGCCACGGAGGATCCCATGGCCGGCTTATGCAGGAATTTATTTTTTCAATAATAGAGGATCGCAAACCGCTTGTGGATATCGCTTCGGCGATGAATATGACAGTGCCAGGAATTGTTGCACATCAATCGGCGTTGAAAGATGGAGTGTTAATGAAAATTCCACAATACTATTTTAAGGACAAGACCTGAACGCAATGCTTAGCTTTTTTCGGAACAACGGCGCAAGCTGGATGGATTTGTCTTGTCTATTTAAATTGGAATAAGTAAATATTAATTATGGATCAGAAGGAATTTGACAAGTTATCAAGCAGACGAAAGTTTTTCGGCGTGGCGGGCACGGGAGTTGCCGCAATGGCAATGGCCCCTGGTTTTTCAATGGCTGGCGTGGAGAGACCGCGTATTCAATCATTTCAGGAGGTGGCGAAAGCGTGGGTTCCAATATCTGACCGCAAGGTACGCGTTGGACTTGTGGGATACGGTGCCAGTAAATTCGGCGCTGCTTTTGGTTTCCAGAACCATCCCAACGTAGAAGTAGTGGCAGTAAGTGACCTTTTTCCTGATCGCTGTGCTGCGCTGGCAAAAGTGACCGGTTGCAAAAAGACTTATCCTTCTCTTGAGGAACTTGTAAAAGATGCCAACATAGAAGCGGTATTCGTAGCCACGGATGCTCCAAGCCATCCACGCCATTGCATTGAAGTTCTGAAACATGGAAAACATGTGGCTACTGCCGTACCGGTTGCTTTTGGATCGATCGAGGAGGGTGAGCAACTTCTTAAAGAAGTGAAGAAAAGCGGTCGTAAGTTCATGATGTTCGAGACTTCATTCTTTCGCGAAAATCTTTATGCGATGCGACAGATCTATAATGCCGGAGGCTTTGGTAAGTTAGTGTACACCGAAGGAGAATACTATCACGGAGCATCCTTAAATCCTCAACAGGGAGGGGGCACGCCTTCTTATAAAGACTGGCGTAAAGGTGTACCACCACAATGGTATCCAACACATTCCAATGCCTATTATATAGGAGTTACCGGAGGGAGTTTTACCGAAGTTAACTGCATGGGCATGCGGAATGATCTGGATCCGGCGAGCAACCAATATCATAATCCATTCAAAACTGAGATTGCACTTTTTCGAACCAGTGAAGGTGGAATGTCGCGTATGGCGGTGAGTTGGGAAACTCCCGGTACCTCAACTGAGACCGGTCGTGTTCGCGGCACTGAAGGTTCTTATGACAAAACATATGAAGGCAGGTTAAAAAATCTTCCTGACCTGACTCGCCCCCCGCTCCCTCCAGGCGTACCGGATGGTGGTCATGGCGGTTCCCACGGCCGTCTTATGAATGAGTTTATTATGTCGATCCTGGAGGATCGCCAACCTCTTGTGGATATCGTCATGGCTTTGAATATGACGGTACCCGGAATTGTTGCTCATGCATCGGCGATGAAAGATGGAGAGTTGATGAAAATACCCCAATACAAATTGTTATCGTGAAAGTGTGTGTTAAAACCGTTGAGACAACACCAAATACTATTTCGGAATACGAACAGCATCCAGACGATCCGTCATGTATTTAAATTGAATTCATTTTTTACAGATGAGAGTAATTGATACAGGGTAAATCATGACCTTGTGAAATCAAAGACCCAGATCCTAAAAAAGAAAATTATTGTTTAAATCCCTTAAAAATTAAAGATGAGTAAAATAGGATCTAACATCACCAGGAGGAAAATGCTGAAGGGTACGGCTGCAGGATTGAGTGCGTCGATTGTGCCTTTCACCGGGTTGGCCGACACCAACGCACAAAAGAAAGGCAATTTGATAGAGGCGGAAAACAGCAAACCTGGAACACATGAATGGCAACTTCAATACACATCATTTGATACTCCGGTATCCATGGCATCGTATCCTATGATTCGCTATTTGCGCTCTGTGAGCATCGAGGGATATGTTACGAAGGCAAGCCTGTTGCCTGGTGAGAGTCTTGATTTTAAAGTGAGCATGCGAAATCCCGGTAAATTTTTAATTGATATTTATCGCATGGGTTACTATGGCGGAAAAGGAGGCCGGCATATGGCCAGCCTTGGATCATTCACTGGCAAAAGGCAGGAAGACCCATTAATGGGAATGGAGCGGGTGCGCGAGTGCAATTGGGAAACTGCTACTACGTATACGATTCCGAAAGACTGGGTGAGCGGAGTTTATTTAGGGAAACTGTCAATTGATGAACCCTTCGGCAAGCAGAGTTACGTGATATTTGTGGTGAAGGAACGAAGAAAATCAGACCTTTTATGTCAGGTGAGTGATTTTACCTGGCAATCTTATAATAAGTGGCCCTTCAGGGATTCGCTCTATGATGACGGAAGTACCGCAGTTTGGTATGTGGGCCCAAATGTCCGCGTGAGCTTTGATCGTCCGTACGCCAAGTACGGTCAGATCTTTGATGCTCCGCTTTCAGCAGGGTCGGGCGAGTATCTGCTCTGGGAACATCCCATGACCTACTGGCTCGAGCAACAGGGATACGATGTTACCTATTGTTCAAATTTCGATCTCCATTTCGATCCCGGCATCTTGAACCAAACCAAGGTGTTTCTTTCCGTGGGTCATGATGAATACTGGACGAAGGAAATGTTTGATGCGGTCATGAAAGGGCGGGACAATGGATTAAGTTTAGCATTTTTCAGTGGCAACTCCTTAAGCGGGGAGATCCAGCTTTACAATAGTTCAAGCGGCACTCCTGGCCGGGCGTTTGCGCGCAAGCAAAAGCTTGCGAATGAAGAGACCTTGATGGGCCTTACGTCATATGGAGTTGGTTTCGGAGATTGGATTGTAAAAAATCCCGGACACTGGATTTACAGGGGTACTAATCTCAAGGCAGGGGATAAGCTTCCTGGCATAATCGGATGGGAATACCATGGGCCACCGACAATTAAAATTGCAGGACTCGAAGTAGTGGCAGAGGGCAAGTTATCACCCCCTGCACAACAACCTCATATGGCAGTTGTTTACCCAGGCCCTAAAGGGAACTGGGTCTTTAATGCTGGAACAATCTGGTGGGCTGAAGGTCTGTCAAATCCCCCTGGTCATATCCCGGCCGGGGAACCTGGGATGGAGGAATTCTTGCGGCCAGGGGAATATCCTGCTGGCCATGATCCTGGAGGGCGCACCTTTGGCGTAAATCCTGATATCCAGAAAATTACCGCAAACGTTTTGGATAAAATGATTAAAGATTCTCCAATATAAACACCATAGAATTTCGGACAGATTAGAAGTTATTTACAATGGAACCCGGTGGTTTTACCTTATCAGCAATACTTCATGTGATTGGTTCCCATCAATCTAAACAAAAATACAATTATGAAATCAAAGGTTAATAAAACAGATTCCGTCAATTCAGACGGTAACATGCAAGACGGTTCGACAAGCGATAATAAAAGCAAAGGGTTTTCACGACGTTCATTTTTAGGTTCAGTAGGCGTTGGAGGAGCAGTAGTCTTGGGGTTGCAAGCTGGTTGTAAAGGCGGAGGAGATTCAGAAACGGCGAGTCAGGCAACCGCCCCCATTCAGGGTTTTGACGAAACCACTAAAGAAACCGATCTTTCAAAAGGGTGGGTAGCGGTGTCTGACCGCAAGGTTCGCGTGGGTCTTGTCGGATATGGTGTCTCCAGATTCAGTGCCTCCTTTGGTTTCCAGAACCATCCGAATGTAGAAGTCGTTGCTGTCAGTGATCTTTTTCCGGATCGCTGTACAGCCCTTGCAGAAAAGGTAAATTGCAAAAAGACCTATCCATCGCTCGAGGAAATGGTTAAAGATGACAACATCGAAGCGATATTTCTTGCCACCGATGCCCCGAGTCATGCGCGTCACGCCGTAGAGGTATTAAAGCACGGCAAGCATGTGGCCGTCGCGGTGCCGGCGACCTTCGGATCTATCGAAGAAGGTGAAGAACTCCTCGCAGCGGTGCAGAAGAGCGGTTTAAAATATATGATGTTTGAGACCTCGTGCTTCCGCGAAAACCTGTATGCCATGCGACAGATCTACAAAGCGGGCGGGTTTGGGCCGTTGGTTTATTCCGAGGGCGAATACTGGCATTATTCTGAAAAAGGTATAGACTCGTACAAGGGCTGGCGCGAAGGCATGCCGCCACAATGGTATCCCACCCATTCGAATGCCTATTACATCGGCGTAACAGACGAATACTACACGGAGGTTTCCTGTCTCGGTTACACGAGCGTTATGGAGCGCTACAAGAAAAATAAATACAACAACCCGTTTGCCACGGAGATTGCCATGTTCAAAACAAGTGAGGGTGGCATTTCCCGCATGAGCAGAAGTGCGGATACACCGGGGTATCATGGAGAAATCGGACGCATCCGCGGGCTCAAAGGTACTTTTTATGAAAAATACGAAGGGCTGGAAAAAAATCTTCCCGATGTAAGCCGCCCTCCGTTGCCTCCGGGCGTACCAGCAGGTGGTCATGGAGGCTCTCACGGTTTCCTGATGAACGAATTTATTTTGTCCATTCTTCAGGACCGCAAACCACTTGTGGATATTGCTACGGCTTTGAATATGACGGTATCAGGAATTGTGGCGCATGAATCAGCAATAAAAAATGGGGAATGGTTGAAAATTCCTCACTACACATTTGAATCAAATAAAAAAGAACCGGTTTAGGATAGTTGTCTTTATAAATTTGCCTGACTATGATAAAGCTACCGTTTGATCAATTACCCGGCCGGCGCGAGTTTCTTAAACTGTCGGGACTCGGAATTATGGCCGTGGGGATGCAACCTTTTGGTTGTAAAGGAAAAGAGGAGCAGGCATCTCCTGCCATCGCGGGTTTTGAGAGAACAGCTGAAGATCCGGATCTTTCAAAAGGATGGGTTCCGGTTTCCGACAGGAAAGTTCGCGTCGGTCTTGTGGGATACGGTGTCTGCAAATTTGCTGCTGAATTTGGCTTCCAGGATCATCCCAATGTAGAAATAGTTGCAGTCAGTGATCTGTTTCCCGATCGCTGCGCTGCGTTGGCAGAAAAGGTGGGATGTAAAAAAACCTATCCTTCTCTGGAAGAACTGGTCAAAGACGACAACATCGAGGCAGTTTTTGTTGCCACGGATGCTCCGAGTCATGCGCGTCATTGCATCGAAGTTCTGAAACGCGGTAAACATGTTGCATGTGCCGTGCCCGCTACATTCGGATCGATCGAAGAGGGCGAACAACTTTTCGAGGCAATAAAAAAGAGCGGACTCAAGTACATGATGTTCGAGACTTCGTGCTTTCATGAAGATCTTTATGCCATGCGACAGATCTATAACGCTGGCGGTTTTGGCAAATTAGTGTACGCTGAAGGTGAATATTTTCACTATATGACTTCACAGATCGATTCCTATAAAGGCTGGCGCATTGGAGGTCCGCCGCAGTGGTATCCGACGCATTCTAACGCTTACTACATTGGTGTTACAGGAGGTAGTTTTACCGAAGTATCCTGCCTTGGTATTCCAAGCCTTATAGAAAGTTTGCAAGCAAAGAACAACCGGTATAAGAATCCTTTCGGCACCGAGATAGCTTTGTTCCGGACGAGCGAAGGCGGAATGTCGCGCATGGCAGTTAGCTGGGATACGCCAGGTGATGGTGGAGAAATGGGACGCATACGGGGACAGAAGGGAACGTTCTACGGAAAATACGAAGGACTGGAAAAAAATCTTCCAGATTTGAAACGTCCGCCGCTGCCTCCGGGAGTGCCCGCCGGTGGACACGGTGGTTCACATGGATATTTAATGGATGAGTTCGTTACTTCAATATTGCAGGACCGCACACCCCTCGTTGATATAACGATGGCGCTGAATATGACCGTTGCCGGTATCGTTGCCCACTCATCAGCTTTGAAAGATGGAGAATTGATAAAGATTCCACAGTATAAGATCAAAGGGTCCCAACCACGGATATGATATGAACCCATCTCTGAGGATCGGTTAGTGTTTTTGTAGATGATATTGTAAACTTTAATTATTTAGAAATGAAATCAAACGATAATAAATCCGATTCCGGCAATCTTGCCCCTGATTTGAATGACTCTTCAACAAAACCAAATGCAGGGCAACCGTTCTCCCGGCGTTTGTTTTTGAATTCCGTTGGCCTCGGAACAGTAGCTATAGGGTTGCAACAATTCGGCTGCAAAGGAAAAGCAGAGGAGACAACGGCACCCATTCAGGGTTTTGAACAAACAGCAGCGAAATCAGTTTCTTCAAAAGTGTGGGTTCCGGTTTCTGACCGTAAAATTCGCGTCGGTCTCGTTGGATACGGTGTTTGCAAATTCGCCGCGGCATTTAGCTTCCAGCACCATCCAAATGTAGAAGTTGTTGCGGTCAGCGATCTCTTTCCGGACCGCTGTTCGGAACTGGCTAAAGTAACAGGTTGTAAGAAGACCTATCCGTCTCTTGAGGAACTCGTTAAAGATGACAACATTGAGGCGGTTTTTGTGGCCACCGATGCTCCAAATCATGCGCGTCACTGCATAGAGGTTCTCAAACATGGCAAGCATGTCGCTTCTGCTGTACCTGCCGCGTTTGCATCAATTGAAGAAGGTGAACAACTCTTCGAAGCAGTGAAGAAGAGTGGGCTGAAGTACATGATGTTCGAGACTTCCTGCTTTCATGAAGATCTCTATGCGATGAGACAGATCTATAATGCCGGAGGCCTTGGCAAATTAGTTTACGCTGAGGGCGAATATTATCACTATGACATCGAAGAGATCGATTCCTATAAGGGTTGGCGCATTGGTTTACCGCCACAATATTACCCCACGCATTCTAATGCCTATTACGTAGGTGTAGGGGGAGGCAGTTTTACTGAAGTATCCTGCATGGGTATTCCAAGTCTCATGGGTACTTTTAAAACCAAAAATAACCGCTATAAGAATCCGTTTGCTTCAGAGATAGCTTTATTCCGCACAAGCGAAGGAGGCATGGCCCGGATGGCTGTGAGTTGGGATACTCCCGGCGATAGTGGAGAGAAGGGACGTATTCGCGGCCAGAGAGGTTCTTTCTATGGCGAATACAAAGGACTCGAAAAAAACCTTCCCGATCTGGAACGGCCGCCACTACCGCCTGGTGTGAAAGCCGGAGGGCATGGTGGATCACATGGGCGGCTTACGGATGAGTTCATCACAGCGATCTTGCAGGATCGCAAACCACTCGTTGATATAACCATGGCTCTGAATTTGACAATTTCAGGAATTGTTGCGCACGAGTCAGCGCTGAGAGATGGGGAGTTGATGAAAATTCCACAATACAAGTTTGATCCAGCCTAAATCATAATTCAGTAAGAGGAGAACCCAGTCAATGGTCCATAGTCGACAGACCATGGACTATTGACCATGGACTAAAGAAATGAAACATCAATACCGACCCCTGATCCTTCTTTGTTTAATGTTTTTAACGGTGGGCGCGATGTTCACCATGAACGATATTTTATTACCCACGGTAATTGATTATTTTAAACTAAGCTACACCCAGGCAACGCTGATCCAGGTTTCATTTTATATTACCTATATAATTTTCCCAATACCGATTGCATGGATGATTCATAAGTATGGTTACCGGATAAGTCTGCTGGTCGCCCTGGTTACTTCCGCGCTGGGATGTTTGATGTTTATGCCCGCGCAGTTTTCCGATTCATATGTAATTATATTAGTAGCTATATTTATTTTATCCACAGGCATTACAATTATTAATGTTGCTGCTAATCCTTTTACCACATTGTTGGGAGATCCTGAAGGTGCTCATATCCGGATAAACTTTGTACAGTCTTTTTCCAGAATAGGATACGCCGCAACTCCGGTCGTTGCCGCCGTCCTGATTTACAGTAGCACCGGGGAAATAAGATTCTATTTCCCTTATATGCTTATTGGAATTGTCATCCTGGTAATTGCTGCACTAATCTATTTTTCTAAAATGCCCGGCATGCACGCACCCAAAGAAGATATTTTCTCTTTTTCAGGAGTGATCAGGAAAAGCAGGCAATACCCGCATTTACTTTTTGGTGTTATCGCAATGTTCTTTTATGTAGGAGCTGAAGCCTCAACAGCAGGGTTTTTTATTCCCTACCTCACAAGCGAATTAGGTTTCACCATGACAGAGGCAGTCGAATATCTCACCCTTTATTACATCTTTGCCGCTGCAATGGGATTGGTGGTGGCCCTATGGGTGCTGAAGTATATTAGTGCGCACAAACTCGTTGGTATATTTGGAACGGCCATGATTGTCGCCTATCTGATCTGCATTTTTATGAATACTGGTTATAATGCATACGTACTGGCAAGTTTGGGTTTAGGACTTTCCATTATGTTTCCCACACTTTTTAGCCTCGCCATTGAAGATACCGGCGATTTTGCAGGAAGTGGGTCGGCATTGTTAAATTTTGCCATTGTGGGCGGAGCCGTGTTCACGCCTGTCCAGGGAATACTTGCTGATAATTTTGGCGTTGCCATATCCTACGTTATACCCTGTTTCTGCTTCATTGTCATAACTTTATACGCTTTGTTTTTCACCAAAAAGCCTCTTGAGGAACGCAAAGCAAGGCTAAAAAATAAAGCTGCACTGGCCGCTAAGTAATATCGCCTTCGGCTGCCATAATATTGCCGGGGTGAGGGTTTTCTGTGTACAAAAAAATACATAACTTGTAAACAAAGTTGACCGGCAGCTGATGGCACCGCGTGGTGATGCGCTCAAATGGGCGCCTGGAACTTGATATTTAAATGGATCAGGTGTTGAGGCAGGATGAATATTAAAATGTTCAAATTCTGGTAAGTTAATGTCAGAGGATCTCACAGGTCATTTATACATATCAAAATATAGAATAATGAAAACACTTAAAGGCAGCACAGATCGCCGCAAATTCCTGAAAAATAGTTTAAGTGCAGGTGCAGGTATATTGGTAGGCGCGACTGGATTGCCACTTTCGTCTTATGCGGCACAAGACCGTCCTGTCCGGCTTGGATTTGTAGGTGTGGGAGGCAGGGGTACAGGTACCCTGAGGGTTGCTCTCGGACTGGGTGTGAAGGTAACAGCCGTCTGTGACATAATTGAAGAGCGTGTGGCGCGTGCCCAGCGCATCGTAGAACAGGCAGGCCAACCCAAACCAAAAGGTTATAGCATGGGCCCGGAAGATTATAAGCGGCTTGTTGAGCAATCGGACCTTGATGCTGTGTATACTGCCACACCCATTCCTTTACATGCTCCCGTAATGATCGCAGCGATGAAAGCAGGCAAGTACGGTGGATCTGAAATGCCCATCTGCACAAGTGTGGATCAGGCCTGGGAATTGGTGGAGACATCGGAGAAGACCGGTATGCCCTGTATGCTGATGGAAAATTATTGTTATATGCGCAATGTGCAGATGGTGCTTAACATGGCCAATCGCAACGCCTTCGGAGACCTTTCGCATTGCGAAGTGGGATACCAGCATGATACGCGATACGTTTCAATTTCCGGCGACGGTGAGCTACTGTGGCGGGCACAAAACAAATTAACGCATAACGGCAATCTTTATCCGACGCATGCCGTGGGGCCCGCAGCGCAATGGTTGAATATAAACTGCGGTGACAGATTGGAATACATGGTCTCTATGAGTAGCCGTTCCCTGGGAATGAACGACTATGCGGCCAAAGTAGCCGGGCCTGACCACCCCACGGCGAAATTAAAATACAAACTAGGCGATGTTAACACGACCCTGATTAAAACGAACAAAGGCATTACCATAACATTATATTACGACACACATACTCCGCGACCCGCGGATTTCATCTGGCGGATTCAGGGGACGAAAGGAATTTATTCAGGAACACTCAACAAAATATACATTGATGGCAAAAGCCCCTCGCATCAATGGGAAGAAGTAGATAAATACATGGAGGAGTACGATCATCCAAGCTGGAAAAAATATGGCGATGTAATCAAAAACTTTGGCCATGGGGGAAGTGATTATTTATGTATGCTCGATTTTGTCAAGGCCGTCCGGAACCGTACCCAGGTTCCCATTGATATCTATGACGGGGTGACCTGGAGCATTATTACGGAATTGTCAGAAAATTCCGTGAATAACAAAAGTCGCCCGATGGATTTTCCGGATTTCACGCGCGGTAAATGGGCAACCTCAAAACCTAAAGCAATCGAGGCGATATGAGGATGTACCCCGTGTGGTTGATCTGCTTCAACCTCTTGTTAACCCTGCATACTGTTGCGGCACACCCAGCGCAGGTTACGTTATTGTTCACCATACATCAGGCCCCAAAGGTTTATGACCAGAGCATTTATGGAGAACCACCCCAATTTGCTATTTGGTTAGAAGATACTGCTAGGGGTAAGATTCAAACCGTGTTTGTCACCTATCGAACGGCTACGGGAAATTTTGAAGGAAAATCCGGGGTGCCTGTGGCGCTGCCCGCATGGATTGGAAATTTCCGGAAAGAAACAGGCCGCGATGATCTTCCTTCACCGGGAAAACCAGCGGATTTAATCGTCTCAGGACCAACAGTGAAGGTTGTTGAAATGACCCGGCGGGTTACCGTACCACAGGGTTCCACCTGGAATTATTATGTCGAGGTGAATGTGGCCGGAGATTACACCCCTGAGTTTCCTTCTTATCAACCCAATGGAGTTCCTGATCCTCATGGCAATGGCCAGCCCTCTGTTATATATGGCGGAAAAATCACTGCAATCCCAGGTGCTGAATCAACGCCTGAACTCATTGGGCGCACCGAACAAATGTACTTGTCGACGAAGATCAATCCTGATCTGAAAGGTATAGGCAATGCAAAACAACTGTTTAGTAAAATAAAAGTGACCTGTTTATCAAAGTAAACTACATGCTTTAGAGGAATTTATTGTCCATAGAGGTGGAGGAAAATATCCGGTCGTGCTGCGCGCGGGATTGGGATAGAAATAAATAATGGCAGCTTTCGACTGCCACTATTTTCAAACCCAACCCTGCAACTATAATTATATAAATATTCTTCGATTTAACGGAGTTTAAACTCAGGCAACGCTACATACGTTTCAGCACCTCCCACATCAATTCAAGTGTCTTATCAATATCTTCTTCAGTGTGGGCGTAACTAACTGATCCTTGTTTGCAGGCAATGGGAATAAAATAAATGCCTTTACTTATCAGCGCTTTCCTGAATTTCACATCAAAATCAAAGTTGTGATTCAAAAGAATGTCATGTATGTCCTGAGGCAGGCTTTCACAAAAATAGGGACAAAAGGCAGATGCATTCCGGGCGAGAACCATCTGACTGCCTTTTTCCAGAAACATTTTCTCGAGGTTTGAATAAAGTTTCTGGCTGACCTGAGCTAAATGACTATAGACATTTGTGTCGCGTAAGATTTGAATGGTAGCAATGGCTGCAGCCGCATTGACAGGATGCGCATTATAAGTACCGGCGATCAAAACGCGTTTCTCAGGTTCGGCAGCATCGAAAAGCTGCATAATACTTTTTCTTCCGCCAATCACTCCCAGAGGGAAACCATTTGCCACTGCTTTCCCAAAAACCGACAAATGCGGTTTTACATTAGCAATACTCTGGTAACCCCCGAGAGCAGAACGAAATCCTGTTTTTACCTCATCAAAAATTGAGACGGCTCCATATTTATCACACAGATCAATAATTCCCTGGAGATATCCTTCTTTTGGTAATATAACCCCAACATTCTGAAGTACCGGCTCAGTAAGGACGCAGGCTACCGGATATCGCTTCATGATATGTTCAATGGATTCGAGATCGTTAAAATTTACAATGTGGATAAGGCGTTTTCCCGCTTCCGGCATTCCTGCCGAAGAGGCAATGAAAGGATACTCGCCAGATGAAATCCTTTTACCAACCTGTTTGAGGGATGGCATGACCGCCCTGCTTACGTCATTATGCCATCCGTTGTAACCCCCTAACGTAAGAATAATATCTTCTCTTCCCGTCCAGGCACGGCTCAGCCGGATAGCATGGGCAGTGGCTTCACTTCCCGTGTTGGTAATCTGAACGAGTTCCATAGAGGGAACTGCCTCGCATAATAACCTCGCTAATTTAACTTCCAGGGCATTGGTGCCGCTGCCAAATAATGAAAATTCTTCGTTCATGACATTCATGACGGCTTCGTTGACGCGGGTATCATTATGCCCCAGCAAATGTGGCGCAAACGCTGCATGATAGTCTATGTATTCAGTTCCCTCTGTATCGTAAATCCGACTTCCTTTCCCTCTCGTAAAAACTATATTAGGCTCAACTTTTCTGTTGAGAGACACAACACCACCCGCAATATATTTCTGAGCCTCTTTTGTAATTTGGGCGGATGTTAACTTTACAGTTTCTTTAATGTTCATTACGCTTGATTAAATTTAAAGGACAAGATAAATTTACAATTTGTTTACAAGAAATTATAGTATTTGTTTACATAAAAATTTAGAAAATGAAAGACGAATCCCTGGCTTTGAAAGCCTATACGGAAATAAGAAGGAAAATTTTAAGTTCTCAAATATCCCCCAAAACACGCCTAAAAGAGGGATTTTTGGGCAAAAAAACTCTCTGTAAGCCGGATGGCAATTCGCGAAACCTTGACCCGGCTACCAGGGGAGCAACTAGTTATCCTCGGTCCATAAGGAGGATATTTTGTTAATTCTATGCCTTCCGAAGATGTAACCCAGATTCGGGAGATCCTTGAGTTGGGTGCTTTGCGTCTGGCATATGATAAGAATACTCCGGAGCAAATCGCCCGGCTCGAAAAAATCTGTGAAGCCGATCTTAAGTTTCATGAAACTTTAATGGAATGTTCCGGAAATGGAAAACTTCTTCAAACATACAACAACAGTCAAGGTCGCGGCACCGCACGTAACATCGTGTTGCTTCGGAGGTAAAGATCTTCAGACTTTATATATCACCACGGCAAGGGAGGGATTGACGCCGGAAGAGCTACAAGAATTTCCTTTAAGCGGAAGCCTGTTCTCCTGTAGCCCGGGTGTGAAAGGATCCGAAGCCCACATTTTCGGACAGAAGGCTTGACAGGTATACGAGGTTTCAGGCTTACTGTATTTTTGGTATTTTGCATATCTTATCACGATACCTCACATCTGAAAGATTTTCGAATTCTGAATTGCAGTTACGGCACTTCCTGAAAACCGGGCTTATTAAAATTCACTTAACGGTAATGAAAAAGAAATGGATTTTATTTGTTGCAGCGCTTATTTGCTTCGGTTGTAATAATCATAGATCTTTTTATCCACTACAGGTAAATAATCCTGCTCTCGTTCCCGATTCAGCGTTTGTGTCTTTTGAAGATCTTACCAATCCTAAATTTCAGGCACTGAAGGAAAAATACCAGCTCGACACAATATTTCACGGTGAACAACCGCTACTCGAACTGGCCCAGGACCGAAACGGACTATATGCTTTTTTATGAAGATGAGTATTTCAAAAATAATGTGTGGTTGTGGGACGGTAAACGCTATTGGGCTTATGATACGGAATATATGATCCTTGTAAAAGATCGTCGCGCAATAGAATGGACACCCAATGTGGTATCGAGTGACATCACAGTAGAAAAAAATCTGGCCAATGTTGAACTCCATTCCATTACACCTAACCTGAAAACCTATCAATTGAAAGAACTGCCCGATGGTGAATGGCGGGATGTTCCGAATCACGTGAGCATAGAATTGAAGAAGGATAAGAACGAAATATTATTCCGGACGATCAACCTCGCAGCAGTTACAGGACCTGAGCACAGGGTTGTTATTGCAAGGCGATGCTCCCCTTTAAACGAAAGAAAAGGTTAAAAAAGATTTTCTTTCTTCCCCGGGTTTAAATTTCAAAATTCATAATAAACCCGACACATTATTCAAAAAATTAAGGTCTCAAAATAGCCTAATCTTTTGTTTAATGCTAAGAAAACCGATTCAGTTTGATGTTTCCTTTCAAACATGCGTTCATTTCGCATAATCCTGAAAGCCTGATGATTACGCTTAAATAAAATGCTATTTTCTGCTTTTTCTCGTTAAAAAAGGCCTGAATGATCGAAAAACTCAAAAAGTTTTATTGCCGGTTGTTCCGCTGAGATGCTGAAAAAATTTGCTTTTCCCATGGTTTGAAAAACAAATTAAAAGCTTAATATTGCCAAAACGAAAGGTTATAAAAGATTTTAGACTAAAACCGATTGTTCCAAGGACTCACAGACCCTCTCAAAACGTTTAAATTAATTATAGCATGAAAAAAAATTTTACGCCTCGGAAGCAAATTCGGAGCATTTTGAAATTATGCGTAGTGCAGGCAATGACAGCCGTGGTCTTATTCGGCGTTTCAACAGCCGGCGACAACGATGTCCGATTGCCGGATACAAAAGTTATGCTTAGTCTTAAAGAACTCCCCCTTGAAAAGAAGGCATGGCAGCAAATTGCAACCGTAACCGGTAAAGTTACGGATCCGGTTACGCAACAGGCTATTCCTGGTGTGAACATCCTTCACAAAGGAACTACCAATGGTACTACAACTGATGCGGAAGGCAGGTATTCATTATCAGTTTCAGAAGATGACGCCGTTTTGGTATTCTCTTTTATCGGATATACGACACAAGAAGTGGCCGTGAACGGAAGGTCTGTGATCGACATGGTCTTGGAGGAGGAAGTGAAGAATTTGCAGGAGGTGGTAGTAGTAGGGTATGGTGAGCAGAAAAAAATCAACCTTACCGGGGCCATTGATGTTGTTTCAGGCGAAGACCTCTCGAACAGGCCTGCCGCTCAGGTAGGTCAACTTTTACAGGGACAGGCGCCGAGCATGTTGATCAGTATGAACATGCGGGGCAGTGAGCCGGGTGTTTCTCAAAAATTCCAGATAAGGGGTGTCGGTTCTATCAGTGGAAACTCCGCACCTCTGGTTTTAGTTGATGGCGTTGAAATGGATATCAATTTAGTAGACCCGTCATCCATAGAAAGCGTATCGATATTAAAGGATGCAGCTTCCGCGGCAATTTATGGCTCGCGTGCTGCAACTGGCGTTATCCTGATACAGACTAAAAAAGGAGATGACCGGCCCCTGAGGATTTCTTACGGTAACATCACCTCTATCAACCGGCCAATATATGTTCCGGACATGATGGACTCGTATACCTACGCAACAGTATTCAACCAGGCAAGAGCCAATGCAGGATTGAGCCCGACTTTCGGCCCTGAACAAGTAGACAGGATAAAAGGATATATGGAAGGCACGTACCCTTATCCATATAATCCCGATCAACCGCCAAACAGTATATGGCAAGGCAGGTGGATGGGAAATGCCAACGTCGACTGGGCGCAGGAATATTTCAGGGATTATAGCGTGCAGCAAAAGCACAATATTAACGTGGAAGGGGGAACCAAGAATACCCAATATTATGCGACCATCGGGCTCCTGGATCAGCCGGGGGTATTCACGTGGGGCAATGACAGTTATGAACGATATAATTTCCTCGCCAATGTATCGACACGCGCCAATGACTGGCTAAAACTTGATTTCAGCGCAAGATCCGCAAAAGTCAAGAAAGACCAGCCCAATGGAGGTGTTTGGGGTGACAGAAGCGGGTACTGGATGCACGTTAACATCTTGTTTCCGACCATGCCGAAGTACAACCTTGACGGAACCTACAACAATCCCCTTATGGTGGGTATGATGGATGGAGGAAGAGTAAATACAGAAGAGAACAACTCCATGTTTTCCGCTGCTACGGAACTGGAACCCGTAAAAGGATGGAAAACAAACCTCAGGTATAGTTATACAAGCCGGTCTGGAAGTACTACAAACCTGAAATATCCTGTGGATGTCACCATCGGAACCGGATTGATCGGAAACATAGGCTTTCCCCAAACCGGTATATATGAGCAGGTGCGAACAGGAGAGTATACTGTTTTTACCGGTACTACGCGTTATGAGAAAGAAATCGGCAGCCACTACTTTTCAGCCATGGCGGGGTATGAACAGCACTACGACTTTAACCGTTGGATAACGGCCGAAGGATTTGACCTGACCAGCCTGGACGTGCCTTCCATCTCCACAGCACTCGGAACCAGAACGGTTGACGATGCGGTCAATCACTGGGCGCTTCAAGGATATTTCGGGCGCTTAAATTACAACTTCAAAGAAAAATATCTGTTGGAGCTCAATGCCCGTTACGACGGTACTTCAAGATATGAAGATGGCCAGCGATGGGGATTTTTCCCATCCGCTTCCGTGGGGTATAATATTTCAAGCGAGCAATTCTGGGATGCCATACAGCCCTATGTGCAGCATCTAAAAGTGAGAGCTTCTTATGGCACATTGGGCAATCAGAATATCGTTTCCGATCAAATCTTACAACGTGGACAATCCTTTGAAGAGATTCATAATCCAAATGCTCTCAATTATCTGTACCTGCAAAGAATTCCCATTGAGCCATTATTGGATCGCATTATTGATGGCGAACGTCCCATCTACGCCGACATTCCACAGATCAGATCCAACAGGTTGACATGGGAAACGGTCAGGACTACCAATATCGGCCTTGATGCAGGATTTCTGAATAACCGCCTCACAGCGGAGTTTGACTGGTACCGCAGGATCACAGAGGATATGATGGGACCTTCCGTTCAGCTTCCTGCTGTTTTGGGCGCCGATGCACCACCCACCAACAATGCCAGGCTGGCTACCAAAGGATATGAGTTAACCTTGTCATGGAAAGATCAGGTTGGTGACTTTTCCTATAATGGCAAGTTTATGCTGGGAGACTATCAAACAGAGATCCTGGAATATGTCAACGAAACCGGAAGCATCAACGACTGGTATGCCGGGAGAAAGCATGGAGATGTGTGGGGCCTCAAAAGTGATGGACTCATACAGGAAGCAGGAGAAGGCATGCCCGACCAGAATTATTATTATGCCACCTGGGGACCTGGTGACATGAAATACGTGGATCTAAACGGCGATGGAAAGGTTGATCCTGGCTTAGGAACTCTGGAGGATCATGGCGATCTGTCGGTAATTGTAAACACGACCCCCAGGTACCAGATCGGTTTTTCAGCAGGATTCAAATGGAAAAGCCTTGACTTCAACATGTTCTGGCAGGGAATTGGCAGCCGTCCGTTCATTCCTAGTAGCGGTTCTGAGTTTTATTGGGGACACCTCAACAGTCCGAACTCTGCCATATTGCTTGAAGGCTCCAGTCATCTTGATTATTGGAGACCTGCCAATGAAACCAATCCCCTGGGACCGAATACAGACGCCTTCCAGCCGAAACCGTATTTCTCAAACCAAAGGAACAAGAACTTCCAGACTCAGGACCGGTTCATCGATAATGCCAGATACCTGCGCCTGAAAAATCTCCAGTTCGGCTTTACGCTTCCTAAACACCTTGTGGACAGGACATTTATCAATTACCTCAGGGTTTATTTTTCAGGGGAGAATTTGTTGACGTTGCAGTCGATGGACAAAGTATTTGAGCCGGAGAATATGATTGCTTCAAATACCCTTATGAGGACTTACCCCATCACGCAGATGTATTCTCTCGGGCTAAACATATCTTTTTAAGACTCAAAGAAATCAGACCATGAATAAATTAAAGTTACTTATCATATTGACCGGGCTAAGCATGACTTTCCAGTCATGTCAGGACGATTTTCTTGACAGAAGCCCGCTGGACGAGACAACCGAAGAAGCCTTCTTCAAAAAGCCCGGAGATTTCATTGTATTTGTAAACCGGTTCCATCCTGAGCCAGGAGAAACAGGAGAAGGCCGAAGCCCCGGACATTCCTGGGGTGATGTTCAGACCGATGTTCAAATTACCAATAACAGCCTTCCGGAGCATTTCCTGGGATTATCGACTATCAATGATGGTCCTGATTATAACTTTGGAGATGCTTATGAAGATGTCCGTCGTGTGAATTACCTGCTTGAGCACTCCCGGAAATGGAAAGGGGAATTTGATGATATCAAACAAGCGGTAGGCGAAGCGCATTATTTCAGAGCGTTTTTTTATTGGAGCTTATTGAGGAATTATGGAGGTGCACAATGGATAGACAAGGTTCTGACAATGGAGTCGCCTGAACTACACGGCAGCAGGGATCCCAGGAATGTCATTGCTGACAACATAATTGCAGATCTCGATACTGCCGCGATGTACCTGATGACTGAAAGAGGCGATGGTTATTCCCGGTTGAACAAATGGTATGCGCTCCTGTTGCAGTCACGCGTAGCCCTGTACGAAGGCACATGGGAAAAATACCACGCCGGCACTCCGTTTGGTGTTACCAACTCCAATCCTGACAAATATCTAAGCAAAGCTGCTGCAGCTGCGAAGGAAATCATGGACTCAGGCCTTTATTCGCTTCATACCACCGGTAATCCGGAGAGCGATTATTATAATACATTCAATTGGAGGGACTTTACAAACAATCCTGAAGCCATGAGATGGACGAAGATGGATGTGAGCCTGGACATTACGGCGCATCGAAAGCTTTTTACGCTGGCTACTCCGGACTCAAAAGGATTGACTAAAAGTCTGGTCGACCAGTACCTTCTTACCGATGGTCAACCAATATCGGTTAGCCCATTGTACCAGGGAGATAATACCATCGAGGATGAGGCAATGAACCGCGATCCACGATTCGCGCAAACCATATGGACACAAGGCAGCGTATGGTATGAGTATGCAGATGGTGGAGTCGACTATTATAGCAAAGCTTTTGACCGATTGTTCCAGGATAACATTTTTGCCAGTCCTACCGGTTACCAACAACGCAAGGAATATTTGGAATTAGTGGAATATCACTCTTCTCAGGAAGAGGAAAGTCCTACCGTTAATGCCAGGTATGCCGAGGTGTTGCTCAATTATGCGGAGGCCAAGGCAGAGTTGGGAACATTGTCACAGGAAGACCTGGATATGTCCATCAACCTGTTACGGGACAGGGTTGCCATGCCGCACCTCGGACTCGGCACCATCACCGCTGACCCGAACTGGCAGTATCCCGACTTATCGCCGATCATCAATGAAGTACGCCGCGAACGGTTGGTGGAACTTGTTTCCGAAGACTTCCGTCAGGACGATCTCTACAGGTGGGCTGCCATGAAATACCTGATCGGGACAAGACCTATTGGCGCCAAGGCTAACCAGTTCAACAATGATCCGGGATTGCCTGTTACTGCAGACGGTCACCTGGATATTTTTAAGAATGCTTTCCCGAACGGTTATCAATTTAACCTCAACCGCGATTACCTGTGGCCCATATCAGAAAGCCAACTTATTTTGAATCCGGCTTTGGGGCAAAATCCAGGATGGTAGAAACTGAAGAATGAAGCAAAGGTGAAAACATCGAGGAGAAATTTTTTAAGCAAGACAGCGTTGGGCGTGGGTGGCGCAGGTTTCCTTAGTACTTCCGTGAATGCCGGCGGGCTTGATCCCGTGGCAATACCTGCGGAGAAAAACAAACGGCTTCCCCGGGAAGTGTGGGTGGCGGCACTCACTCAATATGATCTCAGGGGGAATACCGTTAAGGAGTTAATCGCCAATACAGTGAAGGTGATGGAATCAGTCGCCTCCTACACGCCCGACGTTGTCTGCCTCCCCGAAGCTTTTCACGTGTCGGGATTACCCAAAGTGCTCCCCCTTTCTGCAGAGACGGCGGAACAACCCATTGGTCACCTGACGCAACCGTTGGCTGATTTTGCGAAAAAGTTTCGATGTTACGTGATCGCACCGGTTTACACGGTGGAGAAAGGTCATCATTACAATTCAGCCGTACTCATCGACCGGAATGGCAAGCTCGCAGGAGTATACCACAAGATCCGTCCCACCGAAGGTGAGATCAACGAAACAGGTCTTAGTCCCGGGCCAATAGACCCTCCGGTATTCGACACGGACTTCGGCAAAATCGGAATACAGATATGCTTCGACATTGAATGGCCTGAAGGCTGGAGAAAGCTGAAAGAGAAAGGCGCGGAAATGGTTTTCTGGCCCTCGGCTTTCGGAGGAGGCAAAAAAATCAACCACATGGCATGGCACAACCGGTACCCGGTAATATCCAGTACACGCAAGGGAACTTCAAAGATCTGCGATGTTACAGGAGAGCCTCTCGCCGAAAGCGGGTTGTACAGTCGGTGGGGAGTATGCGCTCCGGTGAATCTCGAAAAGGCAATCATCCACAGCTGGCCCTACGCCCATCGCTTCCCGGATATCCACGCGAAATATGGAGACAAGGTGCGAACATATACTTTGCACGAGGAGGAAATATCGGTGTTGGAGAGCCGCAGTCCTGACATCAGGGTGGCTGACATCATGAAGGAGTTTGAGATTCTTTCCTATGAAGAAAACAAACGTAGATCTGAAATAGAGCAGGAGAAGCATTGGGCCTTATAGCATCAAACGATGGCCGTGTATCTTAAACCTATTTCTTTTAAGGACGTAGTAAGTGGCACCGGCTGTTCTTACAATCAACCTACAACTCCTTTGTTCAAGTCTGTATTGAATCGATGCTAACACGCTCGCAAGATTTAGCATCAACGTGATTCATATCACTAAATCAAGCTGGCACGCTAAAAAATCCGCACTACTTATCAGGTACCCATTGTCCAACAGCCAACTGCCCTGTGTCAACTAATTACTTCTTCCCAGCTAATTTCTCAAGACGCCCGGCCATCTTCCTGCGGGTGATATACAGTTGTTCCACATTGCGGGAGAAAGAGCTTACATCTACAACGAGGTTGCGCACTTGTTCGTCTGCGAATTCCTTATCTCCCGCATCCTTGAGCATCCACAAATATTCGTAATCTTCAATTCCATCGCGGAGGAGTTCAAATCGGATAGAGGATACAGGGCCTGTTACATCCGGTTGACCGGTATACCTTTCTGTGCGATCGCCCGGATAAAGTAGGGAACCCTCCCCGTTGAGGACCCACCCATCGCTGCAGACAAATCCCGAGATAAAAGTTACCGCGTCCAGCCAGGGATCAGGTGTCTGTGACCAGAAGTTTAAGGCCCAGTACAAAATACCATCCATTTTATAACGCTCGGTAATCCACGGCACCATAACAAGGTCCAGCGCAGGAGCATCGATAAAATAATTCGGTTGAGGATAAACCTGATCACACGATATATACCAGGTCATCTCTCCGCCTTTGCCCTGTTCTTCAATGATCGCTTGTTTGAGTTCAGGGTTGTTCATGCTGTTTCCGTGAATGGAAAAATTATCAACGTGTCCGCGGAGGGTACCCCAATCCGGATTGTTTTTCGGGGGCAAAGGAGATTTCGTTGACAAGAAAGGAACATGGGTTGTCGCATCGTGTACAAGTCGCGCCCATTGGCGTGTTTCCTCAAAATCCTCTTTCGTGTTTGGCTCATCGATAGGACTGTTAAAGACCAGCCGGTCTTTCCAGCCATGTTTCTCGAAGTACGATTCCACTTGTGATAAATATGATTCTACTTTTTCGTTAAAGTCCTTTGAAAAGGGTTCTGCCCCTTCCATTTGTCGGCGCAGGTTCGAAGGATAAGTTTCCAGCAGCACTCGTTTTGTTTTAAGTTTGTTCATGTAATATTGGTACCTGGTGTCGTCGAACTTCACTTCTATCTTTCCACCCTTCACAGTAATTTCCGGTTCAAGAGGGTAATTGAACCACGGTTCCATACGGTTAGCATAAAGGAAATCATAATAAGTCTGGGTGAGTTTTTCAATTTCCGGATCGCTTGCCGCCTTATTATAAAAACGGGCCAGCCATCCTTTTGAAATATTCATGTAAGTGATGAGATGTGTTTCTTGCGGAAGGGAAAAATTATATACCTCCATTTCGATATTGATAGTCTCGAGAAGTTTTCCGTGTTGCGAAATGCGGAGGGTGCCTTTATAGATTCCTGCTGCAGTTCCGGAAGGTATGGAGACGTCGATCCAGACCGGGCGGTTTGCAACCACGGCGTATTGGGCGTTCATGTTAAACGGTTTTTTCAAGGGTGCCAGCGCATCAGGCCAGTAGCCTGTGTCCCCGACCGGACTGGATTTGGCATAAAGCATAATATAGTGTTCGAGGAACAACTGAATTTGAGATTTCGGGATAACTTTTCCCACCTGAGCTGTCAGATCAGATGCTTCTATGAAAAAACCTTCCGGCGCCTTGGGTCTTCGTCCGGGAGGAATTGGTGTGGTAACAATCACCTGGAATGGAACATGTTCATTTCCAGCGCCGGCGATCATGACTTTTTTTTCCTGCGCTGACCAGACGAGATTACTATTTTCCACCCGGTCATCGGGGCGTACCTTCTGTTCTGCAGGTGCGGCCCACACCACCACTTTTTCATCCAGGGAAACCAGTGTCTGATCACCTACTGCTCCGGATTTGGCAATTTGTGCCCGTGTGTCGGCACAAATACTGATGAACAGGAGAATGACATGCAGTTGTAAAAACAATACTGCAGTGTGGTCATTAAAGAAATTCACGCCTGTGAGTTTTTTGAAGAGGTTGATAATTGTTTGCATGATTTTCAAGATTTATTGATCCCATCTTATTACCCTATGCGCCCCCGGCCGCTAACGAAAGGTTAAAAAAGTCGCCAGACCATATTCAGGGTCGAAAATTTCAATTCCAAAGTTATCGCCCGTATGGGGGTATTCAAAGCTCTTCAAAATAACGGAATCTTTCTTTTTTTACTAAAAAAGCGATTTTAGTTTCACTTCATTTCGTAATCACGATTGATATTTTTATTTTCACCTAATCAAGTCAACCTTTGAAGATTACGCTTCCAGCCTTAAAATCCCGCTTTAATTCGCCTTTTCATGAATGCACCTGCCGAATGTGGAAAGAAACCTGACCCTCAAAATTTTAGTTTTTGTCCATAGTATGCAGGCCGGTTAAAAGTTATCAGGGCCCGTGCTTTTAAAAAGAAATTAAAACCTTATCTTCGGGTAAACGAAAGGTTATAAAAGGTGTTGGAAGGAAACCCTTGTTGCCACGAGCCTGGCTAGGGGTCAATTATTCCGGACCTGTATTCTCTCGTGTGAAGAAGACCAAACACTTAAAACAAACTGTATGGAAAGAAATTTACAACACTTCCGTAATTGGCTAAAAGAAAGAAAGATAGTAATGCGAACTGCGGCATTATTACTAGCGGGCTTGAGTTCATTAACATGGCCGGCCAATGGAGCGGTAACGGAGACTGAATTGGCTAATGAAGTTTCTGTTAAGCCTGAAAAAAATCTCACGGCAAAAACATTTGCTTTTACCGTTACCGGTAAAGTCACCACCAACAACGGCGATCCGCTGCCTGGAGTGAGCGTTGTGGAGAAGGGCACAAGCAACGGTACGGTTACTGATACGGAAGGTATTTATAACTTTTCCGTTACCAATGAAAACGCGACGCTCGTGTTTTCCTTTATCGGATATTCCAATCAGGAGGTTTCCGTTGCCTCCAGGTCGGCGGTCAATGTGACATTGGTCGAGGATGTTATTGCGCTGGGCGAGGTTGTGGTGGTCGGCTACGGATCTCAGAAGAAGACAGATCTCACCGGGGCTGTTACTTCAATTAAGGTATCTGACATTGCGCAATTTCCCACCGCGAGAGTTGACCAGGCTTTGCAAGGCCGCTCTTCCGGTGTCTATGTATTGAACACTGATGGATCGCCGGGGGGTAATACGATGATCCGTATCCGCGGTCTTAATTCTATCAACGGTGGTAATGAGCCGTTGATTGTTATCGATGGTTTGCAGGGAGGTAATTTAAATTCGCTCAATCCCAACGATATCGCATCGATGGAAATTCTGAAAGATGCTTCAGCCACTGCGATCTATGGTTCACGGGGCGCGAATGGTGTGATTCTCATCACAACAAAGCTCGGAAAACTGGGCAAACCAGTCATAGATGCCGGATATAACATAGGCTTCCAGAAGTTAACGCGCAAATTGCCCGTTATGGATGCGGGCGCTTATGCAAGGCAGTTAAATGCGTACAGGATGACTAATACCGGTGACGGAAACACTCCAACCCCTCAATTCACAGATGCACAGATTGCTGAGTTTGATAGAACGGGAGGAACGGATTGGCAGGAGGAAGTATTTGAAACGGGTGTCATGAAGAATTATCAGCTTGCCATCAGTGGTGCGACCGATAAACTCAAGTACATGGTATCGGGTAATTATTTGGATCATAAGGGGATAATGCTGAATTCCGCTTACACACGCGCCTCATTGAGGACGAATCTGGCAGCCGATATTACCGATTGGGTTGACTTTGGACTGAATTACAATTTTACAAGAGAGAAATATAAGTCGCCGGCTTTCGGGCAAGAAGTGGCCTGGCTATCGCAGGTTGTGAATACCGCCGTTCGGTGGGCGCCTACTGAACCCGTATATGATGAGGATGGCAATTACTGGGTACATACCCCTGGTTATGGAGCAAGTGATACCTGGAATCCGATGGCCGCAGCTTTGGAGCCGATCATTGATAATCCGACCTTTCGGAACAATGCCAATCTGTATTTGAATTTTAAAATTTTGAAGGGCTTAAGTTTCAGGGTTACCGGGGGCGCGTTAATCACCAATCGATACTTCAGGGATTATTATAACAGTAAGACATTGGCAGGTCTTCAAAACAACGGGTTTGGACATGTCAATGAATCTAAAAACGAACGGTTCCAGAATTGAGTCCACTCCGAGAACCGCATTTTTTAAATAGCAAAAATTGATTTTTCCCGG
>JBBDXJ010000148.1:0-31573 GCA_040902445.1 Cyclobacteriaceae bacterium | reverse complement strand
CAAGAATTAAACTAAAAAGACTCTATCCGACAATAGTTTGTTGACATGACACTAGTGTCAAGTTAAGTTTACTTTGGCGCTTGAAACTGAATTAAAATTTGAGTTTGTATCGAAAGCGGACCTCGAAGCCTATACCTAAGATCAAGTTATTGCCCATGGCCGCATAAATATTGTAGGATCGCGATTCACCGCGTCCGAATATTCACAATCTTAAAAGTATACTAGCAATTAATTATGGACAGGAAAGAAATTAAAGACAGGGTATTTCGGAAAGAATCCAAAGCCCGGATCGGGGTTTTCGGCGTTGGATTTTACAAATACTGGCCTCAGTTTGACGGTTTGTTGAATGACCTTCTTAAAAAACAGGAAGTGTTTATCAAAAAACTTGATAAGCAAGACGTTGAAGTTGTTGATTTCGGGATGGTAGACAATGTGACCAGCGCGTATGAACTTGTTCCAAAGTTAAAGGCAGCTAACCTCGACCTTATTTTTTGTGACATGCTCACATATGCGACTTCCAATATTTTTGGGATCGTCATTAAAAGTATGGAGATTCCGATCGTGCTTGTAGCCCTTCAGCCAGACAAGGCAATGGATTACACAAAGGCCTCCACCTACATGCAACTCTATAATGATGACATTTGCTCGTTACCGGAATTCACCGGTGTAGCTGTGAGGATGGGCAAAAAAGTTCCGGATACTATTATCGGAACGTTGCACGATGATCCGCAGGCGGATAAGGAGATCGGTGAATATTGCCGGATTGCGAAAGTCCTCCACGATCTTAAGACTGCAAGGATTGGTCACATCGGGCATCCGATTGAATCTATGCTGGATATGCACACCGATGCTACGATGATCACCGCGCACTTCAGTCCGCACATTGTTCAATGTGAAGACCATGAAATCGTTACCCAGTACAAAGCCGTGTCGGAAGCGGAGGTCAATGCAGAGAAGAAACACATACTCGATTTTTTCGATACTCCGGATCCCGTCTCAGACCCGATATCTGAGAAGTTAAAGGATTCCGACCTGGAAGTGGCAGCCCGTGTATCCATTGCGCTGCAAAAATTTGTGAAGGAAAAAAACCTCGATGGACTGGCCTATTATTATGAAGGCGAAGCCAACAGCGTCACAAGCCAGGTCATGGCTAATCTCATCGTAGGCAATTCGCTGCTCACGGGCGCGGGATTCCCCATGTGCGGAGAGTCGGATCTCAAAACCTGCGTTGCCATGTTTATCATGGATCGTTTCGGCATCGGAGGAAGTTTTGCTGAATTTCACCCCGTTGATTTTAAAGAAAATTTTATCCTTGTTGGCCATGATGGGCCGCACAATGTGACGATCGCGCAAGGCAAACCCGTGCTTAGAAGCCTGAAAAAATATCACGGGAAGCCCGGGTTCGGGGCCGGAGTGGAATTCAAGATCAAAGAAGGTCCTATTACAATGTTGAGCATCAGCTCTACATTCGAGGGTAAATTTAAATTCGTTATCACGGAAGGTATGTCTGTGGCAGGACCTATTCCTCCAACGGGGAATACTAATACCCGCGGATTTTTCAAACCTGATACCAGAACATTCCTGAAGAAGTGGATCAAGGAAGGACCCACCCATCACTTTGCATTGGGAATAGGACACCATGCTGAATCAATCAAAAAGATCGCTGACTACCTGAACATTGAGGCCGTGATTGTCCAATAACTTTAGCGACTTGTTTGAGATGGATGGAATGCTCATGAAAATTTCTGCGACAATTTTCGCTGTTCTGTATTTTTTTTCGTATTTGGATTTTATGGCAGGCAGGTTTTGTAAAATCTGTTTTTCGCCTAAATCTAGAATTATAAACAGTCAAAAAGCTATATACTAACCTTTAGAAGTCAATATAGTGCAAGGGTCTGCTAAAAGAGTGGAAGTATTGGACGTTGTGGTGATCTACCTTAGTATAATGCAGGACACTGTCGTCAGTGATAAAAACGCAATAGAATATTTAGGAGCTTTTTTGGTTGTTCTCCCTATCATTTCAACCTCCAACCTTGGCTAATCTTGAGCAAAGAACGGGGATTGGTTATTATTAAATGCATTATTTATGGCGTTAAAGAATTTTAGTAATTCGCTTCCTTTTTTCTTGATGGTCTTATTAGCCTGTAAAGGGAATGTTTCAAAACAGGATTTAACGGAGGAAGGGAAAAACACGGGCAATGGCATCAGCGCATTTCAACATCATTTCATTATCCGCGATCTTCCGGGAGACGAATCTTCCGGGTATGGAGTATCATCGCTTGGAGACATTGATAACGATGGCGATCTTGATTATGCTACCTGTGCAAGGCAGGATAGTATTTATTGGTTTGAGAATACCGGAGGCGAAGAATGGGTGCGCCATACCGTCGGAAAAATTCTAACCACTCAGTTAGGAAGTGCCATGATGGACGTTGACGGCGATGGTTGGCAGGATATTATCATAGGCGGTACCTGGTATCAAAACTCTCAAAACCCCCGTCAAACTTCTTTTAAAAAATTTGTGTATGACGACAAAATCAGAACCGAAATACATGATATTGTTCTCGCGGATGTGACCGGTAACGGAAAAACGGACATCGTTGTTTTAGGAGATAAAGAAGGCTGTTTCTGGTACGAAGTGCCCGACCAACCCTTGCTACGGGAGACCAATTGGAAAAGGCATGTCATAACGATGGACGTACTTAAGGATAAAGACGCCATTCATTCCGGTTTTTTTCCAGAAGGTGTTAGCGATCTTGATGGTGACGGAGATGTGGATATCGTATTGCCTGACCGTTGGCTGGAAAATAAAAACAATGGAGAGGAATGGGTTAAACATGCCCTACCTTTTGGGAAGAGAGGCCCATGGGGATTATCTTCCCGTAGCTGGATCGTTGACCTTAATAAAGATGGTTTTCCTGATATAGTAGTAACGGATAGTGATCAGAAAAAATCCGGGATAGCCTGGTTGGAAAATGACGGTCAAAAACCGCCTACATTTAAAGCACATTATCTGAAACAGGAGGCGGTAGGTGAGCGCGGTTCGTTTCATTCATTAGCCGTGGTGGATTTTGACGGCGACGATGACCTTGATATTTTCACAATAGACCAGGAAGATCCGAGTATATTCCCATCCGGTGCCGGACCGAGATGGTATATTTTCGAAAATCTCGGGACGGAACAGGTAACCTTTCAGGAAAAAGTGATCCTGGATAATGGTTTGGGCGGGCATGACGCAAGGTTTGGAGATATTGATGGTGACGGAGACCTAGATATTGTTTCGAAAATATGGAGACGTTGGCCGGAAAACGCTAATGGGGGAAAAGAGCATGTAGACTGGCTGGAAAATTTGCACGTAAAGTAATTTTTTTTCCAGCAGTATAAACAATGACGGTCTCCCCGCTACCAATTGAGAGGGTTCAACTGATTAGCCCCCGTCTCTCCGGGTAAAAAAAGCTTCATGAGAATTTAGCAGGCCCGCGCAAAAAATCATCCGCTTCTGATTGGAAAGAACATGTGATCCTGGAAGGATTTGTTGCCCATGATGGTGTCGTTGGCGATGTAGACGGAGATGGGGATCTGGACATTGTATCAAAAGAATGGACCAGTGGGTCGGTATATTATTTAGAGAATAAATTAATCAAATGAGAACCTTCGTTCTTGTATTTTTTTCCTATTGCAGAAATTCTACAGTTCTTACTTTCTGTGTTGTTTTTATCTCCTCAATTTCTGCCTTTTCACAGACAAATAAGCCCAATGTAATTATTATCATGACCGATGATCAGGGTTACGGAGATTTATCGCGTCATGGGAATCGTGTGCTGAAAACACCAAATATGGATAACCTTGCAGCGCAAAGTATCCGCTTCACGGACTTTCATGTTGGTTCGGTTTGTACACCTACGCGAGGCCAGCTTCTTACAGGCCTTGATGCGCTGCGCAACGGCGCTGTTACGGCGCATGGTCAACGCCATGTACTCAAACTGGGCTTAAAGACGATGGGAGATATTTTTCTTTCAAATGGCTATCGAACTGCCATGTACGGCAAGTGGCATCTGGGTGGAAACTTTAAGGATTTCATGCCCCATGAGCGTGGATTCGAGGATGCGGTGTGGTTCTTGCGCGGTGGGGTTCAATCGATGCCCAATTATTGGAATAGCGATCTCATGGATGATGTTTTGTATTATAACAACGGTGGGGCGAAGCATGCGCAAAAGAAGTTTCCCGGCTATGCTACGGATGTGTGGTTCGACTTAGGTACACAATTTGTAAAAAAATCCAAAAACAACAACGAGCCGTTTTTTCTCTACCTACCCCTGAATGCACCGCATGCTCCGTTGCTGGTTCCTGATCATTGCCGGGAACCCTACAAGCATCTTAACAAGCAAACCGCTACTTATTTCGGAATGATTGCCCACGTTGATCATCGATTAGGTCAATTTGTATCGATGCTTGAAGAAGAAGGGCTACGGGACAATACCATTCTCATCTTTCTTACTGATAACGGTACGGCTAATGGTCCGTATATATTGTTGGGTCACGATGATGCAAGAACTTTTCTATAAAATTTGATAAGATTGACAAGGAAGTGGTTACACCGAGGAAGATCCTACGCCAACAATAGACTGAAAGATCACCTCATGTAATGAAAATAGAATGCCCGGTTATAGGCGGCTATCAACTACCACAAAAACATGTGGCTTTAGTATGTGAGCAATCAACCCTAAATACCTAACGACATACATCACTGCGCCCGGGGTCATTGTTTTCCGAAATTCCCTGTCAATTGAAATTTAAGCCGATGGCATTGTTGAACTATAATAGCCCAAAAAGGTATTAATAAGGCGTTAGAATTCAATATAGTACAAGACTCTGCTAAAAGAGTGGAAGTTTTGGGTTTTTCCAACTTCTATCTTCGTCATTATTAATATCAGTTCACCATAATAAATGTGACAAGGTCTGCAGTGTATGCTCAGGCCTGAACTGTGCTAATACAAAAACAGTTGCTTCAAAGATCCTGGAGTTGAACGTGCCGATTATTTAACCCATAAAAAAAAATGACGGCACCATTAAACTGGTTTATTCTGAATGTCATTAATTATCCTTAAAGCTTTAAACACAAATTAACCCAATCAGCCTATGAAACCATTATTACGAAGGGTAATCAAGTCAACTCTGTTGACCATCGTTTTTGGTTTTTTTTCTTTTTCATCCTACCCGCAAACGTTTGCCGATGGTGGGCAAGCCACCAGGGCAAATGAGAATGGAAAGGAACAATCCATGAAATCAAATTATTTTCCGTCACCCGGCGCGTTACTGATCCTTGTAAGTGGTACGGTTAACGATGAAAACAACCAGCCTTTGCCAGGCGTGAATGTTCTGGAAAAAGGTACAACCAACGGTACGACTACTGACGCGACGGGAAGGTTTTCTTTTAATGTCCAGAATGAGAGCAGCGTGCTGGTCTTTTCCTTCATCGGTTATGCAACACAGGAAATTCCGGTTGGCGGCCAGACGCAATTTGCCGTGTCAATGGCTCAGGATATGAGAGCACTGGACGAGGTAGTTGTGGTTGGATACGGCACCCAGGAGCGCGCTGACCTGACCGGGTCGGTGGCGTCTGTATCATCGAAGGAGATCCTTGCCGTCCCGGTTGAGCGCATAGACCAGGCATTGCAAGGTCGTGCCGCGGGAGTTCTTGTGAGGCAAAACACATTTGCGCCGGGTGCCGGCAGTGTTTCCATTATTATAAGGGGTTTGAATTCCATCAATGGCAACAACGCTCCGCTTTTTGTTATTGACGGCGTAATTGGCGCTAACATCAATGCCCTTGACCCGCTTGATATTCAAAGCATCGACGTCCTGAAAGATGCTTCCGCAGCTTCCATTTACGGCTCCCGCGCCGCGAACGGCGTCGTGATCGTTACAACCAAGCAGGGCGTAGCCGGCAAGCCAAAAATCACTTTTGATGCGTATTATGGAATCTCACAACCCACCCGGACATATGACGTAATGAATCCAAGACAATATATGGAGTATGTGAATGATGTTCGGGTCCAGAATTCCCCCGCGCCTCCGGCCCCGCCTTTAGCAGTTGCTTATCCGGATATCCCGGGAGTGTTAAGTCAGGTTGGCGAAGGTACAGACTGGCAAGAGGAATTGTTTAGCCAGGGATCGCAACAAAAGTATTTTCTATCTATTTCAGGCGGTTCAGAAGACGTGAAATACAGCGCGTCTGGCGGGTATCTTTCCACGACCGGGATTTTGCCAAATGTTGATTATAAAAAATTTACAGCAAGGTTCAATCTGGATTTTAAGGTCTCAGAACGGTTGAGATTGACCAGCGGGATGTCCTATGCATCGGACGTTACAAATTCAATTGGTGAGACTTTTGGCTATACCTACGGAACCATAAATTCAATTGCCATTCCGCCGATCTTGTCCCCAAGGGATGCATTTGGTGGATATCCGCCGATCGTTAGGAATCCGTACGAATCCGGAACCCCAAGACAGCATTACAATGCGTTGGCTGCGTTGGATAGGGAAATTCGTGAAGATCTGGGTTCTTTTACGCAGTTCAATTTCGGACTGGAATACAAGTTTACAGATTGGTTAAAATATCACGTCACGCTGGGTTTACAGCCTACTCTAACAGAAGGCCGGTTTTTTTCGCCTTTGGAAATTCCCGATCCCCAGTTTCTTACGCAGATAGCACTCGGTTCGAAGGGTTTTCAGAGACGCAATAACTGGTTGGTGGAGAATATGCTCACATTCGATAAAACACTAAATGATCAGCATCAGGTAACCGTGATGGTGGGAACCACCACGCAGAAAACAAGTTTTGAAAGTACGAATGCGGGAGCCCGGGATTTTGCCTTTGAACAGTTTGAATTTCACAACCTGGGGGCAGGGACACCGACCCTTAACACGGTGGGTTCGTCTCAAAGTGAGGAGCAACTCGCATCATTTTTTGGACGGATAAACTACAACTTTGATGACAAATATCTCTTCCAGATCAACGGAAGGTATGATGGTTCTTCCAAATTCGCTCCTGGAAATCAATGGGCATTCTTCCCTTCAGCCTCCGTGGGATGGCGGCTTTCAGAGGAAGCGTTCATTCAGGATATGAATATGTTTGATAACATGAAATTGCGGGCGAGTTACGGCAGCATCGGAAGTCATGGCATAGGTGCTTACTCAACTTTGTCTCGTATCAGTGGCACACATTCATATGGATTTAACAACGTAAGGGCGGGAACATTTGGACCCGTCGGAGTTGCGAATGCCGATCTGAAGTGGGAGACTACCACCCAGTTTGATATTGGATTGGACATGGGTTTTCTGGATAACAGGCTGGGCATTACCCTGGACTATTATCATAAAAAGACCATTGACCTTCTTTTAAATCAGCAAACTTCCATCGTTAATAACCCAACGACTAATCACGACCCGACTATTACCAGAAATATTGGTAGCCTCCAGAATACCGGTTTTGAATTCAGTATCAATTATCAACCTGTAAATGCCGCACAACTAAAATGGTCTGTAAACTTAAACGGAACCTTCCAAAAAAATAAAATCCTCGATTTGGCATTGAACCCAGGTGTTCAGTTTCTTCAAATAGGAGACAACATCAGACGCAACTACCATCGAATCCAGGAGGGCGAACCTTTTGGAAACTTTGTGGGATATCAAACAGATGGATTGTACCAGACCGTGGAGGAAGTCGCCGCATCTGCCCAACTCACTGCAAAGCCCGGTGACATGAGATATGTTGACCAGATTACCGTAGATATCGATGGCGATGGCGTGTTGGATTCGCCGGACGGTGTGATCAACGGTGGAGATTTTGTCGTACTTGGAAATGCCTATCCCGATTTTTTCGGTGGTATAACCAACAACCTCACCTATAAGGACTTTAACCTCTCGGTTTTCTTCTTTGCCTCGTTGGGACAGGAAGTTTTCAACTACTCCATGGCTCAATGGAAATATGATCTGTCATCGAGCGAGTTCAATAAACTGGCGGAAGTTGCCACCGATAGGTGGACCGGTCCGGGAACCTCCAATGATATCCCGAGAGCAGGTTACAAACCGATTAATATTACCGATGGACCGGATGGGGCGATCGACCGGATGGTTGAAGATGCCAGTTTCCTGAAGCTTCGGAATATTACGCTGACCTACAACCTTCCAAAATCCTTATTAAGCAGGGTGGGTATTGCCAACGCGAACATTTATGTTCAGGGAAACAACCTGCTGGTGATGACAAAATTTACGGGCTTTGATCCGGAGGGAAACAATCTGCAAGGAAGCGCGACACTAATTCCTTTGAGTGCAATGATATATCCGGCAACACGGAATTATATGCTTGGAGTACAAATCGGACTTTAATTACTAAACGCTGAAAAAATGAAAAAGTATTTTATAATAGTATTCTTCACATTATTGATAGCCGCGTTCGCCTGTGAGGAATTCCTGGAAGAGCAACCAAAGACGGTTGTAGCAGAGAATATATTCTTTGGCGCTGATGCGACAGAAACTGGGATAGAGCAATTTATCAACGGCATATATCCGGGAAACTGGTGGGCCGTCAATGACCGGCGCTGGACCTGGTTCGCAACTGTGCCTGCAGATGAATTTAACCATACCCTTTCCTTCGACGTAGAGGGCCAGCAGTACGATAATCATCATTTTACCGAAAGTGACTTTAATATTTACAGGCAATGGAATTACATCTGGTGGCCTGCGGGACGGGCCAATACTTTCCTGGCATACTATGACGACCTGAAGACCCGGTTTGGCGACCGTTGGACCAAGCTTGATAATTTTAAAGGACAGGCGCTGTTTTTCCGGGCCTACAATTTTTTCATCGGTGTACAAATGTGGGGTCCAATCCCGGCGGTCACTGATAAACCTGACGGATCGAGTTATCCCAACAGCTCGGTTCCGGAAGTTTATGATCAGATCATTGCGGATTTAGAGGAAATCATTGATAACAACTATTTGCCGAATTGGCAGAGCGTTGCTCCCGCTGACAAGGGCCGGATTACCAGGGGGGCAGCCAAATCTTTGCTGGCGAAGGTTTACCTGACAAAATCCTATTATGCTGAGGCCGCTGAACCCGGTGATGTAGACCAGGCTGTATTGCTTGCAAAAGATGTTATAGATAATGAGGGTTATGACCTGATTAGCACCCCCATACTAAAAGCAAACGGCGTCGATACCCTTTACACGGCATATGAAGCTGCCTTTTTACCGGTCAACAAAAATGGTAAGGAGGGCATTTGGGAATTTCAGTTCATTCCCGGGGCGGCTTTCAGCAGAAATAACGAAATATGGGCGTTGCCCGGTTATTTTACAAGCACTGGTTTGGCACAGTTCGAAGCCACTCCGCTTCTGTACAATAGTTTTGCGACAAACGATCGGAGGAGAAAATCTTTTATTACCGGAACGGTGGTCAGCCCGGTTACTGGCGCTACCCTGAATACAAACGGAAAGATTTATATGACCAAAATCCAGGATTCCGCGCCGACAACTTCGCAAAACTATACTAATAACTGGCCTTTTCTCCGCTTTGCGGATGTCCTGCTTATTTATGCTGAGGCGTTGAATAAACAAAATAACGGCTCCACACCCGCTGCGCTGGCTGCCCTTAATCGTGTGAGAAACAGGGCAGGCTTACCAAACCTGACAGGCCCTTATTCCCACGACCAATTCCTGGATATCATCAAGGATGAACGGTTTAAGGAACTTGCCGGCGAGGGACATCGCCTGGTTGACCTGCGCCGTTGGGGTTTTGCTTACTTGAAACAACGGGTGGAAATGTCAAACGCGAATGCAACTGTTGAACAGCACGAAGTTTTGTACCCCTTTCCAAGTGTTGAACTGCGTGCGAATAACTTGATCCAGCAAAATCCGGGATATTGAGTGTCAAGGAACGTTAACACATTTTTTTGATCCTTCCCACATCACCATACCCTGCGAAAGGTATGGTGATGTATTTAGAGTTGGACTTGCGATCCTTATAGGGATTCAATCCGGGGAAATCCCTTCGGAGAAAAATCAGAAATGTCCGTTAGATAATGCTGTGCGGAGGCGTATGGCTCAAATTGTTTTTTTTTAAATAATCCAGTCATGAAATTGAAGACATCACTACAAGTACTTTTCATTCTGATCTTACCGAGTCTGGTCTATGCGCAAAACGAAGCCGCGCCGGATTTTTCGGCTCACGTCCTGGATAAAGGCTTGGGCAAAGTCGTTGCAGGTGACGTGGACAACGATGGAATTACAGACCTGATTAAAAAAGCCGGGTTGAAAGGTGAATCCATGGTCTTGTTCAAATTTGACAAGACCGGAAATTTTAAAAAATATGTCTTACTGGATAAGATCAATTTCAGAGGCGACCGTCTGGCGCTGGCGGATGTTGACAAGGATGGCGATCTTGATCTTGCTATCGGTATCGGCAACAATGACAGCAATGGAAAAGAGATCAACCTGGATGTAGTATGGGTGGAAAATCCAATGCCTAAAAATCCTACACGTGCCAACGCATGGAGGATCCATAAAGTCGGGAATCAAAAAGATTATATTAAAGATATCGACCTGGCTGACTTTGACCACGATGGAAAGCTTGATATCGTTACCCGTGCGAACGAAAAAACGGCCATTTACTTTCAGTCAAGTCCCACGCAGTGGAAAAATGAAGTGATAATTGAACACGAATCACATGAAGGCATGGATATCGGCGATATGGATAAAGATGGAGACACGGATATTGTGTTGAATGGTTTTTGGTACGAAACACCGAAAAACGCCCGGGCAACAAGCGAGTATAAAAAACATATTTTCGACGCAAAATGGTTCACAAAAGTGGATAACACGTGGCGCGATAACAATGCTGCGTTGAAGGTAGTTGACATGAACAAGGACGGGCTGCTCGATATACTCATCTCGCATTCTGAATTGACCGGATTCCCCATTTCACTTTATCTCGCTTCTTCCCTTGAAGGATTGCGATCCGATCAGTGGACTGAAATTCAGGTTGCCGAAACATTTGATTTTTGCCAGACGCTTGATGCTGCCGATGTTGACAATGATGGAGATATGGATGTGCTGGCCGCCAAATTCCGGAGAAACCCCAGTGAAGGAAGTCAGTTTGTAAATAATCCGCCCTATCCCATTGTCATCTACTATAACGTAGACGGCAGCGCCCGTGTTTGGAAAAAACACCAGGTAGCGGAAGATGGCATGTATGCCGGGGCTCTTGCTGACCTGGGAAGTAACGGAAGTATGGATATCGTTGGACCTCAATCCTATTTCGAAGGGCCGACGAAAATGTTCACCAGTAAATTTGCGGGATCGAAACAATCGCTCGACAAATGGACCTACATTCAGGTTGATGATTCAAGAGACGGTTACGTCATTCCGGGTGCGGCTCCGTGGTGGAATTATTTTGGTGTGGATATGTATGACGTAAACCGGGATGGTTATAGCGATATCGTTGCTGGTGAATGGTACTATCGCAATCCCGGTGGAGATATGTCTTCGAAGTGGGAACGCATTACATTTCCCGTCGAGGTAGATGCAGTACTAGCCCTTGATGCCGATGGTGATGAATTTGCGGACGTGATCGGGCTTCGACTACCTCAGATCTTTTGGCTTGAAGCCACCGATAAAGCAGGGACCTCGTGGTCTTACGTCCAGATCGGAAGCATGCGGCAAACCGGGCACGCAAATGCGCAGGAATATTCTCTGGCCCAGATCGTGCCGGGCGGTAAACCCGAACTTGTTCTCGGCGACGAAGTGAGTCAATATTATTTTGTGATTCCCGATAATCCAGAAAACACTCCGTGGCCTCACGTGACGATCTCCAGCGAAGGAGGAGGATATGCTACCGGAGATATCGACCAGGATGGATTTATCGACCTGGTGGGCAGCATCAGGCAGCCCGGCGTTGGGGAGGTTATGGAGGGCACCAGCGACGTCAAGAAAGACAACAGCATGATGTCATGGTGGAAAAATCCCGGCAATGGAAAAGGCAACTGGACCCGCTTTGAAGTTGGAACAGGGACAAGTCCAGAGCGTTGCATAGTAGAGGATCTCAACGGAGATGGAAAACTTGATATCGCCACGAGCGACGAAAGATATCCGGGAAATGTGCGAAATGCCAACCTTACATGGTATGAAAACAAAAGCGACCCGTCAAAAAAAGGTTGGATAAAACACATCATCGTTACTTCAAAATCAATGAACAGTATGGACGCGGCGGACATCGACCGCGATGGTGATATCGATCTGGTTGTAGGTGAACATGAGATGATGGGCAGAGGAATGACCTCGTTGCCCAAAGATGAGAAAGTGATCGTTTTTGAAAATAACGGAAAAGGTACGTTCACCCCCCATACGGTGGATCAGGGAAAAGAAAGTCACCTGGGCACTCAGCTGGATGATCTCGATGGCGACGGCGACCTTGATATTGTCAGCATCGCGTGGCGTGAGCCTAAATATCTCCACGTGTGGAGGAATGATGCCATAAAGAATAACACGAAACCGGAAAAAATTTCTTCCACATCGAATAAAAAGTTTTCATTACCGATAACCGTTAATGGAAATGGATTTTTGCGCATCGATAAACCCGTGGAAGTTCAGCTTAACTTTACTTCGCTGCTTGGAAATGCCGGTCTGAACCCGTCGTTCTCGGAAAAATCACTTCACTTGGTAGAAGTAAATTCGTCAGGTGAAGTCGTCAACAGCAATGTGCCTTTCCAGTTTGACAAGGCTGCGGAATTTGATGCGGGCAAGAAGGCACTGGGGGCTTTGGTTTTCATCCTGCAGGGAAAAACATCACCTGACCAATCACGACACTTCAGATTATATTTTGACGATAAGGATCATCCTCAATACGGAAACAAAAAACTTGTGGGTATTGAACAGGCAGGAGTATATGAAGGTTTCGATGCATTCAAGATCAAAACACCGGCGGCGGAATATTATTATCATCCGGCTACGGGAGGTTTCGCGAGTATAATCGACAAAGAAGGGAATGACTGGGTGAGTTATCATGCGAATAAGGAACCGGAAAGCGGAATGAAGGGCCGGTATCGGGGCATACCCAACATCGCGCCTCCTGAATTGCATCCCGGGGAAGCGGTGCCGAAGAAATCTTCACGCGTCATCAGTGAAGGACCGGTAAGGGTCACGTTGATGACAGAAACCGAAGATAAAAAGTGGCAGACCCGATGGGATATTTACCCGGACTATGCCACCATGACGTTATTGAAAAAAGGACCGGAGCCTTATTGGATCCTCTATGAGGGTACACCGGGTGGGGAATTTAACGAAGAGGATTACTGGGTAAGGTCTGACGGCACCCGCGAGGCGATGAAGCCCTACGCCCATAAAACTCAATGGACGGGTAATCTTCCGTCGCCGAAATGGGTATATTTTGGCGATCACAAATCCGACCGTGTACTCTATTACATTCACCACGAAGATTATCCATATGAAGATGTATTCTGGCACTCGGGTGAAGGGAATATGACCGTGTTTGGCTTTGGCCGTGGGCCGGGCCAGGATAACTGGCAGCAACTCACAAAAGCGCCGGCGCATTTAACATTGGGATTTGCGGAAAAAAATGATTTCGGCCATGTGAGTGAACGGATCAACTCTTCTTATAAAGGATTAAAGATATCGGTAGGTAAAGTTTCTGGAACGAAATAATAGCCTATTACACAACACAACATACTTAGTTATAATCGGTCAACAATATAAATGTCACCATGAAAAAGTTACCATTAATTATTCCAGCTCTTTTATTTTTATCCTCAGGGCTATTTGGTCAGGATATCAAATTTGAAACTTCAGTGGTCAGTAATTCTGTGGCCCTTCATCCGATGATCTTCGACGTGCAGAAAGATGGAAAAAATGACATCGTGGTTGTGGATGATTATGTAGATCTTGAAGGAAATGATGCGCTCAATACAAAAACCGTCGTCTGGTTTTCAGGACAGGGTAAAACCGGAGGAGAGGGTTTTAAAGAAACCGTTATCGCTGAGATGAATTACAGATCCTGCGGAAAAGCCCATGCTGACCTTGACAATGACGGGTATATCGATATCATCGGCCGCGAAGACAGCGATGGAAACGATATGAATGAGACCGGGAATATCTTCTGGTTAAAGAATCCATATGGCAATAAAAAATATACCGGTGGACCCTGGCAAAAATTCAACATCGGATTCAGCACTTATGCAAAGGACATTGTTCCCGCGGATTTTAACAAAGATGGTAAGACGGATATCGTGGCGCGCGGTGTAGACGGGTTTGTGCGGATTTATGTGCAGGGTCCGAAAGACAAGTGGACAGTTATTAAGATCGAGGCGCCGCATCATGATGGAACCGATGTAGCGGACATAGACCAGGATGGGGACCAGGATATCATCATTAACGGTCTCTGGTACGAAGCTCCCTCGGATATTTTTAACGGTGAATGGAAGAAGCACGATTATGCAGCGAGGTGGTATAAACAAAAGACGGGGCCGAAGGGCGCGTGGTTTGACAACAATACAAAGGTCACAGTGAAGGATATCGATGATGATGGATTCCCGGATATTTTCATTTCGAATGCGGAAAACACCGGTCACGCTATCTGCTGGTACAAAAATCCCGGAAAGGATTTTTCCCAGGAATGGGAGGAGCATGTGATCGGCTATATGAATTTTGCCCATACCCTTCACGTTGAAGATATGGACAGTGACGGCGATCAGGATGTGGTGACCGGTGAACTCATTATCTGGAATTCACCCAACCCTGAAGGGTATCATCCGGTAGCGGTGTTCAGAAATAAAGGAAACAATTTCGAATGGGAAAAGCAGGTCATCTCCGATAAGGCTTGTTATGGCGGAACTGTGGGGGATATTGACAATGACGGCGATATGGACATTGTGGCGCCTCGAAACTGGAATAAATCACCACTGTATTTGTGGCGCAATGAGACCAACGAAAAACTCGATCTGTCCAAAATCAAAATATCCGAGGTAATGGAACAGGGAATGCCGAGTTTCAAAATCGAAACACCCGCGGCTACTTATATCTATGACAGGGCAGGTGGAGGATTTATCAGCATGATCGATGAGGATGGTAAAGACTGGATCAGTTTTAAGAAGGGCAATTTTCCGCCTCCCGGAAATGCAGCGTCTGAGTACAGGGGTATTCCTAATCTTGGTATCGGCGGAGATGACCAGGGAGGTGGACATCCGGGTTTTGACAAGTGTGAAACGAAGATCGTGGGCGCAAATGTGATTGAAACCACCACAAAAACCGGCAACTGGAAATTCCGTTGGGCTTTTTACAATGACCATGCAAAATTTACGATCGTGAAAAAACATCCGGATCTGCCCTATTGGTTCCTCTACGAAGGAACACCTGCCGGTAAATATGATCCGGAAAAAATGTACTGGGGAAACAACCTCGATGGAAAGCGGGAAGATTTTCCCGACCTTCTCGACAACACCGGTATCTATAACAATGTAAACTGGGTGTATGTTGGACAGAAAGGTTATCCCAGGATATTATACCTGCGCCAGATCCAGCCCGATGATAAAGTTGATTTGTTTTCGTACATGGGAAACACTCCGGGTGGTTCGAAAAAATCGCCGGATGGCATGGTATGTTTTGGATTCGGCAGAGGACACGGAACCAAGCGCATACTAGAGGATGTAAATCAGGAATTTGTTATTGGCTTTATTGATCAGGAAATAAAGTCAGCGACCGATAACAACCACGTTGCAACCGACATTGAGTCAGTGCGGTGATGACTTGCGGGAAATTCATTTCGGGTGTTATATTCCTTTTGTGTCTGCTGGCATGTGAGCCGGTAAAACAAGAGTCAAATGGTACGCCTGAAAATATTTTATTGAAAGACTTTAAGCCGGTTTCTCTATTTAACATACCTGTCACGCCGATTGAAAAGGCAAAGTTTCCGGTGATAGACATGCACACTCATGGTCGTTATGCAAAGACGCGGGAAGAAGTGGAGGCTTGGGTTAAGGTGATGGATGCAACGGGGGTTGAAAAAGCGATTGTACTTACCCAGGCACATGGTCAGGAATTTGACAAACTTGTGGATCTGTACTCCCCATATCCCAACCGGTTTGAATTGTGGTGCGGGTTCGATTACACAGGATATGACAAACCGGGATATGGACCGGAGGCAGTAAAAGAACTGGTGAGGTGTTTCGGGAAAGGAGCCAGGGGTGTTGGCGAAGAAGGTGATAAAGGACGCGGTTTGTATTACAACAAACCCCAGGCATGGGGAATGCATCCCGATGACCGGCGACTGGATCCATTGTTTCAAAAATGCGCGGAACTAAAAATTCCAATTAACCTTCACGCAGGAGATGATATCTGGATGTATGAGAAGAAGGATGTTCACAATGATGGCTTGATGTCAGGTTGGACATTCAACATAGATTCTACGAAAAAAGAAGGCATGGGTAAATTCATTGACCGCGACGGAATGGTCGTTGTTTTGGAAAATACTGTGAAAAGACATCCTGAAAATCTCATTATTGCATGTCACTTCGGAAATCTTACTTATGACCTTAATAGAATCGGTAAGTTACTCGATACCTATCCGAACTTATATGTGGACAACTCGGCCAAGTATGCGGAAACCGCCACCATCCCGAGGTTTGCATCAGCATTTTACCGGAAATATCAGGATAGAATTGTGTTTGGAACCGATTGGGTGCCAACAGCGGAAATGAACCGCATTGCCTTCCGGATACTGGAAACACTCGATGAACATTTTTATGCGCTCGGCTTTTTTGATCTGCCACTTTCCATCGGATATCACTGGCCGATGAATGGACTTGGTCTGGAGGAGCAGGTACTTCGGAAAGTTTATCGCGATAATGCATTGAAACTATTGCATCCTTCCGCAGGGAATGGGCTGCCATAAGGTGGTAGATTAATTTGAAGCATTGGTGGCATACTGGTATTAATGTTAAGAAATTTATGTTGATAATTTGTGGAATCAGAATGAGGACGCTTCCTGAGAACTTTTAGGGAAAATTCACCATTCCATTTCTAAATTAAATCCTATGAAAAAAACAGAAAAAATCATTGTCATTTTTTTAAGCTGTATGCTGGTTGTGGGCAGCCTCTCTGCACAAAATAAATTTTTTGCAGCCACCTCAAATGATGAATCCTATAACTGGCCCATGATTGGAAATGGTCACCTTCAGACCATCGTCGGTCCCAGCGGCTACCACAATGGCGAGATCCTGGAAGTGGAGTCTGTCAACCGAACGATTTTTTGGGCAGGGCGTAGGCATAATGACGCGCGAACCGCTGAAACATGGATCCCGCGGTTTGATAAAGATATCCCGATAGGTTCGACCCGGCCGCTCGTCAGGTTTGGTCGCGTGCACCGGTTGCTTAAGATCAATGGTGTTGAAGCAAAAGACAACAATTGGGTTCAGGAGATGGACTATGACAATGGTGTGGTCAAATCAACACTCAACCACAACGGATTGCGGGAGAATACGGAGAGTATGGTGCTGCTGGATAAAAACATGCTTGTGTTTCACACGACACTTACCAATACATCCAATGCGGACCTTACGGCGGATTTTACAGTGAAGTACGAGTTTGGCGATGCCTATGGAAAACAAGCTTCCGGTACCAAACTTTTTGTTTTCAGGCCTTATCATACCGATAAACCCTTCGGTAGCATTGATGGTAAATTCAGTACCGATCCTGATGTCGATAGTCGAGCGCCGCACATTTCAGAAGGTCTTTCGTTAAAATTTGAAGTCGAAAGCCACCTGGGAGAAGTGCGCTGGGGACGGTCTCCAGTGGGAAGGATTCAAAAAACGCCCTTGGGTGGGAATTTTATCCATGAGATCAAACTGAAGAGAGGCGAAAGCCAGGAGTTGTGGTTTTATGCCTCGATTAGCGACAGGTTGAAGTACACCTATTTCCCCGCTACGCTTGAAGAGGTAAAACAATATGTACAGGATCATAAAGCGGGCTGGAATAAATTCTGGAATACAAGCTCGGTCAACTTGAATAATCCTGAGTTGGAAAGTATCTACAAAAGTTCACTCTATACGTTGCGTTGTAATTCGGGAGAATGGAGTTCCTCCTGTGGTATCCTGGCTTCGAATTGGGAAGGACGCTTCTTGCACGATGAGATGTTTGTGTTCTTTGGCCTTATATCGGCTAACCATCCGGAACTGGCCCGGAAAATTCCGAACTGGCGCTGGCTTACCTATGATGTCGCTGTTGACCGCAGCAAAGGCCAGGGAACTTTTTATGCATGGGAAGCCACGGAAGATGGAAGGGAAAGTTCACCCATAGGACAATGGGTAGATGAAAGATATACCCATGGCGAAATTTCTGAGCATACCTGGCGATATTATCTGTATACGGGAGACAAAAAAAGTCTGGAACAATTCTATCCTGTGCTGAAAGGCAATGTAGAATGGCTCATCTATGATGTATTGAGAGAGGATCAAAACGGGAATTTGAGTCTGCGCCCTTTGGTGTCTATTATCGAACACGTTTTTCCTGCCGAAAACTGTATGTATACAGTCAGCGCCTTTACGCGTGCCCTCCAGATTGCCGCACGCGCAGCCAACATCCTGGGAAAGGATAAAGAACAGGCAGAAGAATGGTTGCAATTGTCGGAAAAAATTAAAAAACTGATGCCCGTCGATAAGAAGAACAATGTGTATATGGCCTCCAAGAATATTGATGACCCCATAGGTGTGGCTCATCTGGGATCAGTGTTTCCTTTTGCCGTAGATATTGAGAGCGATGTTGCCCGGAATACATTAAATAAAGCGGTTGCGTATTTCCAGGATTCAAAGGTCCAACGGACTACTGACCTGGTATTGTCCACCACGACCTGGATCTGGGGTTTGTCAAATCTTGCGAATACCTGTTTTGTGGCAGGAGAAGGAAAGAAAGGGTATGATATATTGAAAGACGCAAAGTATACCATCGGTTCATTTATGACTCCTCCTGAGCATTGGAATAAACAGGATGGAGCGTACCTGCCCTGGCACACGACAGGATCAGGCGCGTATATCGCGGCAGTCAATGGGATGTTTGTTCAGGTGTACGACGAAAATGGTGCTATCCTTTACCCCGCCATTTCTCCTGAATTGAAAAGCAATTCATTCACTCGCCTCCTGGCCTCTCAAGGGGTCTCTGTCTCCGGTAAAATGGAGAACGGCAAGATCGTGCAGATCGTAGCCCATTCACCTGAAGATAAAGAATGGACTTTTCGAATACCGCAATCACTGGCGAAGGATGCTAAACTAAACCGAAGCCTGACTTCCTCAAGCATGGCAGGGAAGTATTCGGTGATCAAGGTGAAATTAAAAAAGGGAGATAATACGCTTACGGAATGATGTGTTCGGTCGACGGTCCACAGTCCACGGTCCACAGCTAAGGCATTTGACTTTGCATGACCATGGACCACGGACCTTGGACTATCGACCTTTCGTTAAACATTGTGAATGGGCAAATGACGGGATATCAATAACTAAATGGTAGTTTTACATTAAATGAGTTTTATAAGAGATCTTTGGGGTTTTATCCGTGAAAGAAAGAAGTGGTGGTTGCTGCCACTGATATTTTTTCTTCTGGTCATCGGATCTCTGCTGATCATTGGGGGAAACAGTGCTTTGGCACCGTTTATTTATACCTTATTCTAGCTGTGAAGCCCGCGCAGAAAGAGCGTTAATTTTGCAACGCTTTTCGTTGCACTTATATCCTTTGCCGGCCAAACTCTTCAGAAAGATCTAATGATGTTAAAAGATAATTTCCGGAGTTATCTTGCGGGACAATCCCACGTCTATCAACGGAAGGATCCGGAAAACCCATGGTAAAGAAGTCACAACCTGCAAATATTGAATCAACTCAAAAGAAAGGGTCGTTCTGGTCACAGTTATTGATCTCTCTTCTGATCGTTGTTGCCCTGGATATCATCGCGGGGTTTATTATCATTCCGCAGAGCTATACTTCGTTCAGAACACCGCATTATTTTTATCACCATGGATTGCAGTCCGACCAGGATACCTGGGCAGCGTGGGGATCATCACTTTACCCGGTAAAAACGAACTCGCTGGGCATGGTCGACTCCGCTGTTTATGAGGTGGATCTTGTGACTAAAAATCCGAGGCTGCTGATCCTTGGTGACTCTCATTCGGAAGGAGTCGGTGTTCCTTATGAAAAGACATTCAGTGGTCTGCTCTCAAAGAGCATGAAGGGCGACATGGATGTACTCAACGCTTCCTGTATCAGTTATAGTCCGAAAATCGAGTACCTCAAAGCACAATTCCTCTTTGAAAAGGGTTTACAAGTTGACCATATCTTTTTGCTTATTGATATTTCCGATATGCAAAACGAATTGGTTTATGAAAATTTTCAGCCGCAAAACAGATCATGGGCCAATGAGGCATGGTATTCCACCAAGTTCTTTCTCAAGAACCATTCATCGGTGTTTTATCTCGTGAATTCTATTATTGATAAACGCGAAACGAGAAAATTCCTTGAAAAAGCCAAATTTTTCAACGAGGAGGGAGTTGTTGGTACTCCTGCGAATTCATTGGGGTTGTACGCCTCATTCTTCCGTGGCTTTGATGATAACGTGTTGTTGTCAAATCCTCAATTTCACGGAGTGGGTGAATGGTACTATAACGAACGCTTCAAAAAGCTGGCGGACCGCGGTATTGAGCTGGGTCAGGAGTACATTCTAAAATTGAAAGCAATGTGTGAAGAAAAGAAGGTTGGCCTCACCATTTCAGTTCATCCCTGGCACTACCAGATACTAAATGGAAATGCACACGACTATTATGTCGAAAAGTGGGAATCCTTTGCGAACAAGAATAATATTGATTTTGTCAACCTCTTCCCTTTGTTCATCGACTCACAAAATCCCGTGATCACAACAAAAATGTTTTTTATTAAAGACGATAATCATTGGAATGAATTTGGACATGCGAAAGTAGCGAACCGATTAGAACGTTATTTCCAGCAGCAGAAAAATTCTGCCATCAAATGAGACTCATGCGACATCTGCCAGTCCTGATTGTTATATTTTTTTTCTCTTGTGACGCTGAAAATACGAGCCGTAAGAAAATTGCCTCGTTGCAGAACGCCGATCAAAACCAGAAGTATCAGGTTGGCATGGCTTGTATGCAATATATTTCCAGGTATGGTGAGGATCTGGCTTATTCGAAGACGCTGGTAAAAAAATTGATCGAAATTGGCTTTTTTGCGGAAGCTATTTATGCAGTGGAATTGTTGCTGGAAAAATTTCCCGGAGATCCTGAATTGTTTTATCTCCGCGGAACAGCTTACCGAAACCAGCATCAGTATGACTTCGCATTGAAAGACCTTAACCATGCATTAAAGTTGCAACCTGCGAACAACACTTTTTCCACAGGTCTGCGAAGCGCCCAGGAAGAATTAGTCACGTGGAATGAAATTCAATCTCTGAATGAAACACTGACAACATCAGCGGATTCTTTTGACGTTTTGTTTCAGCGGGCAGAAAAGTTTTTGGCCATTCGCCAGTATGACGCTGTTCTCTTTGATCTTGGCGCAATCTCTAAAATGCGCACTACTGCGGACAGTATTTATTTCAATCAGAAAGTTTCTGAATTGTATAAGGATACTCAAAGGCCAGTTGAGAAACTTTCGGAAATGCTGGAATATTTCAGGGGTTTAAAGGGAACGAAATAACAGCCTTGTAGAAAGTCTGTCTGCTGGCGTGTCGGATGAGCTTGCATTTCAAAATATTGTGCATTCGACACGCTTATTGCGCCCTTTCAGGGCTTCTGTCTGACTGCATTATATCCCCAGGGCTTTCACCCTGGGCTGATATATTGCGCCCTTTCAGGGCTGGATGCATTTAGCCTAGCGATTGATTAATCCGAGCGTGGTCCTATCATAGACTGATGTGTGAAGCGCACAACTTACAGAAATACTTGAAGAATAAACTTCGAAACAACAACTCAACGTCGATCCAAGCCTAGTCAAAAGCAAAAGTCTAACCGATCTTTCTACGGAGGACTAGCACATCACCTTGAAGCCAGGATAATTTTAAAGACAAGCGAGTATCGCTTTCGAATGAGGTCAGGTGTGAGATTTGGTTTTGGTGGCGGCTTCGGCCAAAGATTGCTTCTCGAGTTTAACCTCTTTCAACTCCGCTTTCGTTCATGCATGCGCGTCACAGAGCAGTCGAACCCTTCCGCCCTCGCTTTCGCTCAGGCACCTTCCCTCATCGGAGGGAAGGAGTTTTCGTACACGCGTTACTTTTCGGTCTATGTTAAAGACCCGTTTACGCACTGTTCAGTTGCTCAACCCCACATGAACCTCAAAAATATTCGCAGAGTTCGAATTACGCGTCTCATTGTTCATAAAAGTTGAACAATCGTTTCGCCGCATTACATGCTGACTTCAAATTAGCTGGGGACGGCGCACGAATTAGATTGATACTCGATTTTTCCTCTCCTTTAGGAGAGGCTGAAAAAGAGCAGGAATTAAAATGCGCCAGCAGAAGGGTGAGGTGATTCGAAGCTGAGTTTTTTTACAAATAAGGAGGTGACTTTCGTGTTCAACTGTGCGTTCGACCGTTTAAAAAACACCATAAGGAAAATGTTTTGCATAAAAGTCGCGGATGCTTTTCATCACTTTTTGTTCTTCTTCAGCGGAAACTTCGTGAGTAATGCTTTTTTGTTCCAGATCAACGTAGGGTTGAAACGCACCGATCGCGTCATTCAATAGGTTAGTCCGGCCTGAGCGGTCACTGTTCAACTGCTCTTGCGGAATGGTTTCTTTTAGAAATTTGGCAAAGTGAAGTGCGGAATAGTATTGATGGGTCATACAACAGAGAGAAAAACGGGTAAACTGCAAAAAAAGATCCTCTTCGTCCCTGTAGTCAGAGCGGTTGATCTCTCTGATTTCATTCAGTGTTAAATTTCGCGACGCTTCCCCGATCGATAGCAGGTTTGTTTTTTGGAATTGATTTGCGGCTTCGCGGGCAATGATAAGATTTCCTTCCCGGGTTGGGTGAACGTAGTCCAGGAACAGGTCAAAGCCGGGTATGCCCTTATCGTCATAGCCATTCATTAATCTTTCCATGTCAAGCAACGCAACGTGCGGATTATTGGTCGCCTGTGCCCGCAATACATTATTAAAGTCAGTAATGGCGCGGAATGGATTATAATCGAAATCTTTTGCTTTGATATAATACTCAAGGGCCGACGCCGTGTCATTGGCGGCTTCCAATGTCTTCGCCATCCAGAACATGGTTTCGGCATGTAGCGGAGCTATTTTATGAGCTTCCTGGTACGCGTGTAATGCTTCGCTAAATTTCGAGCGTAGGTAGCTTTTTTTTCCTTCCTTAAATTTCTCAAGCCATGCCAGGGAATCTGCTCCGCTTAAATTCAGGAAGGAAACGTTGGGTTCCCAATCGCGGAGATTTACGGGCACCGTCATAAGCATCAGTTTGATCTTGTGCCGGCCGGCTTCTGCGACAATACTTTCAATTGATTTATGGTAATGCTCTTTCACTTTTTGGAATTGGTCCGGGTCGGTTCTCAGTTCCAGCGCCTCTTCATTTACTTTTTTCCAGAACGTCTCAGCCACATCTGGTGTGTCGTCGTAACGATGTTCTACAAACAACTGCCGGACAAGCTGCAAGGATCTGAAATTATTGCGGAACCTGACCAGCGTGTTCTTAAGTTCAGAGGTTCTGTAATTTCGTTTCTCGAGAAATTCGTTGTTGCCACACCAAAGAATAACGGCATCGGGTTCAAAGGGGATAATGGTTTCAAAGACCTGCCGGATGCGGTAGCTGGCAAACCCGTGGGCGCTGCAATTAATGATCTCGATCTTTTTTCCGGGATACACTTTTTGCAAAGATTTTTCCAGGTATCGGCTATAGATTTCTTCCGGAGGGTGAGGCCATCCGGCGCTGGCGGAGCCGCCGAGACATATTATGCGGAGCTGATCTTTATCTTTTTTTTCTTTAAATAAAATATTCCTGTCGCTATAGGCATTTTTATTCGTGATGCCATACCATGTTTCCCCTTTGATCTCCCGCTTTGAAAACAAATTAATAGGCCCAAGGTCAATCATATGGTCAATGGCCTTTGCCGGAAAAATTATCCGGACGAGGATCTCTATCGCCACAAAAAATAATACAACGAGAAAGATACTGGATATCTTCAGGAATAATTCCTTGTGTCTGGAATAGAACTTATTGAACACCGTTTCGGATTTATGAACAAAGATAATTTATTATGGCTGCCCCCCAATCTCCACGCAAGGCTGCACACTCCGTCTTTGGATTACAAGGCTGTGGACTGTCGTCCGCGGACTGTGGGCTGTTTTAATTCAATAGAGTACAAATTAAAGCCAAAAGAGTAACAGCAGGAGAAAGCCCGAATATTTACATTGCGTATTAATATCAAAGCCATGGCCCAAACTAAATATTCCTTTCTTTTAATTTTTGCGCTGATTAGCTGCATACCAGTCGCGGCGCAGATACAATTCACTGAATTGGTTATCGATAAGCTTGCTCACGGCGATGACAAGGCGGTTGCGGATCTGGATAATGATGGCGTAAAAGATATCATTCTGGGGGGAGCGAGTCTCGCCTGGTATCGTGAGGAGAATGGCACTTACGTCAAGTACAAGATAACGGACCCCAAGGTTGAATTCACCACTGATATGCAAGTCGGGGATGTGGATAATGATGGCGACATAGACCTGATCGTGGCGGATGGCAAAGACACCAACGCCGTTATGTGGTATGAAAATCCGCTTCCTGAAAAATCACCTACTGAGGGCGCTAACTGGGAAAAACATACAATAGGAACGCAGGGTGATTGGATGCACAATACCGCCGTGGGCGATTTAAATATGGACAGGCACCTTGACTTTATAAGCAGTGGACACGACTTCACCCGTTTGTGGCTGAACAAAGGTAAAGGCACCTGGCAGGAAATCAATCTTTCTGAATATGGAGGTGGCGCGGTAGATACCTATGATATGGACGGAGACGGCGATGGAGATATTTTGACAACGAAAGGTTGGGTCGAATGTCCCAAGGATGCTTTTGTAGCCGCGGATTGGAAATTCCATCCCATAGAAGGACTGGGGGAAACGGTGGAAGCGGGAGATCTCGACAGCGATGGGAAGGCTGATATTCTCAGTGCCGATTCCGCTCACGTCGCGGGCAAACTTCACTGGCTTAAAAACACGGGAACGCCGGCGAATCCTGTATGGAAGAAAACCGAGATTGACCCATCAGCGGGAACGCACAAACTTCAGTTCGCAGATTTCAACCGCGATGGACATACAGACATTATGTTCGGTTTGGAATTAAAGGCAATTGGAATACTTTATCAGGATCCGAAAAAACCCGGTGTGTTCACCAAACAAATTGTGGCAAACACGGGAGGCCACAATGCAATAGCCGATGATATAGACAATGACGGCGACCTGGATATTGTGAGTTGCGATTTCCTTAATCATCCTCCTTTGCGCTTATTCATTAATAATTCTGCAGGTAAAAAAGCACCTAAATCAAAACCACTATCTCTTTATAGATGGCATTATAACCCGATAACAAACAAGGCAATGCGGACCTTCGGCCTGACACATGGCGAAGTGACAGGCGACGGCAAAAAGGATGTCATCTCCGGAAGTCATATTTATGAAAATCCGGGAACAAGCAACAACAGAGCCTGGAACCAGTACCTCGTCCGTGATGGCCTGCACGCAGTCGTCACGCTGGACGTCAATGGCGATAAAAAGGATGAGATCATTGCCATGGAAGGCAACGGAACAATATACTGGTGTCAGGGGAGCAAAGGTGACTGGAAGATACAGGAACTGGGAAAAGTACCTGAAGCTAGCCACCCGATAGGAGGGCAAGGTCATATTACGGGTCAACTGATCCCGGGAGGCAAACCAGAGTTCATCCTCACCGCGGGTAAAGGAACATATGCCTTTCAGGTGCCGGACAATCCGTCAACGAAATGGCCTATGATCCATGTTACAACCAACACTTCAGATGAAGATCTTGATTTAGCGGATTTTAATAATGATGGATGGAATGATATTGCGGGCACAAATGGTCAAACACAGGAAGTTTTGTGGTTCGAAAATCCCAAAGGTTTCAAAGATAACTGGCAGTCGCATAAAGTGGGCCAGCTTCCTCCATCGGATAAGTATCTCGATCGTGTGGTGGCCGGCGACGTTAATGGCGATAAAAAAGTGGACATCATCATGAGTGAAGAAACACAACGCGGACCTGCGGCTACCATAATTTTCCTGCAGCCTGACAAAGCAGGAGCTACGTGGACAATGCGGCCGTTGGTGAACCAGTATACAACAAACTCCATGGATATGGCAGACGTCGATAATGATGGCGACCTGGATATTCTAACCGGCGAACACCGCGGGGACAAAAGATTAACCATCTGGGAAAATGATGGAAAAGGAAAGTTCAAGTCATATGTCATAGACCATGGCAAAGAAAATCACGATGGAGCAAAGTTTGCAGATCTTGATAACGACGGAGACCTCGATATCATTGGTATCGGATATGACACTTTCTCGGTCATTCACGTATGGTGGAACGATGCAATCGTCAAATAAATCCTCGAAGACAGGTATGACAACAAATATTTCACCGAAAGACATCCTTGAATGGTGCAGAATTCCATATACTGAACTTGTGAAACATCCGCGAAGGAAAACACCTTTCAGGATATGTAAGGACTCTGCGGACATGGGGCAGATCATGGCGCGCGAACTGGTGGATATCATTCAGGAAAATAATAAAAAAGCCAAAGCCACCCGGGCAATCCTTCCCTGTGGGCCACTATGCTGGTATAAGCCGTTTACGGATCTGGTCAACAGCGAAAAGGTTAACCTTAAGAACTTTGTGGTCTTCCACATGGATGAGTGCCTGGACTGGCAGGGTAAACTACTTCCGAAGAACCATCCTCAGAATTTTCAGAACTACATGGAGAAGCATTTCTACGATCCAGTAGCCACAGCGTTAGGGGTTCCACCCGAAAACCGTCATTGGTTGTACCCAACGAATACGGAAGAGATCAGTTCAAAGATCCTGGCAAAAGAGATCGATATCACTTATGGCGGCTGGGGTCAGGATGGCCATGTGGCATTTAACCAGGCGCGGAGGAATCCTTACAGCAAGCTGTCGATAAACGATGTTCGTAACTCTACAGCAAGGATACAGGACAACAACATAGACACAGTTATTGCTTTAGCCCATCGTTCATTTGGAACAGCTTATCAACTGGTAGCGCCGATGTCGGTAACCCTGGGTGTAAAAGAATGTCTTTCCGCAAAAAAGGTGCGGCTGTTCTCGGATACCGGCGCATGGAAACAAACCGCTCTCCGGATCGCGCTCTTCGGGCCATTGACTCCGGATTTTCCCATGACGCTTTTGCAGGAACATCCGGATGCTTTACTTACCGCCACCGTTGACACAAGCAGGCATCCCGTTAGCGAACATCCGGAATGGGACTTCGGCTTCTGATCATAAAAAATTCGTGAACCATTTAATCAGAAATATTTGATGTCTGATGCTTCCCTGAATATCGCTCCCGAAAAACGTCGTTATCAAGCCATGATCGGGACTGGCGGCATCGGGGCGGGCTCGCTATTTTTAATGAGCGGCAATCACACGCTCGGTCGCGAAGAGAGCCGTGGCGGGAAATATCTCGACGCACGGGATTATTGTAAGCTTCATATCATCGCCCACTACGTCAAGATATTTTGCGGGCCCGACTTTCCGGTTTTTGCTATAGGTAAAATTGGGGACGATGATGTGGGCTCACGGATTCTAAAGGAGATGGCCGGCGGCGGACTGGATGTCAGCTACGTTCGGAAATCCGCTGGGGATAAAACGTTATTCGGTTTCTGTTTTTTATATCCCGATGGCAGTGGAGGAAATCTGACGACCGAAGAATCGGCCTGCACAAAAGTTGATGCAGAGCTTATTGAATCAGCAACACCGGTATTTTCAAAATATGTTGGGAATTTCATTTCCTTATCAGCCCCGGAAGTTCCCCTGGAGGCGAGAAAAAAATTGCTGAGTCTTTCCAGAAAATATAAAGGATTTTCCGTCGCTTCTTTTACTTCCGGCGAAATGCAGCAAGCGGAAAAAAACGGTATGCTTGCCCTTGTAGACCTGCTGGCCATTAATATACACGAAGCTGCAGCACTCACCGGCCTGGAGCCAGATAAGAAACAGCCCCTGGAGATCGTGGAGAAGGTGATCAATAAGATAAAAAATATAAACCCGTCAGCCTTTCTATCCATTACCGCGGGAAAACAGGGGAGTTGGTCCTGGGATGGCAATAAGTTAAATCATGCACCTGTGGTTCCTGTTGAGGTAAAAAGTTCTGCCGGTGCCGGTGATGCGCACATCGCTGCGATCATTGCAGGCCTGAGCAGCGGACTCTCTCTTCAACAGTCGCAAGTGCTGGGAAGTCTTGCGGGAGCATTTTCGGTAACTTCACAACACACTATCCACCCGGAAATGAGCCGTAAAAATCTGAGAGCTCTTGTGCTTAAATCAACAAATCAAATCGAACCGTTATTACTTAGTGTTTTAAGCAATTAATATTCCGAAGAAGGAAACATCTGTTAAAATAAATATATGAAAGTCTACATGAGAATGTTATGGCAGTTTGATATTACGGAGGAAGCCCGCTTTATGGAACTTGAAAAAAAGTTTGTGGAACTTGAAACGCGACGACCCGATTATCCCAAGGGAGGTAAACGCCTCCAACCTATTTCAGGACTATCCCCCTGCAATTCCATTACATGGGAAAAGGAATTTAATTCCCTTGAGGAGGCGTATGCAATGGTTCAATTCTTTAAAGGTGATGACGAGCATGAAAAACTCGCAGAACTTCAGCGCCCTTTGTTCACGGATTTCAGGATTGAATTTTATAAAGTATTGGAATTTTAAATCGTACAGGATCTATCTGCGGTCGCACTTGAGTTATGAAAAAATTCAAAATGAGTTGAAAACAACCCCTTTGGAAATCATAATCAGATAAACCATCTAGCTAAATATATGAAAACATCGACCTACGCCCGCCTTTCTGCCATGATGTTCTTTGAGTACTTCATCTGGGGAGTCTGGTACGTTACCATGGGCACATATCTAACGAAGATCGGCTTCCAGGGAAGTGATGTAGGCAGCGCATACAGCACCATCGCATGGGCGGCGGTGATTTCTGCTTTTTTTGTCAGTTTGATAGCCGATAAATATTTTGCCGCGGAGAAGCTTACGGGGCTTTTACACATTGCTGGCGGAATTTTAATGTACTATGTCTCAACGATAACAGACCCGGGTCTTTTTTTCTGGGTGTTATTGGTATATGCTCTCTGTTATATGCCTACCGTTGCTCTTACCACTGCCATCGGGTTACACCACTGTTCTGAACCTGGGAAGCAATATCCGGGCATACGGGTGCTGGGCACTTTAGGATGGATCGCGGCAGGATTAACCATCAGTTTTCTTGGAATAGAAGCTGGACCGCAGCCGATGTGGCTGGCAGCATTATTCTCAATACTTTTAGGATTGTACAGTTTTACTTTGCCCCATACACCTCCCAAATCAAAAGGCAAAACACTTACTGTGAAAGAAATATTGGGAGCCGATGCTTTGAAGCTGATGAGGAACAGATCTTTTGCTATACTCAGCATTAGCGCCTTACTGATCACGTTACCGTTTGCCATGTATCATCCGCTGACCAATATGTATTTGAATGAGATCGGCGTTGCAAATGCAGCAGGTAAAATGACCCTTGCGCAAATGTCGGAAGTAGTGTTTATGCTGATGATTCCCTTTCTTTTCGTGAGGCTAGGAATAAAAAAATTGCTGTTAATTGGAATGATCGCATGGGTGGTGCGATTTGTACTTTTTATGTACGGCAACAGCGATTCTCTTATCGCTTTTCTTTATATCGGTATTCTCCTGCATGGTGTTTGTTATGATTTCTTTTACGTTACCGCCCAGATATACATGGATAAAAAAGCGCCTGCGGATTCAAGAGCAAGTGTGCAGGGATTCTTTACACTGCTTACTTATGGCGTAGGCTGGCTAATTGGTTCATACCTTACCGGGTTGGTGCTTCAGATTTATCAGATTACTGACGGAGCATCCATGGTGATCGGGCACCATTGGAAAAACGTTATGGTTGTGCCCGCACTGATCGCCCTGGTGGTGTCGATATTATTTGTTATTTTCTTTAAAGACGATAAAGAAAAAATTGAAGTGAAAGAAAAAATATTCTTGTAACGGACCTAATGGTAAGATCTTATGACACCGAAACAGCCTTTATTATTTGTTGTTTGTACTATGAATGTATTCTGCCTGGCTCAGGCGCCTGATTTTAAATTCCATTATATCGAAAAAGATGCTGAATGGATTACTTCCGCACAGCAAACCACGCTATCAGATATCGACAACGATGGTGACCTGGATTTTACTGCCGGAAATGTGCACAGGAGTCCGAGTCTCTTTTGGTTTGAATACAAGGATGCCGATAAATGGGTAAAACACGTCATCGGGAGTGATGACGGATTCTATGGGGGAGCCGTTTCAATGGATGTCAATCAGGATGGTCTAACAGATATCATATCATCCGAATATTTATTTATCAATAAAAAAGGTGAACAAGGTATCGGATGGGATAAATACAAGATAGGCACGGGGGACAATTCCTGCCACGACATGGTGAAAGTAGACTTAAATAAGGATGGGAAAATGGATATTATCTCAAATAGCGGGAAAAAGGAGGGAGAAGGATTGTGCTGGTATGAAATGTCTGATGACCCGACCGAACCATGGATTAAGCATGCAATTGGAGGACAAGGATATTTTGCCCATGCGGCCATAGATCCCTGGCCTTTAGGCGACCTTGACAGCGACGGAGATCTCGATATGGCGGCTGCACAAGTATGGTTCGAAAATACAGATAGGAAAGGAACTGCATGGAAAGCGCATAGACATGATCTCATTGGTCAGCAAGGTCCATGGGGAGTAGGCGTTAAAACGCACGTTGCTGACATGGATGGCGATGGGGATCTGGACATGGTGCAATCCGAATGCGACCTTCGGGATATGCCGGCCGGATTAGGCTGGCTGGAAAATACAAATGGCAAAGGAAGTTTTAAACTGCATTGGATAAAAGCCCGGCAAGCTAATGATGATTTCCACAGCATGTTTGTTTTTGATTATGATCAGGACGGGGATTTGGATATTATGGCCGGCAACGGCCCACTATCTCCGGGCAAGAAAACATTCATTTATGAGAATGCGGCAGGCCCTCGCAAAAAGCCCACTTCTTCCGATTGGAAAGAACATGTTATCCTGGAAGGCTTTGTGGCGCATGACGGAGTGGTTGGCGATGTCGATGGCGATGGTGATCTGGATATTATATCAAAAGAATGGACCAGCGGGTCGGTATATTATTTAGAAAATAGATTAAAAAAA
>JBBDXJ010000147.1:0-31724 GCA_040902445.1 Cyclobacteriaceae bacterium | reverse complement strand
GGAAATAGCCCGCTACAGCACTGACGAAACAGTGGATTCTTACTATGAACAGTTAAGGGAACCGGGTTCGTTACTCAATTTCTATAGAGAATTAATTCGTCTCCGCAATGAGCACCCGGCATTGACTTACGGTGAGATAGACCATTCGGGTATGCATATTGAGGAGGTTGTAAGTTTTAGGCGAATCCATGAAAATGAGGAATTATTGGTACTCCATAACGTTTCTGACGTGGAGATCACCCTGACAATGGAAGAAAAAAATTCTGAGTTTACAGAAGTGGTTTTTGTTACTACTGGTGGAACGGTGGAATCAGAAGACGGGAATATAATACTGCCGGCCTATACTACCGTAGTTTTGGAACGGAATTAAAACAGTTAGCTAATTTGAATTAATGAGTGAAATAAAAGGTCAGGCCCGCGTAATAATTGAAAATGTTCAACCGCAGATCGACGGCGGCCATTATCCTGCGAAATTTACAGTCGGTGAATCCGTAAAAGTATCAGCGGATATTTTTGGGGATGGTCATGATCATCTCCGCGCACAAGTTCTCTATAAAAAAGAAGCAAGCGAATCGTGGTCAACTTTAGAATTAAAATACCAATCAAACGACAATTGGGCAGCTTCCTTTCAGGTGACGGATAAAGGTTTCTATTTCTTTACCATTAGGGCATGGGTCGATCATTTTGAAACATGGTACGATGGATTCAAAAAGAAGGCAGAAGCGGCTTTGGATGTGAAGGTAGAACTTATGGAAGGCGCGGCATTGCTGAAAAAGATCGGAAAAGGAGATCCGTATTTCCAATCACTTGCGGCAACTTTACTGGACACGAATAAATATCCGGACGCCATCGAAAAAGTTTTGAATGCCACATTTGAAAAGATAGTGCATGAGCATCCATTGATCGAACATGAAAGCAGATTTGACAAGGAATTGAAGTTGATCGTCGAATGCAGGAAAGCGAATTTTAGTTCCTGGTATGAACTCTTCCCGCGTTCTGCTTCAATGGAAGGCAAGCACGGCAATTTTAAAGATGTTGTTCGTTTGTTGCCGCGGATTGCTGCCATGGGTTTTGATGTGTTGTATCTTCCTCCAATTCATCCGATAGGCAAAGTGAATCGCAAAGGGACCAATAATAATGTTCGTGCAGAGCCTGGTGAACCGGGGTCGCCATGGGCAATCGGAAGTGATGAAGGCGGGCACAAGGCGATCCATCCTGAACTTGGTACACTGGGAGATTTTAAAAAGTTGATCGCCGAGGCAAAAAAATTCAATATTGATCTAGCGATGGATATTGCTTTTCAATGCGCTCCTGATCATCCCTACGTACAATCCAATCCGCAATGGTTTAAACAACGACCGGATGGCACTATTCAATATGCAGAGAATCCGCCAAAGAAATATCAGGATATCTATCCGTTCAATTTTGAAAGTGCTGACTGGAAAAGCCTGTGGGAGGAATTGAGATCTGTATTTGAGTATTGGATCGAACAGGGTGTAAAGATCTTTCGTGTTGATAATCCCCATACCAAGCCGATCAGGTTCTGGCAATGGGTAATTGCGGAGATCAACAAAAAGCATGAAGACATAATTTTTCTTTCCGAAGCTTTTACACGGCCGACGATCATGGCATCTCTTGGTAAGAACGGGTTTACGCAATCCTATACCTACTTCACGTGGCGCGTAACCAAGCAAGAGATCATTGAATACATGAATGAGTTGGTATACAGTGCGTCTCGTAATTATTTCAGACCAAATTTCTGGCCTAACACACCCGATATCCTTCCTTTTCACCTGCAACATCAGGGCGAGAATATGTTTATCCTGCGTCTTGCAATGGCAGCCACTCTTTCTTCATCCTATGGAATCTATGGTCCTGCCTATGAATTTTACGACAATACGCCTGTGCCTGGCCGTGAAGAATATCTTAATTCGGAAAAGTATGAGATAAAAAAACATGATTGGAAAAAGACCAACCGAATGACCGACATCATCACGATCCTCAACCGCGCGCGCAAAGCACATCCTGCTTTGCAGTCGACATGGAATCTGCAATTCTGCACCATACACGATCCGCATCTATTGGCTTACATCAAGGTGACTGATGATCTGTCGGATATATTTCTGATTGTGGTCAATCTCGATCCGAACCAAAGACATTCCGGCTTTGTGCAACTTCCAAAGGATAGGCTGCGGTTATTTTCCAGGATCAATGTAAAACTGCATGATCTGATAACCGATGAACATTATACCTGGACACAGGAATGGAATTATTTAGAACTCGATCCCTATAAAATGCCCTTTCATTTATTTAAGGTTGAGATCCACGAATCAAATCTGTAAGCATGCGCAGCACCCCGAAAAATGCAGGTCCTTTCTGGTTTAAGGATGCCATTTTTTATGAACTTCATGTCCGTTCATTTTTCGACAGCGATGCCGATGGTATTGGTGATTTCATGGGATTGATCCAAAAACTGGACTACCTGGAAGATCTTGGTATCAACACACTTTGGGTTTTGCCTTTTTATCCCTCACCGCTGAAAGACGATGGATACGATGTGACAGATTATTATGATGTGCATCCTGACTACGGCACGCTTGCAGACTTTAAAGTATTTCTAAAGGAAGCGCACAAAAGAGGCATTCGGGTTATCACGGAATTGATCTTAAATCATACTTCCGATCAGCATTCGTGGTTTAAGAAAGCGAGGAAATCCAAACCTGGCTCGAGGTTTCATGACTTTTACGTTTGGAGTGATACTCCGGATAAATATAAAGGCGCCCGCGTGATCTTTCCCAGGGACGAAAATTCAAATTGGACTTATGATGAAGAAGCAAAATCGTATTTCTGGCACCGCTTCTACCAGCATCAGCCGGAATTGAATTATTCGAATCCAGAGGTTCAACTCGAAATGATCAAGGTTGCTGACTTTTGGCTAAAAATGGGTGTTGACGGGTTCAGATTACCTTCCATTGCATTTTTGTTTGAAGAGGAGGGAACGGATTGTGAAAACCTTCCCCAGACTCATGCTTTTCTCAAAAAATTGAGAGCGCATATGGATAAGAATTATAGGGACCGCATCTTGATTGCCGAGGCCAATTTGTGGCCCGAAGAGGCGGCAACGTATTTTGGGAATGGGGAAGAGTGCCACATGAATTTCCATTATCCTTTAATGCCGAGACTTTTCCTTGCCTTGCGCACTGAAGACAGCTACCCAATCATAGATATAATAGAACAAACACCTGCTACGCCACCTAACAGTCAGTGGGCTTTATTCCTTCGCAATCACGATGAATTGGCTTTGGAAATGGTAAGCGAGGAAGAAAAGGATTTTCTTTTCAAAGCGTACGCCACCGATCATAAAACTAAATTCAATGTGGGTATACGCAGAAGGCTGGCCCCGCTGCTGAACAACGACCGGCGCAAAATTGAGTTGCTCCATACACTTTTGTTCTCGCTTCCTGGGACCCCTGTTATGTATTACGGCGACGAGATTGGAATGGGTGACAATGTATATCTCGGAGATCGTTTTGGTGTGAGAACTCCCATGCAATGGAGTATGAATCTGAATGCGGGGTTCTCTCAGGCAAACCCTCAGCGTTTATTTCTGCCTGTGATTCAGGACCCGGCGTATCGCCACGAGTCCGTAAACGTCGCTACTTTGGAAGAGATCCCCTCATCTTTGCTGGCGTGGCTGAAGAATGTGATCAGTATGCGCAAACGACTGAATATTTTCGGACGTGGGGATATAAGTTTTATTGAAAGCTCTAATGCGAAAGTGCTGGCTTTTGCGCGCCGTTATGAGAATCAATGCATTATTGTTGTTGCCAACCTTTCTCAATTCTCACAAGCCGCAACCCTGGATCTTTCAACATACAAAGACTGTGATATCACTGAGGTATTCAGTCAGAACCGCTTTATGAAGGTGGAAGGTGATGAGTATCCTGTCATGATTGGTCCCTATGGATACTTTTGGTTTCAGGCCGAGGCGGCGGAGAAAAAAGACAAATCAGAAGCAGGCGGTGAATTGAGTGTGCTGAAGACTGAAATTTCCTGGGAAAAATTGTTTGATAATTATAACGAAGTCCGGGCACTGGAAAGAAAAATTTTTCCGCTGTTCATGAAAAAATGCAGGTGGTTCGGAGGAAAGGCGAGGGTCATCAGCAAGGCCGTGGTTCATAAGGCAATACCGGTAAAAGTGGAAGGGGATACCCACTTTCTCGTAATCATTGAGGTCCATTACGTCCAACGGCTTCCCGAACTATATTTTTTGCCTTTGACCTTTGTCATGGCAGACAATATTCTTGACCGCATTGAATACACCGCGCAAAGCGTCGTTTGCCGGGCAGAAATTCAAGGTCAGGCCGGCTTTATTATGGATAGCAGCTATGACCGGAAGTTCAGGGATTTTCTCTTTCTGAATATGGAAAAAGGCAGCCGCCTTAAAGATGATGAAAACGGAGTGCTGGAATTTAATTCAGGGGCCTTTTCAAAATTAGACATCAGGAACATCGATTCGAAAATATTAAAAGCCGACCAGAGCAACACGGCAATCATATACAGCGATAAATATTTTTTCAAGTTCTATCGCAAGATCGAAAAGGAGATCAATCCCGATCTTGAAATAATCAGGTACCTTACCGAGAATACGAGCTTTCAACATTCTCCCAAATACGCGGGCAGTGTGCAATACCGGGATCAGGACGGAAATAATATTGTATTCGGATTGCTTCAGGAGAAGGTGGAGAATCAGGGTGACGCCTGGATAATGACGATGGATTCGGTGGGAAGATATTATGAACGCGTAACGGCCAGGGTAAGAACGGAGTTTCCCGAATTGATCGAAAAACCCGCAATAAGATTCGAAGAAGCGCCGGAAATTATTCAGGAATTCATTGGGAGGGAATTTTACGAACGGGTTGTAAAGCTGGGACAACGCACCGCCGAAATGCACAAAGCGCTCGCTTCCGATAGCGCGAATCCCGCATTTATTCCCGAACGGATCACGCCTCATTACCAACGGTCGCTTTATTCGTCATTGAGGAAATTATTAAAAGATCGTTTTGGCTTGTTGGAAAACACTTTGCCGTCTCTCGACCTTCAGACGCGTGAACTCGCGAAAAAAGTATTGGCAATGTCGGATTCAATACTCGAATCATTCAATGAAGTTTACCAGGCAAAAATAACTTCCATCAAGACCCGGATCCATGGTGATTACCATCTGGGGCAGGTGTTGTTTACAGGAAAGGATTTTGTGATCATTGATTTTGAAGGCGAGCCGGGCTTTTCATTCAGCGAACGCCGGCTCAAGAAAAGCCCATTCAAAGATGTAGCAGGAATGATGCGATCGTTTCACTATGCAGCCTATGGCAAGATTTTGTTAAATGAAAATTATCGCGACCGCGATCTGGAAGTCCTCGAGCAGGCTGCCGGGCAGTGGCAACATTATATAAGCCGCTTTTATTTGGGAGCCTATATGGAGCATACCGGGCTGGGCACGAATCTTTCTGAAGAAAATGATATGCTGATTCGTACCTTTCTTCTGGAGAAGGCTATTTATGAACTGGGATATGAACTCAATGCCCGGCCGGATTGGGTTAACATACCGTTGAAGGGTATTTATTACCTTGTCACCCGGTATATAAAGGAGCGGGTTTGAAAAAGTTTGAGAAGTTTGTCCAAAGGAGTCCCATGGAGAGATGTCTGAAAAGTACGATCAGCATCGGCAGGTAGGAGCGAAGGTGGCAGGGACGTCCGCCCGTACCGAACCACGTTGGGGCGGGCATAATCTTGCGCCCGGAGACGGACGAATATTAACATACCGCATAAAGGGAATATGGCGTAGTTAGACGTAATGAGATGAAACAAATGGGAAAAAAAATAAAAACGGAGGACAGGATTATTCATGACAGTTTCAGTCTCCTTACTGATTTTGACATTCACCTGTTCCGGTCTGGAAAGCACTACAAGCTTTACGAAAAATTAGGCGCGCATGTAGTAACACATAACGACGTTGAAGGAACTTACTTTGCCGTCTGGGCACCAAATGCAAAAACCATATCGGTCATTGGCAATTTTAATCACTGGCAAAAAGGCAACCATATATTAAATCCCCGCTGGGACGGCTCTGGAATATGGGAGGGATTTTTTGGCGACATTAAGCATGGAGAAGCCTATAAGTACGCCATCCTTTCTAACACCGGTGAATCATTTGATAAATCCGATCCCTTCGGCTCTTTCTTTGAAACACCACCCAAAACAGCATCAATAGTCTGGTCGCCAAAATACGAATGGAAAGATGAAAATTGGCTGAAACAGAGAAGAGCTGTGGTCGGGAAAGCTAAACCGTATTCTGTGTACGAAGTCCACTATGGTTCATGGCGAAGGAAAGCAGACAACCTATCTCTTTCTTATCCGGAGATGGCGACCCAGCTGGTGGAGTATGTGAAAGACATGGGATTTACGCACATTGAGTTCCTGCCCGTGATGGAGCATCCGTTCTTCGGATCATGGGGTTATCAGCTCACGGGATATTTTGCGCCCACGAGCCGTTACGGAAGTCCTGAAGATTTTATGTATCTGGTCGACTGTTTCCATCAGGCTGGAATAGGTGTTATTCTGGATTGGGTACCATCGCATTTCCCCGGCGATATTCACGGCCTTTATAAATTTGACGGCACCTACCTTTACGAACACGCTGATCCCAGGAAAGGATTCCACCCCGACTGGAAGAGCTACATCTTTAATTACGGCAGGAGTGAGGTGCGCTCATTCCTTATAAGCAATGCCTTGTTCTGGCTGGAGCGATATCATATTGACGGGCTGCGCGTCGATGCGGTGGCATCAATGCTTTATCTGGATTATTCACGCAAAGCAGGTGAATGGATACCCAATCAATATGGGGGTAATGAAAACATCGAGGCCATTACTTTTTTGAAAGAATTTAATGAAGTGGTGTACCTGAATTTCCCTGATACAATAACCATCGCGGAAGAATCCACGTCCTGGACGGGGGTTTCAAGACCTACATACCTTGGCGGCCTTGGCTTCGGCCAAAAATGGATGATGGGCTGGATGCATGATACACTAAAGTATTTTTCACTGGATCCTATCCACAGGAAATATCACCAGAATGAAATTACCTTCAGCATCATGTATGCGTTTACAGAGAACTTTATGCTACCTCTTTCACATGATGAAGTTGTACATGGAAAGGGTTCGTTATTTGGGAAAATGCCGGGGGACGAATGGCAGAAATTCGCCAACCTGAGATTGTTGTTTTCCTACATGTTTACGCATCCGGGAACAAAATTATTATTTATGGGCGGCGAGATCGCGCAATCCTCCGAATGGAACCACGACCGCAGTCTCGACTGGCACTTACTGGACTATGAGTTCCACCGGGGCATACAAAAAATTGTCCGCGACCTGAACGAGCTGTACAAGAAAGAAAAAGCCTTGTATCAGTATGCGTTCGAACATCGCGGGTTTCATTGGATTGATTACGGAGACCGCGAAAATAGCGTGATGATCTATCAGCGCCAGGCCGACCATAAAGAAGATCTCATGATAGTGATCTGTAATTTCACTCCTGCCGCGCGTTATTTATACCGCATTGGAGTACCTTATCGGGGTCAATGGAAGGAAGTCTTCAACTCTGACGATAGTAAGTATGGCGGAAGTGGATTACTGAACCAGGGTTTACTAAACACATCTCCTGTTAAATTTCATAGCAGAGATTATTCCGTTTCACTAAATTTGCCTCCCCTGGCAATATCAATCCTCAAACTGGAGAAAGAAGTAAGTGAATTTGAGCTGCAGGACATTAGCACCTAAATACTTGACGCACAAGTGTATAAATATATAAGTACATAAGTATATGGGGAACCACTATAACCTATTTCCTTATATACCTAGGCACCTATATATTTTTTGACCTATACCTAAAACACACATTTAGTTTGGAAAAATATATTTGTATTCACGGTCATTTCTATCAACCACCCCGTGAAAATGCCTGGTTGGAAGTTATTGAGGTTCAGGACTCTGCACATCCCTATCACGATTGGAATGAACGGATTTCCGCCGAATGTTATGGTCCGAATACCGCCTCGCGCATTTTGAATGATGGCGGTGTTATCAGGAATATCATCAATAATTATTCAAAGATCAGTTTTAATTTTGGTGCCACGTTGCTTTCCTGGATGGAGCACAATGACCGGGAAACCTATGACGCCATACTCGAAGCAGACCGGTTGAGCGTTGAGACTTTTGGCGGGCATGGTTCGGCTCTCGCGCAGGTGTATAATCACATGATCATGCCTCTGGCCACCACACGCGATAAAGAAACACAGATCATCTGGGGCATCCGCGATTTTGTTCATAGATTCAATCGCATACCAGAGGGCATGTGGCTTGCGGAAACAGCCGTTGATACTGAAACGCTGGAGCTACTGGCAAAGCACGATATCAGGTTCACAGTCCTTGCTCCCCGTCAGGCAAAGGCTTTCCGGAAAATTGGCGAGACCCAGTGGAAACTCACGGAAAAAGACATTGATACGCGCCGCCCGTATTTATATCGCCTTCCCTCGGGGAAAAGTATTGTTCTGTTTTTTTACAACGGTGAGATTTCTCAAGGCGTGGCTTTCGACGGTTTGTTGAACGACGGCAGAAAACTTGCTGACCGGTTGGTGAATCAACTGGACGGGACTAGCCCCGAGCCACAACTATCGCACATTGCCACCGATGGCGAAACTTACGGTCACCACCACAAACACGGCGACATGGCTCTGGCCTTTTGTCTGGATCATATTGAAAGGCACTCCAAAGTCAAACTGACGAACTATGCCCAGTTCCTTTCACTCAGCTCGCCGACTTACGAAGTCCAGATCCATGAACACAGTTCATGGAGTTGTGTGCACGGTGTGGAGCGCTGGAGAAATGACTGTGGTTGCAATACGGGAGGAAAGCCGATGTGGAATCAACGCTGGCGCAAGCCCTTGCGTGAAGCGCTGGATTGGTTGCGCGACGAACTGGAAAGGATCTTCGAACGTGAAGCCGCTCCGATATTTAAAGACCTCTGGGTTGCCCGCGATGAATACATCAATGTGATTCTCGGGCGCGATGATGAAACGATCAAAAAATTCATGCGCGACAACTGTAGCCAGACCGTGGATGCTCCCCAGATCCTGCGACTTATGGAAGTGGAACGCAATGCAATGCTTATGTACACAAGTTGCGGCTGGTTTTTTGATGAGGTTTCCGGCATTGAAACCACTCAGATCATGCAGTACGCGTGCAGGGCAATGCAACTGGTAAGCCAGATCAGCGAAGTAAACCTGGAACTGGAATTCCGCAAGCGCCTCGAGGAAATTCCCAGTAATGTGCCACTGCTGGGCAACGCCTCGAATGTTTATACAAAATTTGTGTTACCATCAAAGATCAACCTTCAAAGAGTAGGCATGCACTATGCTGTGGCTTCTATATTTGAAGAAGATCTTGAATCCTTCCCGGTATTTAATTACACGACCTCCAATGAAATTTTTGTTCGCAAAGAAGCAGGTGAGCAAAAATTGGTATTAGGCGTAACAAAGGTAAGGTCCAATGTAACCCGCTCTGAAAAGAAATTCGCGTTTGCGGTGATCTACATGGGCAAGCACAATATAATCGGGAACATTTCCCTGGATATGGAAGAGGAGAGGTTTGCCAGTATGCAGGCGAGAATGATCGCCGCGTTCGAGGAAGCCAGGCTAGGTGATGTGATCGGTCTTATGCAGACTTACTTCGGGCCTGAAAAATACACCATATGGCAGTTGTTCCAGGATGAAAAACGCAAGGTATTTAATTTCATTACCTATCAGAGTATGCTGGACCTGGAGGATTCACTGCGGCGTATCTATAACAGGGATTATCCCCTGGTAATGGCCCTCGCAAATAACGGCATACCTATTCCCAACGCCTACAGGACTTCATTCGAATACATACTCAATGCAGACCTGCTCAATTGTTTCCAGACAGAAAAAATCAATATCAGGATCGTCGAGCGCGTAATGACTGAATTGGTAAAATGGGATTTGCGCATTGAAGATCCGGGGAAAGTCGAACGTCTTGCCGGAGAGAGCATATTCAAGGAATTGAAACGCATTGCCGCCGAACCGGAAAGTCTTAAAAGAATTGAACGGCTGAACAGACTGTTTCCCCTGTTGATCCGGTTTAATCTGCGACCGAATCTTTATCGCAGCCAAAATCTGTACTTCGAAATATCTAAAGATAACTACGACCACGAGAACCGTTCTCCCGAATGGTCAAAACAATTTACGTTGCTGGGAGAGAACATGGGTGTAAAGGTTTAAATTGATCCCTTAGAGTTCGCTTGCCTGAATTTCCTGTCAGGAATGATTGTCAAATCAAAAAGAAAGGGTAAATTAATCGCGATGAAAAGAAATTATTCACGGCGTGATTTTATTGTAAGATCTGCAATATCAGGCGTTGGTCTTGGCTTTGCTTTCAAGACAACACCTTCTCTTGCGTCAAACGAAATCAAATTTTCCGAAGAGACAATTAATTTTGTGAAATGGAACTAGCCTTGAGCGGAGAGCGGGAAACATAAGACATAAGATATCATAAAGAACATGAAGTATTTTTTTTCGGGATTATTTATTCTGGTGGCGCTCGTAGGAATATCCTGTAAGGAACAGCGGTATACGAACGCGCTTGAGCCGGAAGAGGCGTTGAAAAGTTTTCAGCTGCGGGAAGGTTTTAACATCGAATTGTTTGCCGCGGAGCCAGACGTGCTCGATCCCGTAGAGATGGTATTTGACGAACAGGGGAATGCATTCGTCGTGGAGATGCCAGACTATCCCTTTAAGCCTGAACCTGGTAAAGAGGCTGGCCGCATCAAGGTCCTTCAGGATACAAACGGTGATGGGCGTATAGACCGCACGGTAATATTTGCTGACTCTCTCACCGAAGCCACAAGCATGTTGCCATGGAAAGGCGGCCTTCTGGTAACCACAGCCCCTTACATCCTTTATTTGAAAGATACGAACGCAGACTTTGTTGCTGATACGAGGGAAGTACTCTTCTCTGGTTTTTTTGCCAACAATTCCGAAGCTCAGATAACAAATCTCCGCTTTGGCGTGGATAACTGGATCTATGCGGCCAACAATGGACAAGCCGGGCAGGTAACTTTTACCCAAAAACCAGATGCTCCGGCCTTATCCATGAGCGGAGCGGATTTTCGATTCCGCCTTGACAGAAACCAATTTGAATTGGAAGCCGGCGCGGCCCAGTTTGGTCAGACCATGGATGACTGGGGTCACCGGTTTATCACACAAAATACGCTGCACATCAGGCATGTTGTTATCCCCTGGCGATATTTACACCGTCATCCCCATCTTCCATCCACAACTTCAGTCTTCAATATTTCTGATCACGATCTGGAGATGTATCAGCAAACTCCGCCTCCTTACTGGAGGGCTGAACGCACACGTCGGCGGCAGAAACAGTACGCCGAGGAGAAGCTCGACAGGGTAGAATACGCAGAAGATCATTTCACCGGTTCGTCAGGGGGCACCATATACGACGGCGACGCATTTCCCCCGGAGTATTATGGTAATGTGTTTACCGGAGATGTTGCAGGAAACCTGGTGCACAGGGATGTGCTTGTGGCACTTGAGGAACAACCTACGTTTGTGGCAAGACGGGATGAAGGCGAGAAAACGCGGGAGTTTCTGACTTCTTCGGATCCATGGTTTCGACCTGCCAGCTTCACCGTTGGGCCCGATGGTTTTCTTTACATCATCGATATGTACAGACAGCATATTGAAACGCCACTTTCCATTCCTGAGGATCTGAAAGCCGATATGGACTTTCTCAATGGAAGTAACCGGGGCAGGATCTACCGCATCACTCCTGAAAAGGTTGATAAAAGCCAGAACACAACGCCAAAACTTAATACCAAGTCGTCAGAGGAATACGTCAGGCTACTTGCTCACCCAAACCGATGGTGGCGGCTTCAGGCGCAGAGGCTGTTATTGGAAAAACAGGATCTGTCTGTAGTTCCACAGGTGAAAAGCCTTTTAACCGGAAATGATGCACGCGTAAGACTGCACGCCCTGTATGTTTTGGAGGGTATGAATGCTTTGGATGCTTCATTGGTTAGTAATGCTTTAAAAGATCCTCACCCTGGTATTCGGGAACACGGGATCATTTTGTCGGAACGGTACCCGGGGTTACTGCCACAACTGCTCGAATCTGTAAACGATACATCTTTGAGGGTTGTCTTTCAGGCTGCGCTCAGCGCCGGTGAATTTACAGATCAAAAAAGCCTGGATGCGCTGGCAAAAGTCGTGGCCTTCCATGGAAAAGATCCGTGGTTCCGCACTGCGGTATTGAGCGCGAAGTCCGGTCCGACAGTAGCCATTCTGGAAAGGCTCATCAGGCAATATTCTTTTACCAGTGAATCAGCACCCTGGAAAACTTCTTTTGTGGAAGATCTTTCCTTTGCTATCGGCTCTTCTAATGAAATGAAAGAGATCAATTCTCTGCTCGATATCCTTTCGTCAGCATCAGTGCAAAAACAATCACAATGGCAGCTGGCAGGTTTGGGCGGCTTAAAGAAAGGATTGCAAAAATCTTCCCAAACGGATTCTTCGACCAGGGAAAAGCTGGAAACCATCCCGACAAATAGTCCGGAACAGATCAACGATGCCATCCGGGAACTCAGAAGTTTATTTGCAAAAAGAACTGCCCTTTAGGTTCATCTTCACAATGGCATACAGAGTATTGTCACGCAGAAAATTTATTTTAAGATCCATCGGAATCAGTTCTGTGTCTTTGGCAGTGATAAGTTTTTTGAGTTGTGACCGGAAAATAACAGCTGAAAAAAAATCTAAAACCAAAACATCCGTTGATCCCTGTGATGACTTATCAGGCGTAAGCCAAAACGATATCGCTCTGAGAGAAAAATTAGGTTATCTTAAAGAATCGCCAATAGAAGACAATAACTGTAACAACTGTAACTTATTCCTTCCTCCGCCAGCTGACCAAAAATGCGGAAGATGTATGTTGTTTAAAGGGCCGGTTTATGCCTCGGGCTATTGTACTTATTGGGCGCCGCAGGTATGAATTTGGGATTTCAATAGATTCTCTCTGAGATTTTTTTTATTGCATGGATTGCAAGATTGACTCAGGTTTAGACATACTTCAGTTCATCATTTCAATCGGTGTAGTTTTGGTTAATTCAAAAAATTATTTGACATTAGGGTAAGCAGGAGACAAACCTTCACCCTGAATGACCGCTCTATTAAACAATCATCTAGATCTGAGCAAAGCTGGTGTAAGCGTGCCAAATTCCAATTTCCGCGAAGTTGAAATTGAGTTGTGGAATTCCTTTCGCGCGGGCAACCGGGAAGCGCTTAATGATATTTTTGAAAAATATGTGCGCCTGCTCTATGTATATGGAAGGAGCATCACGCGTGATCAGTCACTGATCTCGGATTGTATTCAGGATATCTTTGTTGAACTCTGGGTGAAACGCGAGACACTCACTCCGCAGGTAAATTCTATAAAATATTATCTTTTTAAATCTGTCCGCAGGAGAATATTAAGAAGACTATCCGCCGACAGGCGTGTCGTGGGGCAGGCCATTCCGGGAGATTATTGTGAAGAAGTGGAATTTAATATTGAATTTAATCTCATCCGCGATCAGACCTCAAATGACCTTTCCCAGCAACTAAAGACTTCAGTTGCCACTTTGAGTAAAGGACAACGCGAAGCCATCTATCTGAAATTTCATGAAAACATGACGTATGAGGAGATTGCGTCTGTTATGAACACCGATTTGAAAGCAGTGTACAACCTTGTAAACAGGTCGATAACCTCCCTCCGGAAATTTTTCAAAACCCATTGCAAAATATGGAACTGTTCAGATTGACGGATTAGTCGGTATTACTTCGGGAAAGGCCAATGATTATTATACAAAAGCCAGCGCAGCGGCGGATGCCGTTATTAATTCTATGCAATATTCCCTCTACAATGCTCTGCCGGCCGATAAAATTGAGAACTATCGAAAAATCTTCGTGACTGAAAATAATAGTGAGATCATTTTTGAAAAACCATATGATGGTGTAAACGTCACCCATAGCTGGGATGCCTGGCAGGGGCCCAATCAATGGGCAGTAAGAGGGGGGACGGGCAACCCTATGCTGGACTTCATACTCGGATACGAAAATATTGACGGATCGGCCACCCAGCCCGTCTTTGGTCCCGGTCAGTTATACAATAATGGAGCTGAACCCTTTGCTAACAAGGACCCAAGGTTATTCGCCACTGTATTCTTTCAGGGTGATTCATGGGCTTCGGGAACAGTGCTGACGTATGAAGGTATTGATCCGAGCGTTACACCGAATCCCGCTTCCGTGATCCGCAATCCCAATTCAACCCATCAAGGTGTTCCGGCAACAGGTTTGGATTCCAGGTCCCAAACAAAAGATGATTTCAGCACAAATTCCGGATTTATCATAAAAAAATATATTGATGATACCGCTACAAAAATTCCTGAAAATCAAAGTAAAAGCAACTGGATCGTTTTCCGTCTTGCGGAAATGTACCTCACGAAAGCTGAAGCCGAGTTTGAAATGGGAAACCTGACCGATGCCGTTACTGCCTTAAACATGACTCGTAGCAGAGCAGGAATAAGCCAGGTTGATGAATCTACTATAACACTCGACAAAGTGAGAACGGAAAGGAGATCTGAGCTGGGCTTTGAAGGTGATCATCGCTACTGGGACTTGCGCAGATGGAGAACCGGACAGAGCGTGCTAAGCAAAAGATTTCAGGGATTGCAGATCATCTTTCATTATGAAAGCGGACAATATTATTTTATCCCGTTCGACTGTGAATCTTTCACGCGTGTTTTCAGACCGGAGCATTACTATAATCCTATCACTAACGCAAGGATTGATAATAACCCGGACTTAGTTGAAAACCCCTTGTATTAACCTTTTAACGGAGAACCATTATGAAAATATTAGATAAAATAAAGGTTTTGATCTTGTGCCTGATAATGTTTATAGGGGTAACAAGCTGTGATGACGAAACAATAGTTGATTTTGGATTTGACGGTGCCATCTCCGGGACTGTAAAGGATCAGAATGACAATGTTGTAGCCGGTAGCATTACCAACACAAACCTCGTCGTCAAAGCCCTTGGAGAAGGCGATCAGGTATCAACAGACATGCGCGTCAAAGGCGATGGAACTTACCAGCATACCAAATTATATCCTAAAGAATACAAAATTTGGATTGCAGGGCCGGTTTCGATGACGACAGATACGCTTCTTATTGATTTTTCAAAAGAGAAGGTCGTTCAAAATGATCTGATTGTTGTCCCTTTCATAAGCATAAGCCAGCCAGTTGTTGCAGGAAGCCCGACAGCATCAACTGTGGATATTAGTTACGACCTAACGCCAAACGATGGGAAAGTAGTCTCAAAACGTGAGTTGTATTGTAGTACTAACCCCTTTCCGGACGCCAGCACAGGATCAGGACCTTTTTACCATTCAAAAAATGTATCGTTGGGTACAAACGCGGGCAATGCTTCGGTTACCGGTCTGACCTCAAACACCAAATATTATATACGGATTGGAGCACAAGCCACCGGTGCAAGCGGTTTTAATTACAGTGAGCAGATTGTTATTACAACCCAGTAGTAAGACCGTGTGTGGTGGGTAAGGTTTGCATTAATGGGAATATTGTTATCCCCCTCAGAGTCACCGGTCTCCGGGACTCTGAGGAATACTGCTATAGTCATGTAGCGACTATGGATTCGGCCAGGGAGAAAGAGTCGATTCGTAGCATGAGCTCCGAAGCCTATCCAATCACCCATCAGAATATTCGCTGATCACATTATTTATTTTCCTTTTTACAATATTATGATTTTGGATAAATATTTCTGGCTGTTCATATTGGTTTATCTGATCAGCAACGTGGTCACCGAAGCAGCATGGGGTCAGGGCGCTCAGAGAACCAATAAGCCGCGTTTAATTATATTAACTGACATTTCTGCTTTTTTGCACGAAGAGGGTGAGCCTGATGATAGCCAGTCAATGGTTCGATTGATGTTATATTCCAATGAGTTAGAAATAGAAGGTCTGATTGCGACTTCCAACCTGCGTCATGGCCAGCGAACAAGACCTGAATTAATCAAACAAGTCTTAGATTCCTATGATAAGGTTCATCCTAACTTGTTGTTGCACGACAAAAATTATCCTTCGGCCAACCAGTTATCGGGACGCGTAAAAAAAGGCACCCCTATTGCCAGTCCACAAGTACCGGTCGATGAAAGTATAGGCGAGGGTAAAGACACGGAAGGTTCTGATTGGATCATCAATGTAGTGGATAAAGAGGATCCCCGGCCCGTATGGATAGCCATCTGGGGCGGATCGGCTGATTTAGCGCAGGCGCTCTGGAACGTAAGGGCTACACGCACTCCGGATCAGGTAAAAGAATTTATTGCCAAACTGCGGGTGCATGCGGTGTATGACCAGGATGCAACGGGTCCCTGGATCAGAGAGCAATTTCCCGGGTTATTCGTTATTTTCCGGCATCATGGCATCCGCGGCATGTACCGTGGTGGTGATACAACATTGGTAAGGTCGGCGTGGGTAGAAACCAATATTCGAAATAACCACGGTCCACTGGGGGCGCTCTATACACATTACAGAGGCGGTGATATCTGGGGAAGAGCGTTGGGGCGTGTAAATGGTATTAAGGAAGGGGATACACCCTCATTTCTATTTTTACTTAGCAATGGATTAAACGACCCGGAACATCCGGAGTGGGGAAATTGGAGTGGCCGGTTTAAAAGGGATAGTACAGCAAAAAACCTTTGGGTTGAAGCCATTGATAGCATTGCCAATTTCAAAACAGACATGGATCCACGGATGGCAGCTTTGTACCGTTGGCGTCCTGCGTGGCAGGCTGATTTTGAGGCGCGGCTGGACTGGTGCGTAAAACCTTTTCAGGATGCTAACCATGCTCCGCGATTAGATATAAACGTAAAAGAATTGATTACTCACGCGGGTAAGCAAGCAAAACTTACCTCTCCGGCGGCTTCTGATCCGGATAATAACGAGCTTCGTTTTAACTGGTATTTTTATCCGGAAGCCGGCACCTATACGGGCGTGCTCCCTCCGCTAAAAGCGACAGGAAGAGTGGCATTCTTTACCGCGCCAACTGTTCCATCACCACAAACCATCCATATAGTTCTTGAGGTTACCGATAATGGCAAGCCAGCGCTCACATCTTACAAAAGATTTATAGTACTGGTAAAACCTTAGCTAAGATTTGCAGCCTACTAAATAATTAAAAATGGCTATATATAGTAAAATAAATAACAGCGTATTGATGATGCTCTTTTCAGGATTAAGTTTTGTTTCCTGTTCTTCAACACAGAATACCTCATATGACAGTCCTATTAAACCTTATACTCAAAATCCAAAGTATTGGCAGTATAAAGGTGAGCCCGTCTTACTTCTTGGCGGCACGGATGATGATAACCTGTTTCAGATGGCGGGACTGGAACAACATCTTGATGAATTAAAGGAAGCAGGTGGCAACTATATTCGCAATACCATGAGCTTCAGGGACTCGGCAAACGTGTGCCCCTTTCGCCGGCTGGAAGATGGGAAATATGACCTGAATTCGTGGAGCGATGAGTACTGGAAACGCTTTGAATTAATGTTAAAACTGACCCATGAACGGGACATCATTGTACAGATAGAAGTTTGGGACCGGTTTGATTATTCCAGGGAATTTTGGGAGAAGAATCCTTTCAATCCGTCAAACAATATCAATTATTCTTTATCCGACAGCCTCTTTGATGACCACTACCCTAAACATCCGTCGGCCGACCTTCAACCTTTTTTTCACACGATCCCGGGTATGGCTTTGTATAATCCGCGGCTTGACCGGATAAGAGATCTGCAGGAAAAACTCATTGACAAAATGCTGAGCTATTCGCTCGATTATGGAAATGTACTCTATTGCATGAATAATGAGACAAGCACGCCGGTGGAATGGGGCAATTACTGGATCGATTATATCCGGTCTAAAGCCGAATCAGAAGGAAAGGACGTTTATCTCACCGACATGTATGATCGCTTCTTCGAGGTGAATTCATGCGATCGATGCCTGGAATTGATCGCAAAACCGGAGTATTATACTTTTATGGACATCTCCCAGATCAACAGTCGCAATTTCGGCCAGGCACATTGGGATACGCTCCAGGTGATCATGAACAAACGCAATCAATACGCTCTGCGTCCTGTGAATAATACCAAGATATACGGAGGGGGCAACTTAGGTTTTGGATCGGGATCAAATGCGGATGGTGTCGAGCGCTTTGGCAGGAATGTTATCGGGGGATGTGCCTCAGCCCGGCATCATCGTCCTCCCGCAGGAAATGGACTGAACGAAAAAGCGAGGGGCATCATCAAAGCCACAAGAAAAGTAGAAGATCTGGTCAGATTTTGGGAAGTTGAACCTCACATGCATTTGCTGACAGACAGGGAACCTAATGAAGCTTACCTCACTTGCATGGAAGGATCAAAGTACATCATTTATTTTCCAAAGGGAGGAAATGTGAAGTTGGATTTAAGTAAGTATCAGAAAAAATTCACTGCCAGGTGGATAAATATTGAAACTGGTGAATGGGGTCAAAGTTTTCCAATAGAGGGTGGTAGCTTTCGTGAGATCTCCGCTCCTGACATGAGCGGGTGGTATGTAGTAATCACGTAATAGTAAGTAAGTCATTCAATTTGAAAAATCCCATCCACCATCGAATTGCATGTCAGGAGATGATCTGTATGATTACCTGCCTGACCATGATGAATGGCTGTGGAGTCGACCTTAACCGTACAAAGGTACCTGAAGCCATGACGTCAAAGGGATTACCGGACCACGACGTGTTTTCCGATGTCCACTCCTCGTCTGAGATCAGATCTTTTTATGAAACTAAACGAAAAAATGAGAGAAATGTATAACGATGTCGATACTAACAGACAGGAGACAGAATCCTGTATAAAGTAATTGCAATGACAAATACAATTCCGAATCGCTTAACATTGGTGATAACATTCTTAATAACACTTTTTTCGTGTAATACGAGAAAAAGTCCGGCACGTCATGTCTGGGAGAGCTGGGAAATGGAGTTGACGAGCACGAGAACCTATGACAACCCATATAAGGATATTTCGCTTTCAGTGGAATATACCGGACCCGGAAACGAAACGTTTACTTCACCCGGTTTTTGGAATGGACAATCAGTCTTTATTATCCGCAGCGCCTTTCCATCAGCAGGTAAATGGATTTGGAACACATCCTGCTCTGACACCTCGAATATGGGCTTGCACAATCAATCCGGTGAAGTTACGGTTGAGCCGTACAATGGAAGTAATCCGCTTTATAAAAATGGTTTTCTCAGGGTCAGCGATAACAAGCGGTATCTTACCTTTCATAATATGGACCCCTTTCTTTGGGTAGGTGGAACCGCTTGGATCGCACCCCTTCGAGCATCATTTGAAGATTGGAAAATATATATTGACGACTGCGCTGACAAAAAGATTTCCGTGGTTCAGATTTCACCTGCAAGCAGTTGGGGAGGAGACTCAGTAGATGTAAGGGGAAACCCACCATTTTTTGATAAAGGCCTGAATAAATGGAATCCTGCCTACTGGGATGGCTTTGATAAAAAGGTTCAATATGCCAATGAAAAAGGAGTAGTTGTTTTTATCGTCGGTCTAATGGAACCGGTAGAACGTTATCCTTCTGAAGAAAGCGCTTCTCTTTTCGCCAGGAACCTGACTGCGCGCATGAGTGGCAACTTTGTAGTTCTTTCACCGTCTTTTGATTCACGTTTTATGGAGTTGGGAAATACGGTTGGGAATGTATTAAACAATGTAACAAGTCGTCATTTAATCACCCAGCATCCAGGTACACCTTCTCGTTCTCTCAGTCATGTAATCGCTGATCGCTATTACAATGAAGATTATCTGGATTTTAGTATGTGTCAGAGTGGCCATAACCGCGGCAACAGGAATTGGTGTGTTTGGCAAGCTGTTCACTGGAATCTTGATCTTTATAGCCGCGGAGAAAAACCTGTGATCAACGGTGAAGCTTATTATGAAGCTGACACCATCGACATAAGTAAGGGACCGGCATACCGTGGAACAGCAAAAGACGCACGTCAATTGGGTTATATGAGCTTTCTTTCCGGCTCATTGGGTTACACATATGGTGCCCTTGGACTGTGGAACTGGGAGACGGATTCAACGAAAGGATCTTATTGGAAGAAAGCCATGCGATATCCGGGCCGAATGCAAATGCAATATATGTCGGAATTTTTCGCGGAGATCGATTGGTGGAAACTTGAACCTAAACACAATTTGATTCTAAACCAACGCTCCGATACACTCTCCGTCATGACTTTAGCTAAATCCCCCGGCAATGATCTGCTCGTGGCATACCTGCCAAAAACCGACACAATTCAAATTAACCTGGATGATTTTTCTTTTCCCGCCAAAGTTACATGGTTTGACCCCATCGCTAACAAATATATCGCACAGGGAATAAGAACGCGTAAAGATGAAAATGAATTTATCTCTCCCGGATTGTCTGAATCAATTCTGTTACTAAAAAAATAAAAAGATGTTGAAAAAATTGACGCTAATACACACCGTAAACTGGTACGATAAATCGGTTATCAAACCATTCGCGGAGCCGTGGCTAAAGGAAAATCCCGATGTCGAAATTATTAACATCATGGATGATTCCCTGCTTTCGGAGTCGCTGCTTAATGGGGGACCTACCAAGGCAGTGACCCAAAGGATGATCAATTATTACCTGGCGGCAGAAAGTACAGGAGCAGATGTTTTGATGTGCACCTGTACCACGATGGGGTCCTGCACGCGGGTGGCCCGGCAATTCATTGATAAGCCCATTTTAAATATCGATGAACCCATGGCCAAAGACGCTGTCACAAAAGGAAAGGTCATCGGTATCCTGGCTACGGTTCCAACCAGCGCGCCTGCCACACAAGCTTTGCTGAAGATGGAAGCGGAAGAACAGAAAAGGGAGATCGTCATCAAAACAGTTATCAACGAAAAAGCATTTCAATATTTGCTTGCAGGGGATGTGGACAAACACAATGAACTTATTTACCGGGAACTTGAAAAACTTCAGAACGAGGTTGATGTAATTGTTCTGGGACAGATCAGCCTGGCACAGATTAAATTTGATACCAAAGTTCCCATGCTGCAGGTAGGACACTCAGGATTTAATTATGCGCGGGTGCTGCTTGACTCTGGACAGGAGAAAGATCAAGTAGTCGCAGGACTGCCCGCCAAAACGAATGTGAAGGCGGCCCCTCAGTCACAACTCATCACTTCAAAGGAGTCCTATGGACCGACCAGCTCACGAAATGCGTAACGATGGGTTGAACCGTTAAGTAATTAATCTAATTCTGTTTCGTGAATAAGCCGACACATCAAAGGTATATTTTAATTACGTTGTTATTTTTTCATACGGTTCATACTTATATGGATAGGATATGCATTTCTGCTGCCAGTGGCGCAATTCAATCCGACCTTGGGTTCAGCAATCAAATGATGGGTTACATTTTCGGGATCTTTGCATTTGGCTACGCCTTATTTCAGATTCCCTCTGGTTGGATTGCGGATCATTACGGCCCTAAAAAAGCGCTTACCTGGATCGTTGTTGCCTGGAGTTCATTTACCGCTCTTACCGGTGCGGCCTGGAATGCTGTTTCCATGTTGGTATTCAGGTTTCTGTTCGGGGTCGGCGAGGCTGGAGCTTTCCCCGGTGCAACCCGGGCTTTTTACAACTGGATACCTGCGAATGAAAGGGGAATGGCGAATGGAATATTCCATTCCGGTGCAAGATTCGGTGCTGCTCTGTCATTATTTCTGTTGCCATTTTTAATCAGCTTCGCAGGATGGCGCCTGGCGTCCAGAAAATATTCACACCTGTATACATGCCTTCAATGGCGTTTCCATTGGCGGATGCTCGTATGGCCGACATCAAACTAGGACAGCTGCTATCTTTTTCAGCCGGTATCCGGGGAAACAACCCAGTGTATGTGAACGGAGAACCTTCCACCATCGATCCGGCCGGCCCAGATGGATGGTATGGCCTGGTAGATCGATATACTTTGGGCCTTGAGGACGGTCACGGACATGGTAAGCCATTTTCAACAAAAACACTTTGGTGCGAGCCCGGCGGCGGCTATTCTTATGCAACAGCCTCTATCTACAACGCTTCCATTATGCTGCGTCATGTTACCGGCATGGAACTGAAGGGTTATTTAGACACCCATATAGCCATACCGTTGGGCTGGGGGCGTTGGGGATTCGGTTACAAAAATGCCCCACTTGTTAAGCATACCCCGGGTGGCGGTGGTATTGCGCTCCGAAGCACTGACATGCTGCGCTTTTGCTACATGTTACTGCATGAAGGGCGATGGGGGTCGGCGCAGATTTTGCCAAGGGAATATATTCAACACGCGTCTAAAGCATCTTCCTATAACCCGCATTACCCTTATAGTTTACAGTTCAACGTGAATTCAGATGGTGGTCAAAAAAACATACCGCGCGATGCATACTGGAAATCCGGATCGGGCGGCCATTGTCTTTATATCGTACCCTCACTGGACTTGATTGTATGGAAGCTTGGTGGTCGCGATGGTCAGTATAGTGTTAACGACACCGGACTCCCGGAGCCAGAGCCATTGCCAAATGCTATTCAAGCTATTAATGACGGAAAGCAACATCAGGCTGATGATGATTATGTTACAACCCTGGAATTGGTGATTGATTCGATACTAAGAAATAAATAGACCATGATTAAATCGTCGCGCGAAATATTAAGAATGCGCTGCCTCCTGCAGGCTGGATCACTCCATAAAAAGTTATCTTTCAGCATCGCGTCGGTAATGACAGCAGTCATCCTTGGCTGTTCCTCCACCCCTTCAGGTAACGCAACAAATGTTACTATCAAAGATAGCCTATGGCTGATCAACGGGAAACCTGTTCTCAAAGACAGTCCCGCGGAGGGGCTTCTCGTAAACGTTCGGATGGTTAATGCCGTGTTTGAGGATTCCGGACCTTTAGCCAAAAGTCACCTCCCGAAAGATTTTGATCCTGACGAAAATACGACGCGTTTCATCGCACAGATCCAGGATTATTATGCCCATGGTGTACGGGCATTTACCATTAGCTTGCAAGGTGGTTTACCAGGTTATGAAGGAGCGGTGAATTCAGCTTTCAACCGCGATGGTAGCCTCAGGCGGTCTTATCTTGACCGCGTAGAAAGAGTTATTCACGCTGCTGATCAGGAAGGGGTTGTGATTATACTATCGTGTTTCTACCAGCGACAGCATTCGCACGAATACTCCCTGGATGGAAAACAAACCATCCTCAATGCCGTGGCAAATGTGACCCAATGGATAGTGAATCAAAAATTTACCAATGTCGTACTGGAGATCTCTAATGAATATGCACACGGCGGTTACAATAAATGGAAGGATGGTGAATGGTTAAAAAGTGTTGATGGGCAAGTGGAGCTGATTCGCCACGCCAAGAACCTTGCACCCAATCTTTTGGTCAGTACGAGTGGTATGGGCAGCGGACTTAGTACTGAGCCCCTTGCACGGGCAGCCGATTTTATTGTTATCCATTTTAACAGGACGCCCCTCAGTCTTATTCCAGAGAGAGTTATGCATGCGCGCAGCTTTGGCAAACCCGTGGTTTGTAATGAGGATGACAAGATCGGGAAGTTGGGTGCCGAAGCAGCCCGCGTATCGATAAAATCCGGTGCGGGCTGGGGATTCATGCACATTGAAAAGAATCAGACCGCTCCCTTTGAATTTGACGGAGTCGCCGATGACACCCTGGTTTACCGGATGCTTGCACGTCTCACAACACCAGGTGAATCTATCGATGGAATTCCTGCGGAACAGTTTTCCGCATTGATCACCAATCCGATTGACGGTGACGTTTTTGTTCCTGGCAATGCGATTAGCATTCGTGCCGTGGTAACAGGCATTGAAAATACGGATGGTATCGAGGTACGTTTTTTTGCAGAGGATAAACTCATCGGTAAGGACACTTCTGCTCCCTGGGAAATTACCTGGGAAAACGCTCCCACGGGAAAATACAACGTTCTGGCAGTTGTGCACGGCTCCAAAGGTGAGGAACTTTTGCGTTCGGGGATGGTCGATTTTGAAGTCACACCATGAATAATACTAACTTTATGCTCGTATGAAAAAAGTCATTTTTCTTGTTCTATTCTGCATGATTATATCAGGCGTCCGGGCACAGACCATGCCTCATCGTATTGAGCCAATAACCGTAGCCAAATTCAAAATTGCATCTGCCTTTGGCAGACTGCGGGCAGTACCTGTACAATTGAAAACACAAAAAGCCATACTACTGGTTTATTCCGAAGATGAAGAAGTCGACCCTTTTGAAGATATGTTTTTTTTCCCGAAGCATACGTTGAAGCTGGTCTTAATAACAGAACAGGGAAAGGAAATCTGGCGCCAGGAATTGAACAAAGGTGTAATTCCTGGTATCTGGTTTTGTCCCGTTTTTCCTTTCGATTTAAACAATGACGGGAGCGAGGAGATCTGGTTTGTGAACAACGCCGACCCGGTTCATCCGCTCAGCATCAAAAGTTACAGGCTTACCCGGTTAGATGGTGAAACGGGTGAGCAAACCGGGGAATGGCCGTGGCCGCGACCAGTCACTTCGCAAAGTACCAGCCACAGATACCGCAATTTTATTTGGGGAGCTTATGTTGGGAAGACACCAGTATTATTAACAGCGCAAGGTACTTATGGCCCCATGAAGATTCAGGCATGGAACGACGATATGAACATGCGGTGGGAGTATAGTGTGCCTGCAGAGCCGAAACAACCACGCGGCAGTCATATGAATCCGGTCGTTGATATCGATCAGGATGGCACAGATGAGATCATGTGGGGCGAAAGGTGCCTGAATGTGGATAATGGGAAAGAAGTTTTTGTCGCCGATCGTGATGTTTATTCCGGTCATTCGGATATTATTCAGCCTGTGTTCAATTACGAAGAGAAAAAATGGTATGTCTATACGTGCCGTGAAAGTGGAGAAGCCCCGCGTGTGGTATTGTTTAATAACAATGGCCAACGTGTATGGTCAGATATAGAACAAGGTCACATGGATATGGGCTGGACGGCAAAAACAGGAAAACAGGGACAACGCCTGGCATATGCGTTACGGATCGGCGGCAAAAAAGCGGGACCGGAAGGTTTTTCCCGGACCGGAGTAGAGCAATTTACCTATGATGTGTTTACGGGTAAAAAGCAACCGGTTCCATTTAGTTTATATAAATCGTTTCCTGTTGATCTGAACGGTGATGGCGTACATGAACTTGTGCGGGAAGCCAGCGAAAATGTAGAGGGCGCTATTTTAAATTTCCAGGGAGAGGAATTAATGAAACTTGGAATCAATGAGCACGTGGCTATGGTCTCCAAATTTTTGGAGTATCCCGGCGAACAAATTTTAACTTATTCTTCTGATGGTAATGTAACACTCTGGCGTGATAAAAATGCTAAAGATTCAAAGGAAGCGCTGGCGCGTTACCAGCATCCTTTCTACAGAAAAAATCAGAAACTAACAGCAACGGGTTATAACCTTTTGAATTTGGGAGGATTATAATTTTATATATTCTAAACGGGCATGTTTTGTAAAGCAAAGATCCATGAGTGAAATTCGGAAATTATTTGACGCATATAAGAAAAATCAGTCTGTTCCCTTTAGTTTTGATGGTGCCGTCAGATAATCTTAAATATGATACGCATGCGAAATATTTTTTTTAAAGTAGTTGTAGTAGTAAGTGCCGTAGTATTGACGGGTTGCTTTTCACGGCATGATGCTGTGGAGGAAAGGCCCAATATTCTCTTTATTATCGCCGATGATGCTTCCTTCAATAGCATGAGCATATATGGTTCCCAATATGTTAAGACAGCCAATTTTGATAAACTTGCAAATGAAGGCATCCTTTTTACCAATGCCTATTCCAATAATCCAAAATGCGCCCCTGCCCGGGCTTCCATATTGACAGGCCGTTATTCATGGCAGCTTGAAGAGGCCGTCGTTCATCGTCCGCTGATGCCTGAAAAATGGATGTTCTACCCCGAGCTACTTGAAAGCAGTGGATATTTTGTGGGGCACACAGGAAAGGGATGGGGCCCGGGCCTATGGAAAAGGGGCGATCACAATCCCGCCGGGAGGAATTATGACACCCTTACATTAAAGCCACCTTACAAGGGGATGAGCACCAAGGACTATAGTGAAAATTTTAAATTGTTTTTAGAGGCGAATGAAGCAGATAAGCCTTTTTGTTTTTGGCTGGGTACCCAGGAACCACATCGGAATTATGAAAAAGATTCCTACCTGAAAGCAGGCCGTTCTCTTGAAGATGTTAAAGTTCAAAAGTTTTTTCCTGATAATAAGATTGTCAGGGGTGATCTGATGGATTATGCTTTGGAAGTAGAATGGTTTGATCAACAAATCGGTAAAGCGATGAAAATACTTGAAGACCGGGGCGAACTGGGTAATACAATAATCATAGTCACCTCTGACCATGGCATGCCATTTCCCCGGGTAAAAGGGCAGATCTACGAAGAGGGTGTTCATGTTCCTCTGGCTGTGCGCTGGGGTGACCGCATACAACCGGGAAGAGTTGTAAATGATTTTATTAATTTTCCTGACATAGCTCCAACTTTAATGGAAGCGGCTGGGTTAAAACCTCACGCCCAAATGACTGGAAAGAGTTTCCTCGACCTGCTACTTTCTGATGCGTCCGGCTGGCTTGATAGCACCAGAGCTTTTTCCATCCTGGGTAAGGAACGACATGATATCGGCCGGGATGATGGTGCGAAGCTCGCCGTGGGATACCCGGTTCGCGGGATTCGTACAAAAGATTATTTGTATTCTAGAAATTATGAGCCGCAACGGTGGCCTGCCGGTAATCCAGAGCATGGGTTCCGAAACAGCGATGATGGCCCCACAGAGGATTATCTGGTTTCTGTTTCAGCGAATCGAGATTTTAAATTTCAGAACTCATTAAACCCGGATCATAAATTTTATGAATTGTGTTTTTCCTTCAGGCCTGAAGTGGAACTTTATGATATGAAAAAGGACCCGGATTGTATGAACAATCTGGCGAGTTTTCCTCAATACCGGGAAGCCATGGAAAATCTTGCAAGTAAATTACAGAATGAGCTAATAAAACAGGAAGATCCACGGGCTTTGGGAAATAGTGCTATATTCGATACCTATTATTACATGGGTTTCCAGGCATTGAAGGATTTGTATGGTGAACGGTTCAAGGTGCCTGATCATCTCAAAAAGTATGAGTTTATTTCGAATGGAAAAGTTGAATAAAACTGTGTATGAAGGTCTGAAAATCTAAACCGGACAAATCGAACGTCGCAATTCTAAACATATAAGATCATGGATGAAATAAATAAGTCAAGAAGAGAATTTATCAAAAAAACCGCCTTATCAACCGCCGCGGTAACAGCCGGTGCAATGGGTTTTTCTGCCAGCAGCTATGGACGTATCATGGGAGCAAATGACCGTGTCAATGTTGGCATTGTAGGTTTTTCAAGCCGGTGTAAGGGTGCCTTAATTCCTTCTATGCTGGGGCTTGCGAAGGAGCTCAACTTTGAATTTACGGCAGTGTCTGATATCTGGAGCAGGAGAAGGGATGAAGCCGTGGCCTTTGTACAGGAGAAGTCTGGAAAAAAAATTCAAACAGCGAGAAATAACGATGAGCTTTATGACAGAAAGGATGTGGATGCTGTCATCATAAGTACTGCGGATTTCCAGCATGCACTGCATTGTAAAGAAGCGGTGGAAGCAGGAAGAGATGTTTATGTCGAGAAGCCATTTGCCGAAACTATGGAAGACAACAGGGCGGCACGGGCAGCTGTTGAGAAAACGGGCAAAATTGTGCAGGTAGGATCGCAGAGAAGGAGTGGGCCTAATTATCATGCGGCCAATAATTTTATTCGCTCGGGGAAATTCGGTGAAATTGTCGCAGTAGAAATGACCTGGAATGTAAATCAGCCCGGAAGGTGGAGACTGCCCAAGCTCACAAAGGAGATAAAGAAAGAAGATACAGACTGGAAGCGTTTTCTGATGAACCGTCCTGATACGCCATGGGATCCCAGAAAGTATTTGGAGTTCAGACTCTTCTGGCCATTTTCTTCCGGTATCCCGGGTCAGTGGATGGCTCACCAGATTGATACGGTACATTGGTTTACCGGCCTGAATCATCCAAGGAGTGTCGCCGCCAACGGTGGTATATATTTGTGGAACGATGGCAGGGAAAATCACGATACGATGACTGCGGTATTCGACTATGGTCCATTAAATGATAAGTCAAAAGGTTTTCAGGTAATATATTCTTCCCGGTTCACCAATTCCGCGGGTGGTGTAAAAGAAATATATTATTCCAATGGTGGTGAACTAAACCTGGATACCAATAAGATAACACCCCATGGCGGACTCCAGGAAAACCATGCATCGGCAATGGGCTTGCGCCCTAATTTATTGAAGGAAACTACGCTGGCCGAACAGATAAAGGCTGAAACCGGCGCGGACACAGGAGCAGATGATCTGACCTCAGCTCACATGAAAAACTGGATGGAATGTGTCAGAAATAGAAAAAAACCAAACGCTGATGTCATGGCAGGATATAATCATTCCATCGCTAATATCATGACTACCGCAGCATTGAGGACGGGCAAGTTTGTGACCTTTGATGAAGAAAGGCAAGAAGTGCTTGCCGGGGGTGAAGTATTTAAATATTAAATCGTGAGTTGTGAGACTCCATTGATAAATTAATAACATAGGTTGTGATCGGGTTAAGCTTGGGCAGCAGGTGCCGGGGGCATCGCAGGGACGCATAATTATGCGTCCCTGCCACCAGCCGCGCATCCTTCTCATGTATCAACGTGGTCAATACTCCATCGACACGAAAAAGGCACTGGCGCCCTCGATATCCTTTATACGTGAAAAATCATCGCCGAAAGGCCGGTCGGGTATTCAATCTACTCTCTCTACGGTGATTCCACCGTCTGTAAAGGCAGTTCATTGCCAGTTACTGCATGGCCGGCAAATTCCTGCGTATGAATAGCTACAAAGAACCGATTTTTAACTATAATAAGAGCCATAATAAACGGACAACCATGGAACCAACTCGCGAAGCAGTTAAAGAATCGAATGCAAAGATCATTCATCATGTAGACCGCGTCAATCTTTACGATTTCGGTTACGAGAAATCCGGAAATGTTAAGGGAGACCCTGACGTGTATGCCTCTTATCTCAATCGGATCCTCAATGGCGATCTGGTCGAAGAACCTTACAAAGGCTTTACCGACGAAGAGAAGAAGGAACGTCTCAAGCTAATAAAGGACCTGGAACGTGAACTCAGAAAAAAAGAAGAGAGCAACGTTAAGATAGAAGGTGAGATAAAGGAGAAGGAAAAAGAGATTGACAAATACAGAAAGGAACTTTTGCACATCCGTGAATCGCGGGCAGAAGACAAAGATAAGCTGAAGAGGGAAAGCTTCAGCCCGGTAAAGTTCGGCATCAATTTCTTTATCCTGGCTATGCTTTCTGTTTACCTCTTCTTCTTCTACGTGTCGGCCACCTATAAAGCGCTGTATGTGGATTTCGAGGGAATAGCAGAAAGCCTTGCACAAGGTGAGGGAACAGGCAGTATTATGCCCGGTCCGGCCGAGTTGGCCGAAGCGCTTCAGTACAACTACCTGCTTTTAGTGGTCCCATTTGTATTTTATGCATTCGGTTGGGCGTTTCACATTATCCTGGAATTGGAGAACAAATTCAAATTAGTCTTTCTGTCACTGCTCATCGGCGTAACCTTCGTGGTCGATTTCCTGCTGGCCATGATCATTAACAACAACACGGAAAATGCGAAAGCCTTAATGGGCCTGCCTGCTATTCACTGGAGTGAAAGCCCGTCGTTTTATATCATTTTATTCCTGGGGTTCCTTGTGTATATCATCTGGAGTATCTTGCTTGATTCAATGCTGCGTGAATGGATGAAAGGAGAGATAACCGCCAACCTGCGAAAGATCATTTCCCATCTGCAGCATGACATTAAGATTCTGAAGCAAAAACTTGGAGATGTAGCATCCATTGAGCTGCAAATTGCTAACTACCGCGAAGACTTAAGTACAGTGATGTATGGTAACCTGAAGAAATACGTAGATCAATTTTCTTCCGGTTGGATCATGTACCTCGCACCGGCAGGCATGAAAGATATGAAGGACAAATGCCTGATCCTCAAAAAAGAGTTTGAGGAAAAAAACAACATCAGGAGCGGCACCGTCAAAGTTGTCAGCAAGCGGTCTGGCTGATCCTGACCTCAGATCACTTTATTATAGCTCAAGGTATTGAAAGAAAATTGTGCAATGATTCTTTCTATGTGATTTAATTCAGTGTAGCGACAAAAAATTGCATTCCATCGGCACTGTGAATTCCAACAATAAACACGAGTTACATCTGGCAGAAACAGATTCTAGCCTACATAAAATTTATAACAGATGAAATCTAACAAATTGAGGCCCGTCATTTCTTTTGTTCTTGGCGCTTTCCTTCTTCTATTGGCAGGTGCTTGCGAATTGCCTTCGCCTGAAAAGAAGAAAGCCGAAATGCGCGTTAAGCACAACTATATTATTCTTCTCGACCTTTCTGACCGGCTCATTGTACAGGAGAGTCAGCCCGAAAGAGACAAGCAGATCATCAGGAACCTGTACTCTCTCTTTGAAGAAAAGGTCAGAAAGGACTTGTACATCAAATCCAGGGACGAAATTAAAGTTGTCATCGCTCCGCAATTGGGAGCAGGATTAAGACGAGATGTTTTTGAAGAGAAGCTTTATGTCAACATGAAGAATATTAATAATGTGTATCGCAAGGTGCAGGAGCAGGAAAGGAGGGAAACCTTCTTTGCCAATCTCGACACCCTCTACGAACGCGCTGTGTTCAGCCAGGCCCCTGAAGAATATCATGGTGCAGACATCTGGAAATATTTCTATGAGGACCTGAAAGTGGATTATTCCAGGGATACGCTGACAGAGAACTTTCTTTTTATTCTGACAGACGGATATCCGATCGTTGGGCATAATCGAAACAAATTGCTTGAAGTAGAGAATCACTTCCAGGGTCTCCGGATCATATTGGTCGAGGCGTCTCCACGCGAGAGAGACATGGAGTGGGACCGGATTATGGCCGTTTGGGAAGACTGGTTCAGCAAAATAGGAGTAAAAGAATACACCTTGATCAAAAGGGGTTCAATTTCCAAGGAGCTAGAGCAGGTTAAAGAAGTTGTCAGTTTGAAACCGAAGACTCTGGTCAGCAGAGAATAGCGGCTCGCCCACGGATTTTCGATTCAAGCCGGGTCTACCAGAGCGGGCAAATCAGAAAGTTTTTTGATTTGCCCGTTTTTATTTCCTCCTAAATGATTTGATATTGAGTGGGTTAACTGGAGAATAGTATTGACCTCGCGGGTTCGATAATTAATTCTACTTTGTTAACTTAGACTTATTGTCAAAATAGTCATTATCGGGGTAAT
>JBBDXJ010000146.1:0-31796 GCA_040902445.1 Cyclobacteriaceae bacterium | reverse complement strand
AACCGAAAACAGAGGAACCGTATGCGGGAAAGCCGCTCGTACGGGTCTGTGGGGGAGCGGTTAGGTAACGACCCGCTCTACCCGGAGAGGCAAATCAAAAAGCCTCGCTTTTGGCGAGGCCTTCGAAACTAATTAATCAATTAACCCAAATTTTCAGGATGGATAGAACGGGCAAAACGGTTAAAAAATGGTTCTTTGGCGCCTTTAAAAATTGTAGGAAACTGAAACCAGTATACCTACCACAACGGCTAAAAAAAGTACCAGAACCTGCCTGAGCCTTGCGGCTAATCGGGCGTTTGCCATATTTCTGAAGTCAACTCTGTTCATAACTAGTGGGGTTTTTTGGAACAGTTTACACACTTCAAAGATGCTATGGATATTGTTGGGATATCTTTAAAACGCGCGTTAAATCCTACATCCGTATCCTTACCCGGGGGAATAAGGAAATCATGGGTGCATAGGCTTATACGTGTATAGGTAATAAAGTTTATGGTATGGCATAAGGTATATGGTATAGGCAAATGAGTGGGAAGGCGGACCCGATCGGGTCAGAATGGGTTTCAGAAAAGAAACAACGCGGAAGAACTAAAACTTACAACTTAAAACTTACAACTTTCAGGCATCATTCAGTTTCAGGAAATCTATGACCTGTTGGCGGACGTCTCCCTCGTCGTTGCCATCGGCATCGGCCGTCACAATTGACTTTAACAGGTCGCTTACAAGTGAGGCTTTGAAGCCCAGCTTTTCCGCATACACGGAAGCCACTTCGAGTTCCACATCTTCGACAACATTATCCATGCAGATCATATGGACCAGGTGATAGATCGCTTCGGCCTTTTCTACCTTTTCTGCCGGGTGCGAAAATTTGAGGTGGGAGATGTCGATGTTTTGCTGCCGCAGGTCCTCCGGAGTAAGGTGCAATTGAAACCCCCACTTCAGCAAACATCTTAAATACCTGCTGTCGATCTTTTTCTCACTTAAAAATAACCCGAGAATACTCAGGTAACTTTTCTTGATGGAGTGTGTTTGTTCTTTTGTGAGACTGGCCATGGAAAATGTTTGGAGTTCTAGTTAGCCACAAAGACTCTAAGGCACAAAGAAATGGAGACGTTATTTTTTAGTCTCTGAACGGGGCATGAGCATATTCCCTTATATCCCTATTCCCTTATAAACTTATATACTCATTTCCGCTGGGCGGTGGCGCCGGAAAATCTGCAATAATTTTTTCTGACGAGGGCTGCTTGTTCCGAACCGAATTGTTTGGCTTTACTGATATCCTCGCAAACAGCGGGATAATCTTTTGTGCTGATGTTGGCGATCGCGCGGAGGTAGTAACCTTCCCCATCCTGAGGACGCAGGAATATTGCCCAGTTGCAGTCAGTCACCGCATCCGGGAAGTGCCCGAGTTTCATATTTGTTATCGCTCTTTTTTTGAAGATACTGTAGTAAATATCGGGAGCATCCCGAGGATTCATGACGATCTGAAATGCATTGCCATACACCCTGCTGAGATTATCCTTAAAGAGTTTTTTACCCATGTTAAAATATTGCAGGGCTTCCTGTGGGTTATCCAGTTTTTCCAGGTTAATGAGGCCGATCTTGTAGACCAGTCCGAGGTCACCCGGCTGTTGATTGTGCAAGTGTTTCAACGCCTCCAGTGATTCTTTATAATTTCCCAGGTAGGACTGGCACATGGACATGTTTTCCAGTGTTTCATACCGCACCGGGTTTTCGTAATTTTTGAGTACGAGGTAATGGGTTACCGCGGCGCGGAAATCATTAACGCGGTATTCGCTATCTGCCTGTTTGCGCAGGGCGGCGACGAGGCTGTCGCGAACAAAACCAAAACGGAAATCGAGCGGATCTCTTTCTTCCATCGTCCGGATCATTGTGAAAGCGTCGTGAAATTTACCTTCTCCAAATAATCCATTCACCTGCTTTAGCTGAAGACTGTTTGCCCGCCACTTTTCCATCTGTTGCTGACGGACATAATAATGCGCGGTGTTGATCACAGCGAAACAAAATCCCGCGATCAAAAGGAAAACCAGGAAGGCCAGCCCCTGGATCTTGAAATAATTTTTATCGAGGCGATAACGCATATCCCGCGACTGCCTCCACTGCTGGTAGCGTTTGCGTTTGATCTCCTGCCAGTATGCTTCATTTACTTCTTCGGTGATAATATGGAAGCGCGAGTCATAGCGCGCTCTTTTCACCGGATCGGAGAGGGTGTGATAGGCTTCGTTGAGGAATTTAAATGTTTCTTCTGCTTGTTTATTGCCAGGATTGCGGTCAGGGTGGTAGCGCATCGCCATTTTTTTGAATGCCGCTTTGATCTGCGTATTGCTGGCGGTTCTGTTGACACCTAATGCTTCGTAAAAATCCTGCATTTTACCTCCCTGATACACTATTAACGAAAAAAGTTAAAAAATTGCCTGTAAATCGCACGAGTGCCTTAAATACTTATGCCTAAAACGCCGAAAGGCCACTAAAAAGCGGCCTTTCGGTAAAAAATATTTTGAGTGCGGGTTCTAAACTTTGGCCAGTTCCTGGACCAGATCGATCAGTTTGTTGGAATAACCCCATTCGTTGTCATACCATGCCACTACCTTTACAAAGTTATCATTGAGAGCAATACCTGCCTTGGCGTCAAAAATGCAGGTTCTGGAGTCGCCAAGGAAGTCTTGTGAAACAACATCTTCTTCGGTGTACCCCAGTATTCCCTTTAGTTCCCCCTCAGAGGCATCTTTCATCGCCTTTTTGATTTCGTCATAGCTGGCGCTTTTTTCCAGTCTGACCGTGAGGTCAACAACAGAGACATCCGCTACCGGCACACGGAAAGACATTCCAGTCAGTTTGCCTTTAAGTTCAGGGATAACGAGGGCCACCGCTTTGGCTGCGCCCGTAGAGGAGGGGATGATGTTCTGATAACCTCCGCGGCCACCGCGCCAGTCTTTGGAGGAAGGACTATCGACGGTTTTTTGCGTGGCGGTGATGGCGTGAACAGTGCTCATCAAACCTTCTTTGATTCCGAACTTATCGTTCAGGACTTTGGCCAGGGGCGCCAGGCAATTGGTGGTACAGGAAGCATTGGAAACGATTGTTTGCGACGCATTCAGCTTTTTATGGTTTACACCCATTACAAAGGTCGGGGTATCGTCTTTAGCAGGAGCGGACATCACGACTTTTTTCGCACCTGCGGTTATATGTTTCTGAGCGGTTTCTTTTGTCAGGAACAGACCGGTGGATTCGATGATGATCTCGGCACCAACCTCATTCCATTTCAGGTTTGCAGGATCTTTTTCGGCGGTTACGCGGATTTTTTTTCCATTGACAACCAGCTGGCCATCTTTTGCTTCAACGGTTCCTTCGAATCTGCCGTGGGTGGAATCGTATTTCAACATATATGCCATATAATCGGCGTCAACCAGGTCATTGATACCTACTACCTCGATATCTTTGCGAGTGAGGGCGGCTCTGAAGGCGAGGCGGCCGATGCGGCCAAATCCGTTAATACCTACTTTCGTCATGATGCTTTAATTTTTTAAGTCACTGATTATCTGTCGGTCGACAGACAAGGCTGCAAAAATAAAAGACTGGGTGTCTAAAACCAATGAAATCGAAAAGCCTTTTGGAAAAAAATAAAGCACAGGTTTGCAAATACATTGCGGCAGTCTATCTTTGCACCACTTTTACAAACACGGTCTGTTCGTCTAGGGGTTAGGACACCAGATTTTCATTCTGGTAACACGGGTTCGATTCCCGTACAGACTACGGGTATTCATTTAAACGCCTGTATGTTATAAACTTACAGGCGTTTTTTAATTCAGGCAAAAAAGGGACGGTAGCGCAAAGGACGATCTTGAAGTATGTATTCATTGCGTTCCTGAACAAGCTTAAGCTTATAGTAGACACCGAACTTAGCCCGTTCCATCCTTCCTGACTCGCTTGATAAGTCTTCAATGCAAGGGAGAAAAAGTCATGTTATCAAGGATTAGGAAGCCCACAGCAAGGGGAATGGCAATCGCAAAAATGGTCGGGACAACAAGAAATTTCTCGCCTTTGACTTCCTGTATATTTTGCAATGAAATGGTCGTCTCCATTTTAGGCGGCTGACGGACCTGCGGATATACCATGTAAAATGATCCTGAAAGACTTTCCAAGTCAATTGTCTTTACGCGAACTTTATACTCCATTCCGGTTTTTAATTTGACCGCGTAAGTTCTACCGGGTTTTATATTCTCCAAAATCAAATCCGAGGTCATTTCTTTGTCCTTAGTCAGACTTTTACTATAGTCATGACACGAGGTCGCCAAGCACATCAACGACACCATTAATACTCCTTTTATTGTTTTCATAATACTCTACGATCAATGGTTTGACTTTTCTTGAATCGCCGGAGGGCTGATGTAACACTGCCTCGCTGATTATGGTTATGATACCAGAGAAGCAGTAAGTTGTTTAGAGAATACCGGAAGGATTACGCTGCGAAGGTCTGGTATTTTTGGTATAGAAGTTATGACATTTTAATCAAATACTAACACTTTTCCATGCTTCAAATTGAAGAAAGTATTTAGTCAACTAGTTTTCAAAATCCTGACTACGACAAGCTTTATAAAAATTAAAAGCGGGAATTCGATTGAGTTGATTCTTGATTCATTAAATTGTAAATGTCCTTTATATGCATTCATATCTGATCAGAATTTATTTGCCCGCCTTCCTGTTGCTGGCAGTGGCCGGCTTTGCGCAAGCACAAAAAAATATTGTCATCAGCGACAGCCTTGCGGCGCACGCCGAAGTGCTAAAGGTAAAGATGGGTACCCAAATGGTCGGCAAGACCTGGAAGATCCGTTTTGGTGATTATGGAATTGTTTCCGGTAAAACGGGATGGACAACCACAACTACAAAAGGTAATTTTTTCAATACTAAAACAGAAAGTAAATCCACGGAAAAATTTTCCTTTGTACTCGGCAATAAAACAACTGATTTTGCAAGTGTAAATGCCGCAAATAACATTAAGATCGAATCGCTGAATGAAATCGAACTATTTCCACATTTGTCTTTAGGCAGTGATGAACTTTTGCTGAAGACTCAGAATTTTTCCGCCTTCATTACTATTAATGGCGATACCAGCGAAACATGGGCTTTGTTTATGAATTTAGCACGTGGCAGCAACGCCAATAGTAAGGACGAGGCGTTACTAACCAACGGAGAAAGAATAATCTTTCTTTCACCGGTGAATTCCAACAAAAATGGGGATGATCCGCGTTCGATGCCTGCATTGGGTTATGAATTCATTGAAAACTCACGATCCCTCTGCGCTCTCCAATATTACGGAGGAGGTGCCCTGGGAATGAATAGAAATATTATTTGGATGCACAAAGGCCTTGATGCAAAAATGAATCTTATCCTTGCGGCTGCCATGACGGCGCTTTTGCAGAAAAATCCAACCGGTTTAGATTTAGATTAAGACAAATTCGCGGAAAATGACCGATCATTCCTTTACACGCATCCTCAAGCCGGGGAGATTACAATAATCATACACCTTGCAATTGGATTATTATGGCACCTGCTGGCTCTGAGACTTTTTATGTTTTCCGTCGGACGATTGGTTTTCAAGGATCTGATCAGGAGCCACTTTGCGCAGTCCAAAGACTTCGGTACTGGATTTTTTTCCCCTTAATTCAAAACTTCCCACCAGTTGAAAACGGTCATTGTAAAGGGGCAACTTCTCCATAAGTTCTTTCGAGATGAGAAGTTTCTCGTTTAATCGGGAACACAGGCGTTCAATGCGTGATGTGGTGTTGACCACATCACCGTGAAAAACGATTTGACTTTTAATATCCCCGATCTCCCCGGTCACTATCGGCCCGCAATGATATGCGGCCTTGAAAGATGGGTGCACATTGAAAAGGGCCATATACTTTGGCTTGAGTTTTTCCATCTTTTCAACTATGGCGAAGTAGGCGTTGAGGCAATTGCCGGATTCAAGGCCTTGTTCCATCTTCCAGGTAATGACGACTTCATCTCCGACATAATGATGGATCGCCCCCCTGGCAGCTACCACAGGTTCAGCCACATCGCAAAAAAATTCATTCAGGAACCGGTGGTATTGGAGGTCTCCGAGGCGCTCTGCAAGGTTGGTTGACCCATCCAGGTCGATGAACAGAAAGATCCTTTCCTCATGAAAAGGATGCGCATATTTTCCGGTGATGAAGTTGAACAGGACGCCTTGTCCTAATTTATGGTTCATCTGTTTGGTGAACATAATGATGCAGGCCATGCCGAAAGCATAGAGTATCATAATATGGAAATCTTCTTCCCACAAAAAATGCCTGAATGCATCACTTGCAATAATTTCCAGCGGATTCATACCCGAGGTCAAACTTCTTGAAATAAGAATCACTGAGAAAATTGAACCCGTTACCAGCATCACGGTCGTGACGACTTTCAGGGTGACCAGGCCAATAAAGCTCATTTTACGGGAAGCGTTGCGAAAAAGGATCAGTTCACTCCAGGCCACTGCCATCCCGCACACAACTCCTATGATAATGCCGTTAATAAATGGAGTGATCGTTTCATAACTATCGGTGAGCAGGGAATAGAAAAGTGCCAGCATGACACCTGCCAACACGATAACCATGCCCTCCTGCCGGATTAACTTATGGTATCGCGATTGTACCTTTTGCATATCCGCGCGGGCTGACACTTTGTTTGTCATCTGACGTGTTGATTCACTATTTCAATATACTTAATTTATTTCGACTAATTATCGCGGTCGGTCCGGATGGAAACAGTTGAAATTTGTAAACTTGTTTATCAATTAACCACTTTGGTATGGGAAAAATTATTCTCCTGATCTCAGTCTTATTCCTCACCACCACCCTCCACGCCGATGTCCGCCTCCCACAAATCTTCGGCGACAACATGGTCCTCCAACGCGACCAACCAACAGCTATCTGGGGATGGAGCAGCCCCAGGGAAAAAATAACCGTGTTGCTGAACAAACAATCTAAAACAATAGCCGCCGGCAAAGACGGAAAATGGAAAATGTGTGTTTATCTTATAAGATAATTAGTATATTTAATAAATCAGGCGTAAAGCAAACGACAGTCTGTAGACTAAAATTATTAAAAAAGTTATGGTATGACTCCTCCTCCACATGTATTAATCGCAGAAGATGATAACGATGATTTTGAGTTTCTTAATGATGCCATGATAAATTTAAACTTGTCTATCGTAGTTGATCGAGCTGAGAATGGTGACATTCTTATTAAGATATTAGATAAGAGCATCCCTGATCTTCTTTTCCTTGATTTACTAATGCCCTCTAAAGATGGACGTCAATGCTTGAAAGAGATCAGGTCTAACCGAAAATATGATTTACTTCCGATTATCATATATTCTTCGGTCATAGCCTGGAAGGAAGTGGAACTTTGTTTTAGGGAAGGAGCGAATTTATTCACCATTAAACCTTCCTCCTTTGGTGAAGTAAAAGTCATCCTCGAAAAGATATTTGCAATAGATTGGAAAAAATCGCTGTATTATCCACCGTTAGCTCAATTTGTGATCAATCCGCAGCACTTAGTTTGAAGAATGTTTTACAGCAAAGTTTTGTGGTGACAGCAAAGATTTGAAATGGATGTTCCGGCTGGATCCTGGGAATAATTTGGTCCATGTCGCAAGAAAACATATTCCCGAATCGGCGGCAGCCTTTCTTAATAAAACACCAAACGCACTCATTATTATCAAACGCCAACCCTTTAATGCATTTCGACCTGACACGATCCCAACCCGGCGCGGTAGAAATTAAACTGCACATTCGGGTGATCAGCCAGTAACGACATCGGAACCGAAGTATCCCGGATCTTTTTGGATATCATCAAAGTCGTTAACCTCTGACCAAATGGATTGTCGTGCATGCCGGCATGCCAGATGGAAACCTTTTCCGCTTTCCAGGTTTCGACAGGGCCGACCGTAATGGCTTTGGTTGGAACAAGCGCGATGTTCCCCCCTCCGGATGTTCGGGCGTTCTGGGCGATGGTGATGGGATGCAATTCGACGACACGGGTCGTTAACTTGAGATACTCTGCAGGAGCTGGAGGATTGTCTTTATACTGTCCTTCGCGCCGTGGGGGATCGTTAAATGCCCAATGTTTGATATCACCCTGCCCGCCCTGCATCACCGCACAGCGAACTCCCTCCCAGCTCTTGCGATAATTTGCTGTGTCTGCTTTGGGAAAGTGCAAATTGCTATCGGGCATTACAAGATCTTTTCGGATCCTGTTAAAACACAATGCCCTGTCTGCTTTTTCAAACGAAAGCGGATGATCCGGCGATGCTTCCTTTCCATCAATAAACCATTCGTCCATACCCCAGAAGTGCGCTGACTTTACTGATAATCCCAGTTCATTAACCATGCGGGCGACCAGGGGCAATTGTTCCGTTGGACCAATAGGTCCGCAGATTCCTACCGGATTGTCGGGCGTCGATTGTTTCCAGGCAACGATATATTCCAGTGCCTCCGCCAGGTAAAAATCTTCGAGCGTATCATAGAACAAAACTTTGAAACCAGGTCTTGATAATTTAAGCATTTTCTCGGCGGTCGAAAGGATCCTAAAGTTTAACCGATTTCCCTGTGGCTGCCGACTTGTCGGCCGCAAACATTATCTCATGTGTTTTCATGGCATCCTTCAAACTTGTCAGCGGCATCTCGACACCTTTCTCCAGAGACTCAAAAAATTTATTGAACTGTGTGAGGTATGGATGGTCGGCTACATCGCCGGAATCCAGCATCTTCATTGCCAAAGTACTCCATGAGACTTTGTTTGTGTTGAGTTTCATCGAATGGAATTTGTTATCGAGCAGGCTTCCTTCGCTGCCACAAAGGTGGGTATGAAAATAATAGGGCTGAAGGCAATCCACAATGGCGGCGCACTTGCCGATCCGTCCACTCTTGAACCTGAGAATTGTTACGCTGCTCGTGGTGTACTCGTATGGTTCAAAGATCTTGCTTTTTGATTTGGTGTCGTAACTCGTTACGTCTGATACATCGGTGCCCATACAGAGCAGTAAGGCGTCCAGGGCGTGGCATCCTGCGGTGAGGAGTGAGCTTCCTCCGGCTTCTTTGGTGATGTTCCAGCGGTATTGACCGTACCAGGGACCCAGGCCGTGGTAATAATCGATTTCGCCATAGTGGAGATCGCCGAGCAATCCTTCATCGATCACCGCTTTGGTGGAAAGGAATTGACTCGAGTAACGGCACTCAAAGCAGACACACACTTTTATTCCGGAACTCCTGGCGGCAGCCTCAATTGCCTGGCAGTCTTCCCACGAGAGGGCGAGAGGTTTTTCAATGATCAGGTGTTTGCCGGCTTTCGCTGCTGCCACCGCCTGGTCTTTGTGCTGATTCGGATAACTGCAGATCGATATGACATGGATATTTTTGTCCTTCAACATTGTGGCCAGGTCAGTGTAGGTTTTTATTGGCGAGCCGTAGGATGCAGAGACTTCCGCATCATTGAGAGGGCGTGATGAATAAATTGCCGTAACCTGCGCATTGGCGCTTGCATTGATGGCGGCAATGTGTGCGGTGGCCACCCAGCCATAGCCGACAATTCCAACGTTATATTTTTTCATCGTTCAGGTGAGGATATTATTAGTATATAGACAAAATTCTTAATGGTTTTTCGGGGGACGGGAAACTACAAAGAATATTGAATGATCTTTTAAGCTGCAACTCAATTTTATTGAATAGAGCTTATCATCACCTAAAACTAATGCAGCAACGAAAATGGAGGGGCCTTTTTAATTGTCGGATTATTAAGGAAATAAGTTACCATATTATTTAATATATACAAAAATCGTATCTATTTTAGATAACGTGTAGCTGCTTTTCTTAGGTCAGTTTTTTATCGCCTGTCGATTCGTTTTATGGAAGTCTCGGGTACTTTCAATTACCTGAGGTTGAAATGGAGTTTTTAAATGAGAAGCCTTTTTGTAATGAACCTGAAAAAAAATGTTGATTAATTTTAAATAAAATTTGCATATTAAATCAAAATAATTGCCATGCGCCGAAGGAAAGCCGTAAAAGCCATTGCCCTCAGTACCGTTAGTCCCTATTTGCTATTGCGTGAGCCCAAAAAAGGTGGGACGGCATCCATTCTTCCGGGTCAGACTTCTTCTTTTGAAAGCCCCTGGCATCAGTGGCCCGATATGCTTTGGACCGGACCTGAGTTTTGGGCAAACAGGTTGCAGGACTGGCAGATCAAAGATGGTAAGGCTATTTGTGTGGTGAGTGATAAAAACAGAAGTCTGCATTGTCTGACGTGTCAGCTTGCGGAAGATTCACAGCCCTTTGAAACAACCGTGCTGATTGACTGGCTCAATCACAAAACGCAGCCTTCTGCCGAAAATTATGCGGGCTTTATGCTGGGAGGAAAAGGAAGGTTTGAGGATTACCGCTCGGCAGCAGTCTTTGGTGAGGGATTGAATGCGGGTATTAACAGTGAGGGGAAATTGTTTATCGGAAATGTTAAAAGTGAAAGAAGCATAAAGTTAAAAGAAACTATAAAACTTTCCATTCAGGCTACTGCCGAAGGAAGTCATTATACAATCCGACTCATGGCGCTGGGAATTTCGACGCAGAAGCCGGCAGACGAATTGGTTGCTGCACACATACCTTTAAAAGATCTCTCAGGCAACATCGCTTTGATATCCCATTTTTCAGAAGAGAATGAAGCTGCGGAACAATCGTCAGTCGCTTTTGCAAGCTGGGCCATAAAAGGTGCGAAGGTAAAGCATAACAATAACCAGAAGTTTGGGCCAATCTGCTTTGCCCAGTATATTATACAAAAAAAAATACTGAAGCTAACGGCGCAACTCGCACCCATTGAAGCTATTGTGGGGCATAAAGCGACCCTTCAAATAAAAGATGGCAGCCAGTGGAGAACGTTGAAGGAAAGTCCTGTGGATCCTTTGGGGAGGTCAGCGCATTTTCGGGTTGAGCCCTGGTCATTTTCAAAAAAAATGCCGTATAGGGTACGCGTGGAATTGCCTTTGAAAAACGGTAAGCAGGAATATTTTTTTGAAGGAATGATTGCGCAGGAACCCATCGATGCAGCCCAGGTGAAAATGGCAGTCTTCAGTTGCAACGGAGATCATGGTTTTCCAGATTCTGATGTACCACTCCATGTAAGGGAACACAAGCCTGACCTGGCTGTATTTTTGGGCGACCAGTTTTATGAAAGCACTGGTGGCTTTGGAATTCAAACTTCACCGCTGGAAAAATCCAGTCTGGATTATTTGCGGAAGTGGTATATGTTCGGATGGTCCTACCGCGAAATATTCCGGAACATTCCCTCAGCCTGCATTCCCGATGATCACGATGTGTACCACGGCAACGTGTGGGGTGAAGGCGGAAAAAAAGCCTCCACGGATCAGGGCTGGGCATACCCTGCACAGGACCAGGGTGGATATAAAATGCCTCCCGAGTGGTTAAACATGGTGCAGCGCACACAAACCAGTCATCTTCCCGACCCCTATGACCCAACGCCGGTCGAACAAGGTATCGGTGTGTATTACACGAGCTGGAATTACGGGGGTATCAGCATGGCGATTCTCGAAGACAGAAAGTTTAAATCCGCTCCAAGACAGGCGCTGCCACCCGAAGCCAAAGTCGTCAATGGATTTATTCAGAATCCGGATTTTAATATCAAAGCGCACTATAATGTGGAGGCTGAACTGCTGGGCAGGCGCCAGCTGAAATTTTTGAATGAATGGGCCGCTGACTGGCGTGATGGGGCGGAAATGAAAGCGGTGCTGTCACAAACAAATTTTTGTACCATGGCAACGCTTCCGAAAGGCAGCATCATTGACAGCATCGTTCCGCGTCTTCCCATTCCCGAACCAGGAGAATATGTTAAAGGGGATGCTCCTACCACCGACATGGATTCAAACGGATGGCCACAGAAGGGAAGGGATGAGGCGTTGAAGATCATCAGGAAGTGTTTTGCCTTGCACATTGCCGGGGATCAGCACGTGGCGGGTATGGTAAAATATGGAATAGAAGATTTTGGTGATGCGGGTTATGCCTTTGCCGGGCCACCGCTGAACAATATCTTTCCCCGGCGGTGGTGGCCTCCCGTGGAGGATCATCAGCCCTTGCCTGGTCAACCAGCCTACACAGGAAACTTTCACGATGGTTTTGGAAACAAGATCACTGTATTGGCGGTTGCTAATCCGCGGAAAACAAATTTAAACCCTGCGATTATTTACGACAGGGCTACGGGTTATGGTATCGTGACGTTCAATAAGAAGGACCGTACGATGAAAATCGAATGCTGGCCGCGGTCAGCGGATCCGCAAAAAACTCCCGGCGGCCAGTACCAGGGATGGCCCATCACCGTATCCCAGCAAGAAAATTACGGACGCAAGGGCATAGGTTATCTCCCCACCTTGAGAATACAGGGTGCAAAAAATCCGGTTTTAAAGGTTGTCAATGAATCAAATGGTGAAGTGGAATACACGCTTCGGATTAACGGGAACACGTTTCAACCGAAAGTCTTTTCCGCATCCAGCTATACCGTTAAAATAAATGATCCTGAAAAGGGCAAGGAAAAAATAATAACAGGGATCCGGGTGGCCAAGGAAAATAATGAATCATTGCGTATAGATCTATAAATCCGACACCTAAAGATTATTCATATCCCATATCCTCGTGTTCCGAGCAGTCGAGTGTCATGTCCAGGTTATCGGTGGGTCGTTTGAAAGATCCTTTTCCGTAGCCGATTGAGGGATCCTGGTAGACCTTCATCATATATTTCTCCCAGATGGGGCGCGCTGTTCTTGTACCCGATCCGAAGACCCATGAAGGAAAGTGAATGCTTCTTTCATCACCACCAACCCAGACACCTGTGACGTTATTGTGGGAGATACCCATATACCATCCGTCGGAAGCATCATCGGTTGTTCCGGTCTTACCTCCGAGTTCGTTGTCCAATTTCAGAAAGGTATCAATGCCACCGGAGGTGCCACCAATTTCCTCCACGCCTCCCTGGAGCATGTACACCATTTTATAGGCAGTTTTCTCATCCATAACCTGTTTTGTCTGGGGGATGAAATTTTCGAGCACATTGCCGTTTTTATCTTCGATGCGCGTGATGTAATATGGCTCGGTGTAAATACCAAGGTTTACAAAACTGCTGTATGCGGCAACCATTTCGTATAAGGACACATCGCTTGTTCCAAGGGCTAATGAAGGGACCGGATCTAATTTCGTAGTAATTCCCAACCGGTGTGCGAACTCAACCACATTGGCGGGTGTAACCAGTTCAATAACCTGTGCGCTCAAAGTATTTTTGGATTGCGCCATTCCCTTTCGAAATGTTAACTTTTCTGATGACCCTTCATCACCTTCTGAGTTACGTGGTTTCCAGATGCGGCCGTCAGGAAGTTCAATGGTGGGTGAAAGGTCGTACAATGTGTGACAGGGAGAATAACCGGCTTCAATAGCCTTGCCATAGACGAATGGTTTAAAAGTTGAACCCGCTTGCCGTGTCCCCTGTTTTACCATGTCAAATTTGAAATATTTGTGACGGATATTTCCAACCCAGGCTTTTATCGCGCCGGTCTGCGGATCCATGGACATCATTGCGGATTGTAAAAAACGATTGTAATACCGCAGTGAATCCATGGAACTGAAAAGCGTATCGCGATCGCCTTTCCAGCTAAACACAGTCATCTTCTTTTTCACGTTTAACATGATGTCCACCGAATCCGGCGACTCCGCGTATTTTTCCTGTAGCGCTCTGTAAAGCGCAATTTTCTTTATTTTCTTCGCTATGAAACCTTCTAACTCATAACCTCCTTCATCAACCCAGGGTTCACTGTTTTTTTGTTGCCACTGATTCTCAAACGATTCCTGCAGAGGCGACATGTGTTCGACCAGAGCCTGCTCCGCATCTATCTGCATACGGCTGTCGATGGTGGTAAATATTTTTAAACCGGACTCGAGCAGATCATATCCTTTCTCTTTGCACCATGCAACTAACCGGGGCCGGATGAGCTGCCTGAAATAGGGGGCGTGGCCTTCATTGTGATTTTCAACCCTGTACTGCAACGTGATGGGTAGTGTTTTTATGGAATCGTAAGCCTCGCGGGTCGTAATGTATTTGTGTTTATAAAGTTTATACAAGACCTGATTTCTCTTGCCAAAGGCATTCTCCGGCCTGCGGTGTGGATTGAATAAGCCTGGATTCTGCAGCAATCCGATAAGCACGGCAGACTCAGGAAGATTCAGTGTGGACGGTTGTTTATTAAAGTAAGTTTCTGACGCAACCTTGATGCCATACGCATTACTGTCAAAGTGACTCGTGTTCAGGTACATGGCAATGATCTCTTCCTTTGTGAAGTTTCGTTCCAGCTGGGTTGAGATGATCCATTCTTTTGTCTTCTGAATAATGCGACGCGGCAAGGCCCCGAGTTTGCTGAGGTGTCCGTCCAATTCCGGATTTTGTGTGTAGAGATTTTTAGCAAGTTGTTGGGTAATAGTGCTGCCTCCGCCGGCGGAATTAAAAGTTAGTATTCCCCAGAATACGCGCGGGTAAGCCCAGAAATCCATACCTGCGTGACCATAAAACCGATGGTCTTCGGATAAGACCAGTGTGTTGACCAGATCAGCAGAGAGCTCATGATAGTGCACCTGACTCCGGTTGTAGCGGAAATATCGTCCCAATGAAACGCCATCGGCCGAGATCAGGTCTGATGATAAATCGTTTTCCGGATTTTCAATGGTGGAGTAATTCGGCATTCCTCCAAACAAGCCAAAAAGGTCGATGCTGACCGTATAGACGTAAAGGGGTACGATCGTTATGATGATGAAAAACAAAACCCAGATGGCTCTAATACATTTTCGGATCCATGAGCTGGATTTTGGAGGAGGAATAACGGTTTTCGGTCTGGTGATTTTTTTTCTAACAACAGATGATTCCATTCAGGCCTTGGGTTCTGTAAAAAGGGTTCTCAGTATTACAAAAATATTCATAATTCTTGACCTGACTCTTCGTACCTGACGAAAAGCATTATCCGGATAGTGAATATACTATTATTGCGCTTAATCACCCAAGGGCTTCTGAGCACTGCATGGATGCCGGGAGGTGCGCAAACTATTTCTGATTGGAAGCCGGGCATTTCCCTGTTTTAGTCGACTGGTTGGGGGTCCGGAAAAACGCAGTAACCGGTTATATGGCTTGGATTTTGCTCCATAAAGGGGAACCAACCTCCTTACTTATGAAAATGAGTTTTGGGTGAGTGAAGTTTTCGAAACAGCGACGCCACCCAAAACAATTTTTAAGGATAAGAATAATCTACATAAATTTTATATTGGCAAAACAGACAGTGTTGGCACCACCATGGGGATGACGAGCCTGCTTGTATTGACAGCCGTGTTGACAATCCCCTGAAGTATCACTTCCATTTGAAGCCGTTCAGCCCTAAGGTATTCTTATGACGGCGAAGGGCGCTTTTCCCGAACTATCAAATTCGCGTAGTCATTTCATCCCACAATCCGCTATAGTGGCTTTCTGTTATATTTCAATTGATTTTATTTTTTGGATACGCGGAGAAATAATGGGTAAATTAAACCCATGGTTTCGCCTTCGGCTTAAAATGAAACAACAAGGTGCATTCCATGTGGTCGTTATGAATCAAAAAACAATTATTAATCGATATGATCAGGAAGAACTTCGTTTTTGTTTCTCTTTTTACAGTTGTTTTATTCAGTCATTCGTTTGCCGATAGGAAAGCGCCGCCCTATACGAAAAAAGAGTTGCTGGCGCAGCTTGTCGTATTAAATGATATGAATATACCCACCGATCTGGAGAGGCAATTAACCAAAAAGGGTACAGCATATTACGGAGCTGTGTTTGACGCCGATAGTGTGGTATCACCTATCGCTACTGCGCAGTTAATTCAATTCCTGATGTGCGCATATGTATCCCGTGATTCAAAATATTATCAATCAAAAGAGATACTTCAACGTTTGACCCTTGCGGCGAACGCTTTGGTGAATCTTCAACACGAAGACGGCACCATTGATCTGTTAACAACGAACTTTCACTCGACCCCTGATTTAGGGTTCACCATTTTTCCGCTTGGGCTGGCCTATTCAATCATGTTAAAGAATAATCAGCTTGATTATGGGGACTTTCCTCTAGTTATGAAAAAATACTTACTTAAAGCCGGGGAGGCCCTTGCCGCGGGGGGCATCCACACACCCAATCACCGTTGGGTTGTCACTGCCGGGCTGGCCTGGGTAAATTCTTTTTTTCCTGACCCAAAATACAGAACCCGGGTGGACCAATGGCTTGCTGAAAAAATAGATATCGATCCTGATGGTCAATACAATGAGCGCAGCACTGCGGTATACACGCCCATAACGAACAGAACACTATTGGACGTTGCAATCAAGATGAAGTATGATTTTCTCTTTGACATCGTTCGAAGGAACCTGAACCTGACCTTCTACTTCGTCCATTCAAATGGAGAGATAGTAACGGAATCTTCAAACAGACAGGATAAGTACCTCCAAAGGAATATGTCAGGTTATTATCTCGCTTATAACTATATGGCGCTCATGGATAAGGACAGCCGTTATTCCGGCATGGTTGATTACATTCAAAGGACAGTTCCGCTCGATCACCTTTTGTATATGTTGCCTCATCTTATTGAAGATCCAGCCTTGCTGCGCGATCTGCCTGAGCCGAAACCTCTGCTTACTGACTACCATAAATATTTTGAATACTCAAATATGGTACGGATACGCGAAGGGGAAGTTGATATGTCAATTATTACGAATAACCCGACTTTTTTAACTTTTTTCAAAGGAGAGGCAGCGCTGGAAGCAGTGCGGCTTTCAGCAGCCTTTTTTGGTAAAGGCCAGTTTGAGAGTCAGCAGTTACAACGAGATGGCGATACGTACATCCTGTCATCAACAATGCAAGGACCCTACTATCAACCACTCACTAAAGAGGCACTTCCCGTAGACGCGGAGGCCTGGGGCCAGTTGCCGAGAAGTGAACGAGAGCAATCGGAAATTCAAACACTTCAGACAAAAATTTATATTACTCAAGCAGGGGGAAAAGCTAAAATAAAAGTAGTAGTGGATGGTCCAAAAAATTTGCCGGTTGTGGTTGAGTTCGGTTTTCGCATGGGTGGTATTTTAAAAAATGTTAAACAAAAACAAGGAATCGACAATGCTTACCTGATCAGGAACGGTGGATATGTTATATACGAGAAAGGAAAACACAGCATAAAAATTGGCCCGGGTACGGGGGCCCATAAATGGACGCAGTTAAGAGGTGCTCTCCCGAAATTACAGGCCGATTGCGTGTACTTTACGAACTACGCACCATGTGAGTTTGAGTTTGCCATAGAGTAGGAGAAAAGTTCTGCGCTGCCATCATTACTGCTGGCGATGATTTTGTTGTGGCATCCGCATATTTTGATAATCGATGCAACTGCATTTTCGGTAAAACCAACTTTCGGATAGGCGCAAAAAAGGCGGAACTGCTCTAACTGACAGAAGCGGGTCCAGAGATGTTCGAGGTGAACCGTTGCGCCACTGTATCCCTGACTCCACAACAAGGCTACCATCTCACCGAAAGCCCGCACGGGCCGGACTTTTTTTCGTGCGCGCAAAAGCAGGGTTGTCAAAAGATGAAAGAAAAGATTTTCATCAGGCCAGCCGTTGATCATGAATTGCTCCAGGGTTTCCTTTGCGTTGAGCGGAATATATTGGTCCTGCAACGTCAATGAAAACAAATCGTAACCCTGATCGCGCAAACGCTGGTTCAATGACTTCAAATGTTCAGGCGTCGCAATGATGACAACGGACTCACCGGAATTGAATCCACTTGACACATAGCTTGCCAGGATGTCTATGAATTCTGCATCATCGTCATATATCTGAAGTATATGATCGGATGGGGCAATTTCTCCCCAAAATACATCCATTCCAGTTTTCTCCCAGTGATCAGTACCAATGATATTCTTCATTTAGATCTCTCTCCTCTCAATAGCAGGCTTAATCATGCGATAGTTTTTTAATGCCCATTTATAGCCTTCCTGGTCCGTTTAATTACCTTTTTGGTTCGATTAGTTCTCTTATGGGTCTGAAGGGATTTTGCTAGATAATTAGGGTTTCAGACTACAATAATTAGTGTCACAACGCAATTTTCATACCCCCAAAGGGTAGCGACCTTTATATGACAATTCTTAATGTCGATGACGACGAAGAGGATATTGAAATATTCTGTGATGCCGTGCGCGAGATTGGCCCATCTATTATTTGCCTTGTAGCCAAAAGCGCTGACGAAGCCTTACAAATTCTCAATAGTGATATTGAACTACCGGAATATATTTTTCTCGATATCAATATGCCCAGGGTCGATGGGAATGCCTGTCTTCGTGAAATTAAAAATGACCGGCGCCTTAATAAGATTCCTGTGATCATGTATTCCACTTTTACCCGGACAAGCGATATCGAAACGTACCAAGGCTCTTGATGCAGGGGATCTGATCAAACAAAACAGTTATTACGAACTGGTTGCGGAGCTCAGGAAAGTGCTGGATAAAAAATTCTGAATGTACCTGGATTGATTATTTCATCCCGGGTTTAAGATCCCGGATGATTGTTCATTTAGCGCGCCGAAGTTTTTCCGGATGTACGAAATGTTATTTTTAATGAACCGCATCTTTTCAAAAAGCGGATGGTTGTAGTAGGTCTTGTAGCGGATAACAGATTCAATCTCCAGCAAGGTGATAGCCCTCTTTTTTATTTTGTAACCGTAAAGGCAGGTTGGTTTTAAGGTTATTTTGTTTTTCTCGACCCTGTCCACGGCGGTGATTACAGGATTCGGGTCGCCAATAAGTTTAATTTTCAGCACACAATTGGTTTGCGCGCTCATCAGGATATCCTTGAAAATCTCCTTTTTTGATTTCATACTTTAAGCCAGCAAAAAACCATACCAGGGGTCGGGAGTGGGATTCCTGCTGCTTTTCCACTGGGTGGAAGCCACGTTTTTACCGTTAAGTGGTCGATCCTCCACAACTTGAACCGGTGCCTGCTGTGCAGCCAAAACAGTGCTGATTCACCCGGATTTTCCGGCTTGAAAGTTGATTGAGGCTAAAATTACTGATGTGGGTTCTATTTGCGTCCACCGTGAGTTCGAGCATTTGATTAAAATCACAATCGTACAGAGAACCATCCCACCCTACCGACAGGGTATTGTGGCACATAACATTTTGGGCAGCTACAGGATTAAAAGCCGAGATCAGCCGATCCATATATTTTTCATAATTCCCGCTGCTGATCAGGTAGTCAAGGTAACGGCTGATCGGCATGTTTGTAATGCAGAACAGTTTGTTGAAGACAATGCCGTAATGTTTTTTCAGCTCCGACTTAAAATCCCTTTCCATTTGATCCTGATTTCCGGGAAGGAAGGCGCCGGACGGGTTATAAACAAGATTTAATAGCAGGCCGGTATCAGGTTTGCCATACCCGACTTCGTTTAGCATTTGCAGCGCTTTAATGGAGTCTGTAAAAACACCTTCACCGCGTTGCCTGTCCGTGCGATCAGCATTGTAGAAGGGTAGGGAAGAAGCAATTTCTATTTTGTGTTCCTTATAAAAAACGGGCAGGTCGTAAAATTTCTTGTTCGCAAGAATAATGGTAAGATTGCAACGGACTATGACATGTTTTCCCAGACTTCTTATTGCTTCAATAAACCATCGGAAGTCGGGATTGAGTTCAGGGGCGCCGCCGGTAATATCAACAGTTTTCACGTTGAGGTGTTGCAGGGCATTCAGGCATTCGTTCATGGTGTCACGGGTCATGATCTCCTTTCTGTCAGGTCCAGCATCCACATGGCAGTGGCCGCATACCTGGTTGCACATTTTTCCTATATTGATCTGTAAGATTTCTATTCCGGCGGGCGACAAAGGGGGCAACCCCGCTTCCGCCAGTTTTTCAGCAAAGGAAGGCAGCTCACTTTGATGTTCCAGTACCTCGAGCTGGTGGACCGGTGACGCCAGGGGGTTATGTCTCGCGGAAAGTGATTTTTTGACCATGTTACATCGAAATCTCTTTCACCTTATTCATCATCTGCACACTGTGTACGAGCGACGATCCGCTTCGAATAGCCGCGGCCACATGAACCGCTTCCATCATTTGTTTTTCACTGCATCCTTTCTCGGTTGCATCGGTAGCATAGGCATCGATGCAATAAGGGCATTGAACCGTGTGGGCTACCGCAAGGGCGATCAGTGATTTTTCACGGGCTGTCAGAGCCCCTTCTGCAAACACCGCCCCGTAATAGGCAAAAAATTTGTCGGCGAGTTCTTTACCGAATTCTCCGATGTGGGTAAATTTTTTAAGGTCTTCTGCATGATAATAATGGTCGCGATTTTTATTCATAGGTCGGTTGATTTATAACGTTATATAATGGGCAAAGCAATCATTGTTTTTTACCAATAAAAAAAGCACCGCTGATTCCTCATAATTCCGGACCTTTGCAGATAACGCAAAGGCTCGCGTAAGTGGCCAGTATGAATGAAAGTGACCGCATGCCGGTGATAACAAATATTGAGGGGCCTTATGTTTCTGAAACATCGGATTAATTTCCGTTTTCACCAACATCATTTTAAATATGGTCACATATTACTGAAGAAAAAGGTAGAATTCAGGGCTGGATCAACACTCCAGGTATAATCCGCGGTCTGTAATGGATATCAAAAAGTTTCGCTGCGCCCTCATATTGTGCAAATTTTATATTACTTCGCGTTGTGAAAGAAAGATTCGGGCAACTGAGGTTAAGTGGTAATATTTACTGGGCATTGCTGCTGCGTTTGCTTTTGATAATGCTGCTTTTCACCCTCTGCCGGGTAGGTTTCTATTTGTTCAACATGTCCTTTTTTCCGGATATGACGCTTAAAAATTTTTTATGGCTGTTGTGGGGAGGTCTTCAGTTCGACCTTACTGCCATGCTTTATGTAAATACGCTCTACATTTTGCTGAAGATCCTTCCCTTTGATTTCAGGTTCAGGTATGGTTATCAGGAGGTGTTGAAATATATTTTTTTTATCACCAATGGATTTGCTCTGGCCACGAACGTCGCCGATTTTATCTATTATAAATTTACACTTCGAAGAACGTCTGCCGATGTGTTCAGGCAATTTGAAAACGAGACGAACATTACCAGTCTGGTTTTTCAATTTCTGACAGATTACTGGTATGCTGTGCTGTTTTGGATTTTTCTTATCATGATCATGGTTAAAACTTACAATCGTATCAGGATATGGGGTCCGCAAATGAAGAACCGGACTATGTATTATACATCGGGTTTTTTCGCATTGCCGCTGATAACATTTTTTATCATTGCAGGTATTCGCGGGGGCTTCAGGCACAGCACACGTCCCATCACGCTGAGTAATGCAGGAGAATTTGTAAGTCATCCAAGAGATATCAGCATTGTCCTCAACACACCGTTCTCCCTTATACGAACCGTTGGAAAGACTAAAGTACAGAAGGCTGACTACTTTGATGAGGCCACCCTTGAATCAATTTATTCTCCTCTTCATATGCCGGAGGATACAAGCGCATTTCAGAAACAGAATGTGATCGTGATCATCCTTGAAAGCTTTTCCCGGGAATTTTCAGGAGCGCTGAACCGGGATAAGGAAAACGGCCAGTACAAGGGGTACGCACCGTTCCTCGATTCGCTCATTCAGCACAGTAGAACTTTTGTCAACGCTTTTTCCAATGGCAGGAAGTCAATTGATGGACTCCCCTCCATCATCAGCGGCATACCATCCATGGGTGTACCGTATTTTCTGTCACCTTACTCAGGCAACAAGATCAGCAGTTTGCCTTCCGCGCTCGAAGAGGAGGGGTATCACACCTCCTTCTTTCACGGAGCGCCCAATGGGTCGATGGGCTTTAACGCTTTTATGAACCTCGCCGGTGTGGATCATTATTACGGCATGGATGAATATGATAATGAGGATGATTTTGATGGTTTATGGGGCATCTGGGATGAACCCTTTCTTCAATTCTATGCGGAGCGTTTAAATACATTTCCGGAACCTTTTGTATCTTCTTTTTTTTCCGTGTCATCGCACCATCCCTTTGAAATTCCGGAAGAGTATGATGGTGCTTTCCGCGGCGGGCCGCTGCCTATCCACCGGTGCATAGAATATACCGATCACGCATTGCGGAAGTTTTTCCAGAAGGTTTCCACAATGCCGTGGTACAGGAATACATTATTTGTGATCACCGCCGATCATACTTCATCGAATATTTTGTATCCTGAATACCGGACAGGGTGGGGCTTCTATTCAATACCGCTGATCTTCTTTAAGCCGGACAACAGCCTGGCGGACATGGATCGCGCCATTGCGCAGCAAACAGACATCATGCCCAGCGTGCTGGGATACCTGCACTACAGGAAACCATATCTGGCATTTGGACGAGATATTTTTCGCGAACGGACTGAACCGGTTGCGTTTAACTACAAGGACAACACCTACCAGTTTTTCCAGGGTGAATACTTGCTGGTTTTTGATGGAACCAGAAGTATCGGGTTATATAATTTCCAAAAGGATAAATTGATGCAGGAGAATCTCATCAAACAACTTCCCGAAACTGTTGTGCTAATGGAAAACAAGATTAAGGCTGTTATTCAGCAATACAACAATCGAATGATCGAAGACAGACTTACGATTCCCTAACGTAAACTTTCTGCATCAGGCAAGGTTGTGGAAGACCGTCTGAACATCGTCATCGGACTCCAGGACCTCGACCAGTTTGAGCACTTCATCCTGCTGTTCTTCTGAAAGTTCTTTTGTGGTTGTGGGTATATATTGAAGCTCTGAACTTTTGGCTTCGAGTTGCCTGGATTCGAGGAACTTTAGCATGTGGCCGAATTCCGTAAATCTGGTATAAACTATGATCACGTCCTGCTGGGGATCGATATCTTCGGCTCCCGCATCGATAAGGTCAAGCTCCAGATCATCGAGGTTTAACTTTTCGGGCGCAAATTTAAAAACGCCCTTTCTTTCAAACATAAAAGAGACTGATCCGGAGTTACCCATGCTGCCGCCATTTTTGGCGAAGTGAAGCCTGACATTCGCCACAGTGCGCGTGGGATTATCCGTGGCGCACTCTACGATCATCGGCACTCCATGGGGGCCATAACCTTCGTAAATAACTTCCTGGAAATCTTTTTCTTCTTTGGACGAAGAGCGTCTAATAGCCGCTTCAACACGGTCTTTGGGCATATTTGCACCTTTGGCATTCTGCATGGCCATCCGCAGTTTCGGATTGTGTTCGGGATGAGGCCCTCCGTGTTTCACAGCAATGGAAATATCTTTCCCAATCCGCGTAAAGGTTTTGGCCATCCGGTCAAACCGGGCAAACATCTTATGCTTCCTTTTTTCGAAAATACGCCCCATTTTATCAGTTGTCAGGTGACAATTAGAAAGTATTAGAAAGTTGACAATTTAATAGTGGTATGCCCCGGGAGCTAACCACTTTGCGAAGAGTTGGCAGAAACCAGCGCGCACCCCGGAAGTTGAATATCCCAACTCCCTATGGGTAATGCTAAATACCCTTTTTTTAGCGCACGCAAAATAATACTAGACGGTTAATAGTCAAAAGGAATACAGTCCTGAATCAGGATTTTATCGATTGTGGTGCAATGTCTGCTCTCCGGGCCTTTTCCCAAACCACGGATTGCTTGCCTTTGATATACCGGAAAAATCCGGCGTACACCGAGACATTCATCACCATAAAATAATAGGGTACAAAGAAACCTTTGATTGAAACTCTTCGCTCGCGATACAGAGAACCAATAATGGCGAGTAAATAGAAGCCAGCCTGGGCTGCAAGAAGCCATGAATAGAACCAGGGTCCGGAAAATGCAAGCCAGATATTGGCGAGCAGCACGATCGGAAGAAAGAGCGGCGCCAATGTCCAGCGCAATACGCGGTGCGAAACATACTGGAAGGTCAGTATGCCATACCTGAAGGGATTGAGCAGTTGTTTTAGTTTCACCATAGCCTGAAAACCACCCGCACAGATCCGCACTTTGCGTTTCCATTCTTCATCTACTGAGGCTGAAGCAGTTTCAAGGGCGTAGGCATCGGGCTCGTACATAAACCGGTACCCCTTGGCGCATATGCTCATTGACAAAACAAAATCTTCAATAATAAAATTTTCCGCTGGCTCTTCATACAGGGCCGTACGTATTGAGAATAACTCGCCGGCAGCACCCACGATGGAATAAACCTCAGCATCTTTTCTTTTGAGGAATGATTCATATTTCCAGTAAACACCTTCTCCTGATCCGGAGGCATTGTCTTCGGAATTTTTATAGATCCTTTTTTCGCCAGCTACGCCGCCAACGCGTTGGTCCTGATAATGTTTTACCAGGTTCCTGAGGGCGGGTGGATTTACCAATGTGTTGGCATCTGAAAAGACTACAATCGGGGTAGTGACGTATTTCATAACCCGGTTTACCGCATGAATTTTCCCTTTGCGCTGGAAATCATGAAACAATTTGACGGCATGAAATTTTTTTATGATGTCAGGGGTATTGTCGGTCGATCCATCGGTAACGAAGAAGATTGACAACTTATCTTTTGGATAGTCAAGGTTTAAAGTATTAGTGATCTTATCCTCAATACATTGTTCCTCATTATATGCGGCAACCAGTACAGTCACCTCCGGTAAGTCTTTATCGGGTACATGGTTGATGCGCTTAGGCTGACCCTTGAGTTTTGAGAAGAGATAAATGAGGAGACCATATCCAATATAAGTGTAGAAAATGACGACTAGACCAATCCAGAAGAGGTAGGAAGTTACGGATGTCATGTGTGATAAACTGTGGAAAAATTGAAACATCAATTATATAAGTAGAGCGTGTGATCAATCTATATTATTTGTATCCTTTTGGTTCAAAACAGATATTGCGCCTGGTGCTTTTTGTAGTGTCAGCGGGTATTGTAACAATTTTGTGCCACGCGGAGGCCTTTTTGCCCCCACTCTACTTTAGTAATACCAGTAATTTACTCATTGACCCCAACCATTTCCGCGATGTAAATTCCCCCGATCATACCCATATTGGGGATATTACCACTACGTCAAGCCGGGCAACTACGTTCCGGGGAAAGGCGCCCAAGACCAAGGACGATTTTGCCAGTACCCAGGATAAAAATGTTCCGCCGACCATCACAGAGCAGGCGCCCAATCCATTAACCACACTGGAAGACCAGGCTATTACTATTGCTACGCATCATTTAAAGGTCAGCGATCCGGATGATACATATCCCACCAACTTTACCATCAAAGTAGGCGAGGGGACCAATTATACTGTTTCGGGCCTGACCATCACTCCTGCTGCGAATTATTCCGGAACACTTTCGGCGCCGGTGATAGTGAATGACGGAGAAAGTGACAGCCAACCGTTTAACCTTCAAATTACCGTTCAGGCTGTGAATGATGCTCCTGTTATCACCGGTCAGGTAGCTTTGAATACCCCGGAAAATCAGGCGATCACTCTTGACCTGTCTCACCTTACAGTCGTAGACCCAGACAACGCCTACCCTGGAAGTTTTACACTTTCTGTGCTCGGCGGCGAAAACTATTCCGTATCGGGAAACCTGATAACACCCGCGACCGGATTTAACGGCCCGTTAACAGTTCGTGTTTTTGTTAATGACGGAAATCTTAACAGCGAGATGTTTGATGTGGTTATCAATGTAAGCCCGATCAATGACCCGCCGGCTATCACTGGACAACGCCCACTTGAAATCGCAGAAGGCGCCGCGATAACCTTATCGCTACAGGATTTGACGGTAAACGATCCGGATAATACTTATCCCGAAGGTTTTACTATGGCCGTGCAACCCGGAGATAACTATACTTTTTCGGGATTGACAGTTACCCCTTCACCCGATTTCACAGGTACCCTTATGGTCAACGCCATAGTTAACGACGGGGTGAGCGACAGCGCTCCCTTTGCACTGCAGATTTCCGTACTTCCCGTAAATGACGCGCCGGAGATCACCGGCCAACTGGCGCTCATAACGGATGAAGATGTCGCAAAGGCCATTGAGTTGACCGAACTTCTTGTAACTGATCCGGATAACGCTTATCCATCGGGATTTACACTTCTGATTTTCCCTGGCGCCAATTATACTTTGTCGGGAAATACCGTGATTCCCGACGCAAATTATTACGGAACTTTAACGGTACAGGCGCAGGTCAGTGACGGACTGCTGAGCAGTAATATTTTCGATCTTGTAGTAGAGGTGTCGTCGGTAAACGATGTGCCTGTGATCACCGGACAGCTCCCTGCTGAAACTGGGGAAGATACACCTGTGACCATTCTGCTTTCGCATCTTTCGGTGCTGGATGTGGATAACGTGTACCCTACGGGTTTTACGCTCTCAGCGTCCGCAGGTGCCGATTACACCGTTTCAGGAACAACCATTACTCCTGCGACGGATTTCAATGGAACGCTTAATGTTCCCGTCGTTGTCAGTGATGGTGCCGCAAGCAGTGCGCCATTTGCTTTTCAGATCCAGGTTGGGAATACCAATGATGCTCCAGTGATCACAGGGCAGTCTTCCCTTAGCACGGATGAAGAAAAGGCTATAACCCTTAATTTAACCCACCTGACTGTATCCGATCCTGACAACCCTTATCCGACAGGATTTACATTGCTCGTTTCTCCGGGAACAAATTATTCTGTTGCGGATCAAACCATCACCCCTGCATTGAATTTTGCGGGAGTTTTGACCATCCCCGTGCGGGTCAACGACGGCATCAATAATAGTACAGCATTCAATTTTCAATTGCAGGTAAATCAGATCAATGATCCTCCTGTTTTTGCAGCCATTCCAAATCAGCAGCTTGTTGAAAACGCCGGCGCGGGTTCCATTACCATTACGGGAATATCGAAAGGCCCGATGGAAGATTATCAGCAACTGACATTTGTAGCAACTTCCAGTAACACTGCCATCATTGAAAACCCTGTTATAGCCTACAATGGCACCGCGACGACAGCTGTTCTTTCGTATGTCGTAAAACCGAACACGTCAGGTGTTGTAACGCTAACCATTGTTGCGATTGACAATGGATCAAATATCGCACCGAATCAGAATTCATATTCTGCCAGCTTTCAGGTGGAGGTATTGGAAATCAATACAGCCCCAACACTCAACGTCATCAGCAATATCACTTTGATGGAGGATGCCGAGCAACAAAATGTTACACTCGCTGGCATAACCGCGGGCCCTGGTGAAACACAGGCGCTTGTTGTTGCCGCGACTTCAGACAAACCCGCTTTTTTTGACATGCTTGAAGTTGCGTACACAAGTCCGGAATCGAACGGGTTGTTGCAGTTTAAGATCAAGCCCAATATTTTCGGAACTGTTCAGATCTCAGTCACCGTAACTGATAACGGGTCGGGTACCAGTCCGCATGTTAATCGAACCACCAGGACTTTTTCTGTTGTGATCCAGCCTGTGAATGATCCTCCGGTATTCACCTCTGAACCTGTTAGGGTGGCAGTTATGAATGAGGAATACACATACCGCATTAAGGCAACCGATCCGGACGGCGAAAAAGTCAGCATCTCCGCTTCTTCCAAACCCTCGTGGGCATCACTTACCAGTTTGGGGAACGGCGAAGCCAGACTATCCGGAAAGCCTCCCGCAGGTGTTCGTGGAAATGTGGAGGTTAGTCTTAAGGCCCGGGATGCGACGACTGCGGTGGAACAGTCCTTTACAATTTATGTAAACGTGCGGCCTTCGATCACTTCATTGTCCATGATCACGGAGGAAGATACTCAGGTGACTTTCGCGTCGGTTTTTTTTAGCAGTGGTTATACGGATGTCAATGATAACCCCATGACGGCAATTCAGGTAATGACCCTGCCTGTCGCAGGCCAGCTAATGTTATCAGATGAGGCTGTTAATCCCGGAGACACGATACCCGTAACGTCCCTGTCCGGATTGGTATATACACCACATGTAAATTATTTTGGAAGGGATTCACTGGGCTGGAAGGCGTTCGATGGATATCATTTCAGCCTCAAAGCTGCGCAGGTGAAAATTTCCATTCTTTCCATCAATGATCCCCCTCAGATAATTTTCGAGGGCGACACCTTGCAATATGAAGTGAACGGAGAGCCTGCGTTTCTCACCCCGCTGGTCGACATCATTGATCCGGACGATGACACTTTAATATCAGCCGTGGTCGGTTTTCATGCGAGAAATTACCGGCCTGAAATGGATCTGATTGAGTTCCATAATACATCCAATGTCAGGGGCAATTTTGATTTTCAATCCGGATTACTGCATTTTACCGGTACCGCGCCCGTTGCAGAATACCGGACAGTCCTTCGCTCAATCCGCTATTTACACCAGAATACGCTGGACCCTTTACTGGAACCGAAGATCGTGTTTTTTACATTAAATGACGGCGAAACCGAAAGTGTTTCGAAAGACAAAGTAATTATTCTGCGATACACGTTTATTGAATTCGAAATTCCGTCAGGGTTTACCCCTAATGGAGACCATGCCAATGATACTTGGGTGATTGATCGTCCGGGTGGAGGGCTTGAAGAAATGGATAACGCCATCATCAGCGTTTACAACAAGCAAGGGGTACTGGTATTCCGCACAAAAGGATTTGACCGTCCGTGGGATGGCACCATGAACGGTGAATTGTTACCCGCCGATACCTATTTTTTTACTATCGATCTTCAATTGCGCAATAAAAAAACCTATAAAGGGATTGTAACCATTTTACGTTGATTATGAAAAAGTACACCTGTTTTATCTTGTTCCTGCTGGTAAGTCCTGCATTGCTGGCGCAGTACATCCCGAACAACGCACAGACCTTTCAGTTCATGCCACAATTTAATCCAGCTTTCAGCGGAATTGAGAATTATAATGATCTTAAATTCAGCTATCGCTATCAATGGAGCGGGTTCGGAAGCTATTCTCCAAAGTTCATGAATTTGTCATACCACACCCGGCTCATCGAACCCCTGGATCTGGCTTACAATTCACTGCGGTTAAGCGATCCCTCTGCGACAAACCCTGAAAACTTACCGCGTTCAAGACGAATGATCCATGGACTCGGCGGAAATATTTTTCATTCCGAGATCGGTGTGCTGAAATCGATGGGCGCTAATGTCAATTACTCCATTCACTATCCGGTAAACGAAAAAGCGAGGTTTGCCGTGGGTGCTTCCCTTGTGATCGAAAACAGGAAACTCGATGTTGCTGAAGTTACTGTGCGCGACCCGGATGAGTTCTACAATCATTTATTAAGCAGTTCAACTTCACAAACCGATCTCAACCTACGCACAGGCGTGCTATTATATGCACAAAATTACTATATCGGAATAACTTACCTCCCCCTGCTTTATACTGTTCTGGATGCATCTGAACTTGCAATGACCCAGCCTTTCTATCGCGGTTCCGTTCAGGCGGGGGTTTCACTGCCATTGAATTCAGATGTTACGCTGAAGCCAAGTATCCTGGCGCTGATCCAGATGAATAATGACGTGATCATGGATTTCAATGTGAAGGCTTTCTTCAAGGAAAATATTTGGCTGGGAATGACTTATCGCGACATAAAAAGCGGGGTAGCTATTGTGGGTTGGAACTTCGATGAAAAATTAAGCGCTTCGTACTCGTACGAAATGTCACTGGGTGAATTCAAACAGTTTAATGATGGCAGTCATGAACTGGTGCTGGCTCTGAGACTGAATAATTTCAAAAAATATTCGCAATACACATGGTAAGGAAAATAGTGTCTTTTATACTTTTTGCAGGTTTACCCTTTCTTGGGCTGGGGCAATCGCTGGAATTTCATTCACTGAAAAAATTACCACCGGGTGTTAACAGTGTGGCAGAAGAAAGTCTTCCCCTGCTTTCACCGAATGGCCGCGAGTTATTTTTTACACGGGCTCTTTACGCGGGAAACTCAGGCGGTAAGTTTTCGGGCCTCGATGTTTGGTACAGTGAAGCCACCGCTAACAATTGGAAAAATCCAAGTAATACTTTACCTGCAGGCATCAACAATGAAGGTCACAATGCTATCATCGGAATAAGCCGCGATGGAAATACCAGGTACTTTATGAGCGCATCGCCGCGCGAAAAAACAAATGGTATTTATGTCACTTCCCGCATTAAAAACTATTGGACACGTCCGGAATTTGTTCCAGTACCAGGAATTGATAATCAGAATTTTTTGGGAGTGTTCGTTTCTCCTGATTTTGATGTGATGTTTTTTTCTATGAAGGCAACCGACACCTATGGTGAGGAAGATCTGTACTTTAGTGTCAAAAATTCTGTGGGCCAGTGGTCGGCGCCCCGCAACATGGGAACGACATTAAATACGAAGGGTTTTGAAATTTCACCATTTCTTTCAGCCGATAAGAAAAGACTTTATTTCGCCAGCACGGGCCACGGTGGAGAAGGTGATGCTGACATTTTTTACAGCGAACGGCTCTACAACTCATGGGAAACCTGGACCTTGCCCGTAAACCTTGGTAAGGCGGTGAATTCAAAAAAATTCGATGCTTATTTTTCAATCTATGGCGATTCGATAGCTTATTTCTCGAGCAATCGCGACGGAAAATTTGCCGACATTTATGAAATAAAAGTTGCGCGTGGCCACACGGTGCTCGCTTCAGGCCAGCGTTATCTCTCCCGCGCTGAATGGAACAGGAAACTGGGTGGTGCCGTTTCAAATGATATTAATTTCTCTGCCCAGACAACCACCTTGAATGCGTCTCAGAAAGAATTGCTTTTTTACATTGCGAACAAGCTGCAACTTGAAAAAGATATTCTATTTCACCTGGTGATAAAGGAGGAAGAAACGCCGATGGCGACTGCGGCGCGCCTGACTGCGATTTCGGAACACCTGGTACAATCCGGAATCGGCGAGGATCGTATCATTGTTCAGCAGGTCGAGACGATTGCAAAAGCAAAACAAGGGAAGGTGGAGATCAGGCTGATTGAGTAAGACCATCTCAGCACTATACTATCTTTATTCCCATTTTTATTGCCACAAAGGCACTAAGACACAAATTGTTTTCAATGTTGATTGTATTCCTAAGTCCATATGGGCTTGAGCCCCAAGACTTTTGACTTCGCACAATTCATTTGGGCTAAAGCCCTTTACCTATGCATTTTCAAACATACTGACTAAAGGTGGAGGCAATTGATGCTCCCCTAAAATTATACTCTTATACCCTTATGCCCCTATGCCTTATCCGTCCGGAAGGGTTTATAGTTTCTCTCATGGGCCAGGGCGAGCATTTCTTTATCGCCGCTGGAGTCGCCGTAGGCGATGATAAGGTTGAACTTGCTGAGATCGAATGCTTCTTTTATACGGCAAGCTTTTTCATTGCCGTAACAATTTCGCCCGCTTATTTTTCCTGTGATAATGCCGTCATTCACTTCGAGTTTTGTAGACAGGCAAAGTATGCCGTATTGGTCGCACCACAGTTTTACCCAGTTTTCGGCAGAGGCGGATACTACGGCTATCGTGGCTCCTTCATTCCGGTACGCTTGAATCGCTTTCAGTGCTTGTGGACGGATCAAGGACGGGAGGACTTTTTTGGAGAAATCGAGGCACCGCGCATTGAAATCTGAGATTTTTTCACCCTTGAAATAGCGCGAAAGAAAGAACTGTTTTGCTTTCCAGTTTGGCAGGAGTT
>JBBDXJ010000145.1:0-32097 GCA_040902445.1 Cyclobacteriaceae bacterium | reverse complement strand
TACCTCATCCGATATTATGTTTTTGATACTGTTGGCCGGATGGAAAATCGCTTGCAAGTCTGCCGCTCGGTTGAGTGGAGAGAATTCTCAAACAGTTCTTCATGCTTCGAATGCAATCCGGTATTATGACGAATGATTTTCCCATTTATTGAAAAAATTTCAATAAATTAACAATGTGATCGGCTTTACAATCACAGAGAGCATTGACCATGAAAAAAGAAAATTCCTTTTGTTCCCGGCGTGAATTTTTAAAAATAAATTCACTGACGGCCCTGGGGGCTGGACTCAGCCTGGCAATGGTTCCGTCCACGTCTGCCCAGTCCCCTGCGAAAATCCTGAATATCAAACCGCGTTACCACCGCTGGCATGTTGATCCCGGCGTGGAGTGGCTGGAAACAAACACGGGTCATGCAACCCTTGACTGGAACCTGCCATTATCACACACAGCCCTCGTACTGCTGGACGTTTGGCAAAGACACTATTTAAAAGACACGGAAGAACGCGGTGAAATGATCATCAACAATAACCTCGTTCCCATGTTGAACAAGTGCAGGCAATCTGGATTGAGGATCATTCATGCCCCGTCCCCAGAAGTGGCACAGAAACATCCGAACTGGACTAAGCTTATCACCCCCGAGGAAGCAAAAACAAAACGCGATGATTGGCCACCGCGGGAATTTCGCACACTGAGTGGCCCATATCAAGCCTACAACAGGCCGCATGAACCCAGGGAAGAAGAAAGGAGAAATCTCCCCGAACTTACGTTCCATCCTAAAGTCAGACCACTGGCCAATGAAGCAGTCGTCGCCAGCGGAGAAGAACTACACCGTTATTGCAAAAAAGAAGGCATACTTTTTCTCTTGTTTGCAGGCTTCAACACCAATGCATGTATCCTCAGCAGGGACTATGGTACGATACAAATGAGCAACCGCGGTTATCAGGTAGTCCTGATACGGGATTGTACCACCGGTATGGAATCAGAACAAACCCAGGCTACGCTTGCCCAAACTAATAACGCAATTCTTCTTCTCGAGATGTTTGGCCAGTACTCCGTTGCTTCAGATGAAATCATCGACGGATTCTCACCTGGTTAATTTGGTTACACGTCATACCGGTGTTTTACTCTAGTTCCTGGTGATCGGCAGTGTGGTTAAAATGCTTGTCGATGAAACGGTATGCCTGCAACCGAGTTTTTACTGGAAAATCATGCTCCGCATCGGGATATGCTACCTGAATATTATCTTTCGCGCCCAAAAGATCATAGACCTGAGATGCTGAGGCAATACCTTCTCTGACACCCGCTACGTCAAAATTGCTGTCCTTTAAAGGAGAATTGGAAAAAAACGGGCGGGGCGCCAGCGCAGCAATTATCTCATCAAAATCAAAGGGAATTTTTTCAGGGTCGAGATTATACTTGTCACGGAGCAGGGGCATATACCGGTCTTGAGCCCATGGCCCCAACCGACCTCCGTATCGTTTGGTACCGGCTTCCCCGATGTCATAATAATCCATAAGCGTCCAGCCACAGCTGGACACGATCACCTTTAATCGCTGATCGAAAGCAGCAGCGAACATTGCGTTGTGCCCGCCAAGTGAGTGGCCGATCACCCCGATACGCTCAGGATCGACATCCTCCCTGGACTGTAATAAATCCACACACCGGATGTGATTAAAAATCGCCTTCATCGTTCCGGATTGATACCGGTCCGTTTCAAAGTTGTAATCTTTCAAGTCGCCCATGCTGGGATAATCCGGCGCAATAACAACATAGCCCCTTTCGGCCAGTTCTTTCGCATAAGCGCGATTGACTTTTGGACTTTGACCATCCACGAGTTGTTTTCCCAGGTCACCTGTTCCATGCAAGGCGATCATCGCAGGAAATTTTTTAGATGCTACTTTTTTCAAGGGAATATACAGGTAGGCGGGAAGCTTTTCGTTTTCTGCAACGGTAAAGCTAATGGTAAACCTCGTGTACCTGTCTGTTTTTAGTGAATCGGTGAATTGAATATCAAATGAAGGCAGTCCCGACCGGCCCGGCAGCTTGCCCATACCGCCTTCCATACCTTCCAGGATTTGCCGGCGTTTCTGTTCCCAATCAGCGGGGGATTCAACCGGTATCTTTGCACCGGAGGAATTAGTATATGTGAGCAGATCTGATTTTGTCGCGGTAGATTGTCTGGAATCACTTGTACAACCCCCGGCGTACAAAATACTCACGGCAATAATTAAATTAAGTACTCCTCTGTTCATTTTCATGGTTATTTTGTTGAAATAATAATCAAACTTTTTTTGGAAGTACAAATTTTCAATCATTCTCAGCCACCATATAATACCAAACCGGTTTTTTGTTTACTAGCGAGCCTGCCGCAAAGTGGCCGGATAATTTTATCCTGTCCTTTCCCGCTCCAATTTCAAATATTCCGGAACCAGGCATCGACATGATGTAGTCTGTTCCCATTGTTGTCTCCACTTCAAGAATGCCAGTTTTGTCGATCAGCCTGACATTTCGAACCAATGCCTCATTACTTCCATAGCCCTCAAATACAGATATGAACGTTTTTTCTCCCTCCCCTTCACGTCTGCGCACGAAATAAGGTATGGTGGCCCCTATATCTGAATTCTTCCAGTCACGCTGTCCCCACCCGTTAGCAACATAAACATGTTCACCCTGTTGGCCCACTGACCATGCCACACAGTTCATTTTACCACTCTTCCATGTTGCCCGCCATACTTTTCCACCATCGCCTGACTGTATTTGCGTAAGGTCGTAAACTTCGACGTGACTTAATGGATGTAATTTAAGACCGTGTACTTTGTATTTACTGTCAACGCCATGAAAAACATAATCCTGTTTTTTCCCCCCGGCAATGCGGAAAAAGTCAACGACATAATTCCTGCCTCTGCCATGGTCAATAATCGCTGAAGTTCGACGATACAGTTTTACATGCGGATATGCCATTGATGACATTTCCATTGCCTTAACATGTTCAAATGTTTTAAAAAACAAAACATCTCCGCCCCGTTCAATCTTAACCTGATCTTTCTCATCAATTAAAACAGTATTGTGGGCCAGGGTGCGTATGTTTTGGGACTTAAGCGGATGGTCCCAGAGATAACCAAGATCAGACAAAACTTCACTCCCATTTTTCCAATAATAAAGGTTAAGGCTGTCTAACTCGTGATGGATTCCCCAATGACTTGCACTCATCAACAGCAGACTCTCACGCCCATCATCACCTGTGCGCAAATGTCCGATACGCAGCGCTGAAGGGCACCAGTCAGGTAATTTTAAAACTGGAGAATTTCTCTTTTCCAAACCCGGCTCACGATAATAAAAGGAAAACGAAGAATATCCGGCAGGTTTTGTAAGATCGTATGGCAGTGTCAGAACCGATTCATCAACTGGCTCGCTATCTGCGACGTTGTTGGTAGCTACTTTTGAGCCGCTATGACGCGAGAGACCAGTTCCACATAATTCCTTCAGCAGCGCGAGATATTCAGTGCACTCAGGATAATTGGCAACCATGAGTTCAACGTAAGCCGTATCAAGGTTAGTCACACGGAACGAATCGGCATAGGGGGGAAAAAACAAATCGCCCTGCAAACCTTTAAAAAATCCATCCCACACTGAATGATAGCGGGAATTATGATAAAGATTAAGGGAGTCTATCCGGTTTCCTTTACTGTCATTGTAACCAGGAGGATCGCTATAACCACGAGCCGACTGTGCCATATCCCAGATGCCGCCAAGGGTCATCAAACCATAAAAGGGAGTCTCAGAACTGGTTCCGTCACTGAGATACCAATCCTCGATAGTTTTATTAAAACTTTCCAATCCAAAACGCACAAGTCCTGGGTGACCTACACACATTCCAACAAGGGCGACAGCCGTACAGTTGCTTACTGATTTATTATTAATACTCTTATCACAGACAAGGAGAATGGTGCTTTCAAGTAGCAGATCCCGCTCTATTTTCAGTTTCTCATTCAATGTGTAAATGGAACTGAACGTCATATTCCTGTCACAACAGGTCAGGTCATAAGCGAGAACTACTTTACGAATAAAATCAGATTCCAGACCAACACCTGTCGCCCTACCCGCACTCCAGAATCCTGTCCATAGGGCGTTATCCGGCTCATTCGGAGGTGGACAAATCTCCGGTTCCGGAAGATCACTAATTTGCCGGGCCGCGATGCGCGGATCCATATCTGCATATTCTCCGTATCCAACGTGAACCAACCAGTTTGGATAACAATCGGCTAACCGAAGCAGAATGTTTTTGGTGGTGGTTGCGTATTCGGCATTGCCAGTCAGAAAATATGCTTCAGCAACTGTGTGGCAATAGTTAGCGATCCATTGCACTTTACGGGAACGAATGTTAGCAGTGAAACTCGGCCTGCCATTCTTATAGCCAAAAATTGAAAAACTATCACCGCCACAATAAGTTATTGTCTGAGGTTTCCCCCATTTTGTGCGAAGTACAATGTCCTCCGGGTATTGATTATTTGGAAATATTGCTCCACACATGTCACACTTGATGGTGTCTGGATTTTCCACTTCCCATTTCCATAATCCATGGGGGTGCACCGGTTTATTCTGATCACGACATGAAGGACACGGCGTCCATAGAGGATCACCTGGAGTGGTTTCCTCAATCATCTGCGCCAAAAAAACCGGGCTGATCAGATTCAGGTATCGCTTTGCATGGTTTTCGACTTTCGAGGCATAATCTTTTGCCCAGTCATACCTCCTTATGTTTTCAAGAGCAAAATCAAGATCCGTATCTCTTATGGAAAGGCAGGGATGATTCACCTTATCGCGGTATTGTTCCCATGCAGACCAGTCAAATAAGTTTTCGTTATCATCCGATTTCGTCGTTACGGTAAAACCTGCAGACGCGTTTGATAATCCCAGATAACATCCAACACCAGCTGTGGTAATGCCACCTATAAATTTTCGGCGCGAAAAGAATTGTGACATAAATTCATTTAAACCTTAACCAACAACTTTTGTAAAGGCATTGTTATAAAAGCAGGACTATAAGTACAATCCATATACAAATTGAGCTGCCAGTTTATCTTTTCACATAATGATGACGAGGGGCAGTTGCTGATTCACAACATCACTTCACAGGAATCAATTTTACTTCGCGAAGATCCATCAGCGCTCCTTTCTTAGTTGCTGAACCGGGTCTGAATACCACCTTGTGGTTTCCGGCTGGTAACTGAATGCGACCTATTTTTTCTGTCTTATAGGTAAACCAGGAGCCAGTTTGTCCCACGGTCCCATTCAGTTTCTGCTTGCCGGCCTCCAACACAAATGGCTTACCCGCTTCTGCATCAGAAACTGACCATTCAACGTACACATCATATTTTCCTTTCTCCTTTACTTGCACATCCCACTCTACCCGGTCTGCCTCAGTAAACCAGCCGAAGGCTTTCCACTCTGGCATATACTGGATCTTCGGTCCGACAGATCGCGCCATCTCTGCCCTTAAATGAAGGGCCTGATTGGCTTCAGGTAGCACCAGCTCCTGTTTATTAGTCGCTGGTCTTTTTAACTTGTAGGAGTCAGGCAGCAAATCATGAACGGCTTTAATTATAATATCTTCAACTTCTTCAACGAACGCAGAAGGTTTATCATAGTAATACATACTGGATTCAGCCTCATAGCCACCTTCGCGGATAACACGGCGAGAAGCGATATAACAAGGCACATCGTTAGCATAAGCATTAACCCACAACTTTTCAGATCCTAATTCATTTTTTAGCCGGACAGAATAATCCACAACTACTTCGCCAGCCAGATTGATCATTGCCAGGTCATTGCCGAATGTCCAGGTTTGAATGGGATAGGTGAGGTCAGTTGGTATTGCAGTACCCCTTGCGATACGGTCAAGTGCCAGACGAGCGTAATAACCTTTGACTGACTTGTCTTCACTTTGTTTAACAAGTTCGGGCACGGTAGGCACCTTAGCGAAAGGGAGTTTTACCCATTTGATGCGCCCTACGGGTGGATCAAACAACGGTTGTAGCGGAGATGCCAAAAGCTTTTCAACATGATTAGAAATTTCTTGTCCGTGTAAAGTGGCATGCTCCATTTTACCACGTGGCTGAGGATTAGCGTCTGCACCACAACCGATAGCAATCATGGCAGTGACACCAGGATGGTTGGCTTCTATAAACTTCTGGGCTTCACCGATCCAATCATTATGGATTTTATTTACATTACCTTCAAGGGTTGTGCCATGACAGGCATAGTTGACCAAAACTGCCCGCAGGTTCCCTTGCGGATCTGTTACCCTTAGAAGAGGGAGTGTTGGATCAACAGGTCCACCTTGTGTCCGGCGATTCCTGGCAAAAGAAACCTGGCCCTGGCCCCAGGCCAGCAAGGCCGGCTTTCGGTCTTTGATCGCCGCGAGTGTTACCTCTTCCAGTTTTTGTGCAAGCTGATCGACGTATTGAGAAATGTGTGCCATTTCATCCAGAGCGAGAAGCGAATCACTAAAAGTCTCCCCTCTGTATTGCAGGATGTTAAGCAGGTTGCCGACCTCCGGGCCACCATGAGTGTGCGATGAAGAAATCGCAAGCTGCGCAGGATCCATTCCAATTTTTTTTGAAAGTTGCTCCGCCAATTTTGTCGTTACATGACCCGGAATACCCACTAAATCAACAGTAATAAAAACGGATGGTCCCTGGGCATCAGTTCCAAAAGCCAAAGCCTTCGCACCGAGCCTGTGGATCACACCTTCTGCTTCCAACTTCGTTCTCATTGCATAACCTGCCAGGCGGATTGGGCCTTCCGGCGTAATGTCAACACGGGCCACACCAATTTCCATAGTTTTCGCCCCTGAAGGACTATTCTGTGCAAAGGTGACGGTAATGATCAACATGAAAGCGCACAGAAATACTGCCGTAAGAAAACGACAGCGTTCGGTTGCGATATTTTCAGAATGAAGGACAATGAATTCCGGATATGATTTCATAATTAGAATAAAGTTAATTTATTATTTATTTTGTCTTAGAAACGCCAGGAGATCAGCCATCTGTTGTTGATTGATGTTTGCTTCCAACCCCGCAGGCATGGCAGATAGATCAAGTGTTTTTAATGACTTGATATCCTGGCGGTTAATTGTCCTTTCAACGCTCCCGGCATTTCTCAATGTCAGGGCGGAAGGTGTTTCACTTGAAATAATACCCTGAACGGATTCTCCATTGTGCAGTTCAACAACCCGGAGTTCATAGCCGGCCGCAATTGAAAGATTAGGTGCAAGTATATGCGCCATGATACCCTCCGGCACCCAGCGCTGAACCGTTCCGAGGTCGGGTCCGAACGATACTCCGTTCCCACCCCTGATCTGATGACAAACCGCACAGTTCTTTTCAAAGGTATTCTTACCACCTGCCGCATTTCCCTTTAAGTCCAAAGCTTGCTGATACTTTTTATTAGCCTCTTCCTCGTCATTGTTAGCAAACAATGATCTTGCCCGCTTGCGCAGTTTTTCATCGCGTTGGGTCATGAGCCGCACGCTCTGATAAAAACTCACACTCGCCTTTTGAATTCTTCCCGAATCAATCGCATCGAGCAATGCCGCGACCCTTTCAAAAGAAGCCAGGAAAGTATTGATGGATTCATTTCTTACTGCAGGCGTTAGGGCTGGCCATTGTTGCAGAACATAGTCCGTTACGGTCTGGTCCGGAATACGGCTTAGAGCATTTAAAGCTGCCAGCTGAACAGTTTGCGGTTCCTGTGGGATCAATAAAGCCTTCAGCAGCGAGGCGTGTGTTGAAGGGTCATCAAGCGTTAAGAATTGTATAGCCTCAGCCCTCTTTTCATCAGAGTGCTTTACATCCCTGGCTATTGCAACTGCTTTTGCAAAGGTCCTTTCCGCCTGAATTCCCCTCTGCATTCCAGTTGCCTGTAACACTTTCAAAGAAGCGTTTCGCAGCGGCACTGAAGGATGTTCAAAAAATGTCGTGGTAAGCTGATCCCGTTCTATCTGTGAAACAGGATAAGGTTCCTTTCTATTTTTTAACCCTTGGGCTAAACCATCCAGCGCAGGGGCTTCCCATCCCTCTGGTGTTTTCGAAACGGTGATGGTACCCCGTTGAATTAATTGGCGTATTACCCCCCGCGCTCCACTCCCACCGATCATCGTAGTCAGGCGTTCTACGAGGGAAGCATAAGCTGGGACATCGGGTTGAAAATTTTCAAGGACTGCTTTTAATAAAGGTGCCGTTTGAGAAGAGGCGGCCGATAAGGCGGCAATCTGAACCCATTTGTCATTCAGGTCTCTGAACAAAAGTTTATTGCGGGCCAGGGCGGACTCCGGTGAATCAATAAATCCAAGGGTGCAAAGCAATTGAAATCTCACTTTAGCGTTGGCATCTGATTGTAAAGGCAACAGCGCTTTTGCTAATTCCGGCGCAGTGGGTAGATGAAGTTCGAGAAGCTTGATGGCATTCTCCCGGATCCCGGCCACCGTATCCCTTAATGCGAATTCAATCAGGCCCGGTCTTAGTTGCCCAAGGCCTTCCAGTGTCCAAAGGGCATGTAACCGGCCCATGGCAGATGGTGAATTACTGGCCATTTGTTCCAGAGCGGGAACGACTTGTTGATCTGCCCCGTCTACCAGTAGTCGCTGGGCATTTCGCCGCCACCAACTATTGGAATGAGCCAGTTCCTGCACAAGGTCCGTACTGGACGCATCGCCTAACGCGAGACCTTTTGTCCAGGTGGCAGGGCCTGCATCCGTCTGCGTGATACGGTAAATACGGCCCATATCTTTACCGTTATATAACACCCCGGCATCAATCGCTTCTTCTGACATCCATTCCGGATGCTCTATTACCTGACGATAATAATCCAGCACATAAAGGGCTCCGTCAGGGCCAACATACATATTGACCGGACGAAACCATGAATCTGTGGAAGCAAGAAATTCTTTTTTCATTCCGGATCCGATGCGGCTCGCGATAAAACTCGCGCCGTCATCTTTTAAAAGATCGGCGTGAACAATATTACTGACGGGTTCGGCTACGAAATAAACGTTGTCATTAAAGGCAGCGGGAAATTCACCTCCGGTGTATCCTGTGTTCCCGCATGCTGAAGTAAAAGTCCCCACATTGGTAAGCAATTGCCTGTCGGGGTTCTGTGTAATTGGAAAAACTTCGGAGCCATGGTCGGTCAAACTCTGAATGGCGCTTGATACCAGCAACTCAAGATTGCGTTTTAGATACGGGGCGGCGATCGCCTCGTGATAGATATGGTTGGAGTTGTTTCCGAGCAGGTGATGTCCCCAGACATCAAAGGCATGGCCAAACTGGGTAACGCCCGACGTCAACTCAAGTTTATACTGGTCGGGCAAAATGCGAACCGTTCGGCCTGCGCCTTTCAGCAGGAGTCTCATACCATCTTTTTTATCGGGATAGTAGATATCACCACCCAGGTCTCCGAATTCTTTCTTATAGACTTGATATGTTCCTCCGGATTCAGAAGAAAGGTAGATCCAGTTATCGAGGCCGTATATGGGATTTCCAACATTCATCTGAGGGTTCGAAAAGGCAAATCCGGTAAGCATTATTTTTCTGATATCTGCCTTGCCGTCACCGGTGGAATCCTCCATGTACAACACATCCGGAGCATCCGTAACCAATAAACCCTTTTTCCAACGCATGATGCCGAAAGGCAGGGTTAATCCCTCCGCAAAAACCGTGCTTTTGTCCATTCGTCCATCCCCATCGGAATCTGTAAGCAGTTTTATCTTTCCTGCGCCGCTTTTATCGAGCGGGTATCCGTGCAATTCCAATACATAGAGACGCCCGTATTCATCTATCTCCATATCAACGGGGTCAGAAACCAGGGGCTCTGCGACGATTAATTCCATCTTGAAACCAGGTTCAAGCTCAAAAGTTGACAGAGCTTTTTCCGGTTCAACAGGACTTTTTACGGAAGCAGGATCGGGTGTGCAACCATTTACCGCAGCGAGGAGGAAAAATAAAAACCACAACTTGTGAGGTCTATCGTTGTAATCAAAACACTTTATCATCATAGAAATTTGCTGTCGTGCCTGACCTCAGGATGAACAACAACTGCATAAAGTTAAAAATCAAAATCATTAAAATGTCCATTCAGCAAATTTCTTCACAACAACACGGCTTCAATTTCGTGGCTATATCCATGGAGGCTGAAAATCATCCTGAGTGGTTGCGATCAAGTGCTGATCGCAACCACTCAGTGATAGGTAAATCAAACGCTGTCATCCTATCCTGGAAAATATTAACTAATAATCTGCCGGGTTCATTCCGTTCCTTTGAATGTGTCTTCCTGTAATGAAATTTTTCCTTCGTAGTTATGGGGTTTGTAATTCAATTTGGGTACTGTAATTGTAGTAATTACCCGGATTGTTTGTCCTGGCGCTACCGCGTATATAATACCTGGTGTTCGGTTGTAAATTTTGTATTGCAAACGATTTCTCGCCGGAGGTCAGGTCCAGAGATTCAACATTCTCCTGGATAATCGATCCACCGGCAAAAGTAAAATTGTTAGGATTGCGGAATTTACTCCATACCACTGCCAAATGAACCAACTTTTGATCGGTTGCCACTTTTTCGAAGGTCATGGTAATATTTGCTGTGGTACCATTGAGTCCTCCGGTAATGTCTAGCCGGAGATTCGGAATTACCTCAATTTCTATTTCCGAATTATTACTGATGGTAATATTCTGAGGACCCGTCGCTACCATTTTGAATGGACCTTCGGCGATGTATGTATAATTCCCGGCAAAGACTTTACTATTTACAAAAGTTCCATCCGGCAAAGTATTGTAGATAAGCGGCTGGCTTGAATTATCCTGATACAACTTAACCGTTGTGCCCGCATTAATTCCACCCGACTCCACCAACTCACCAGTCTGGGAATCGACGATCCTTCCGGATGCAGTCACCTGCGGGGCCTCATAATTGTCAATCTCACAACCGGCTAACAATATCACGATGAATAATAATGTCAATTTCGTTTTCATTTTCTTATGATTTACCATTGTGGGTTGTTAATAATGTTATTGTTCGTGCTGATGTAACCTGAAAGATCACTGTAATAATCTCTCTGATTAAAAATCCGCGACAATCCTCCATCGAGCGGATAGCCACTTATTTTTTTAAAGATGTACTTGTATGAGGTTCCATCATATTTGAGATATGGATACAATCCTTCCATATAAGTGTTTTGAAAAAGTTGTGTGCCAATTCTCCAGCGGCGGATATCCCAGAACCGTTTATCTTCAAAGGCTAATTCAACTCTTCTTTCATTCCGCAGTCTGTCTATCGTTAATTCCGATGCATCCAACAACGCAATCCCGGCGCGGTTTCTTACCTGATTGATGGCATCGAGCGCTTCGGGGAGATTAGTTCCTAACTCCAGAGCAGCTTCCGTATAATTAAGCAGAATTTCTGCGTACCGGATATCAATGTAATTCTGATCTGAAAAACCTGGCTCTACAACCGCCTTACTGGGATTGGTAATTTTCCTGATGTAAAAACCCGTCTTGGAATAGTTACCTGTAGGAAACGGACCATCCTTTCCCACCTGACTAACGGAGAGATCTTTTGGGAACGGAACACTTTCAGTTTCATAAAGGGTGCCATCGGTATCATAGATCCCTCTGTAGATCTGCACGTTCCTGCCGACATAGGGGGTTTCAGACCGGAAAATGCTCGCGTGGAATCTTGGGTCCTTGTTCGCATAAAGGTCGTCCGGAGAATCAAATTCCAGTCCATCCACATTCAGGGTTCCCTCAGAACCGTCAACATATTCATAGGCTTCCACCAAAGTGAGTAAGGGGCATATGGCACTTCCCTGATTCGTGGTAAATCCTTCCGGGATATTTAAATTATCCCAGCTATGAGGTTTATCCGGAAATTTGTAGGCCTTCTGAAGGATGATCTCTTTATTGCCTTTATCAACAAATATCTGTTGGTAATTGCCAGCGGGATCACCGGCCTGGCTGGCTGGATTATATAATTTATCATACAGCGCAAATTTATTGCTCTCTATAATCGCTTCTGAAGCATTGAGCGACTCCGTGAAATATTTAGCAGCATTTGCAGCGGGAATACCCACTAGCCCGTCCAGCTGAATCGTACCATATTTTGCAATAGATCCGGCATACAGCATCGCCCTTGATTTCAATGCCAGGGCGGTTGATTTGGTTGCACGGTTCCCATTCAATGCGTCCCTTGTTTCAGGCAAATCGATTATTGCCGCATCCAATTCAGTGAGGATAAAATCATACACTTCCTCTTCCTTATTTCTGGGAACCTGCAACTCCTCGAGGTTATTATCAAAGGTTTGAACTTCGTTGACGATCGGCATTCCGCCGTATTTTTTTACCAGATCAAAATAATAGTAAGCACGAATAAACCGGCACTCAGCTACCAGGGCTAAAACCTTGCTGGCTTCCAGGGTACTGGTGTTGATCCTTTCCAGAAAATAATTGGCTCTTCGGATCCAGGGGTACATGGTTGTATTTATCGCTACAGGGGAAGAACCGTAATTGTTAACAGGAGGACTTTCCTCGTGATAGGAAGACTCATCTGTAAAATTAGCCTGGTAGGTAGCCGGACTGGTAGAAAAACCGAAAGGAATAGCATCATACAATGCCACCAGATAAATATTTACCAATTGTTCGGATTCCCAAACGTCAGGATCGGAAATAAGATTTAAAGGCTTACGGTCCAGCACATTGTCCAGGCAGCCCGAAAGGGTTATGATTAAAAATATGATCAATATTTTATTTTTCATTGCTATAAAATTAAAATACAACGTTGACTCCTAAATTGTATGTTTTCTGTTGAGGGTAGTAAGACAGCCGGCCCGTTGGGGTTTCCGGATCCATTGGCCCAAGACCAGAAAAAGTAAACAGATTCTGTGCGCTGACCGATATATTCAGCTTTTGAATTCCAATATTTTTCAGGAAGTCCAGATCGAGATTGTAATTGAGATTAATGAACTTCAATCGTAAATAGGTGGCATCTTTCAACCAGAAAGAAGAAAACATTCTATTATTGGGAGCACCATCATTGATCGTACTTGGATATTTGCCCGGAATCCACTCAGAATCGGGGTCGGTCATATCCTCCCGGTGCCATCTGTCCATAAAGTAGGCATAGGCATTCATCCCATTGGAAAATGGCTGTATTAAGAAATGTTGCTGTGCCATATTAAAATTAGCCGCACCTTGCCACGTCATGAACAAACCAAAATTCTTCCACCTTGCGTTAATCCCCACCCCGTAGAATATTTCAGGCGTCTCGCCTCTTCCTATTATCTGTTGGTCAGCGTTATTAATAACTCCGTCGCCGTTGAAATCATCATATTTGATGTCCCCTGGTCTTAGGGTGGAATTTGCCTGTTGATCCTGAATAGGGGAAGAATTAATATCTTCGGTTGACTGAAATTGACCCACTGCTTTTAGTCCCCAATAGATATTCTTCCACCGCGCCTGCACGTTGTTTCTCCAGCTATCAATGTCGGAAGTAAACTCCCTTTGCTCGACATGATCCCATTTTGATCTTGTAAAAGAAACATTGGGCGCAATATCAAACGTAAGGTCTCCAATATGATTACGGTGTCTGATAACTAATTCAAAACCGCGGGTGTTGTCCGAGTTTAAGTTTTCAAAAGGCAATGCAGCGCCAAAGGTGCTCGGTAATTGCAGGTTTCGTTGCGCCAGCAAACCACCTCTTTTGCGATAAAAAGCATCCGCCTCCACTTGAAACATCCCTTCCCACAGACTGAGATCAAGACCAATATTAGTTACTTCGGTTTCTTCCCATGTGATATTCGGATTGGGAACTCCTGTATCCACCATTCCATTGGTGACAATATCATTTCCCATAACATAATTTCTTGAAGGATAGGTATAACCTGTCAAAAACTGAAAGTTACCTGTATTATCGTTTCCTAATTTCCCCCAGGAAGCGCGAAGTTTCAGATCATCTATTGCGCTGAATCTACCCTTCATGAAGTTTTCTTCAGAAATCCTCCATCCACCGGAAAACCCGGAGAAAAATCCCCATCGCTTATCCACCGGGAACCTGGCTGAACCATCATACCGGAAACTATATTCAAACAAGTACTTACCTGAAAAATCATAATTGAGACGACCAACCAAACTTTGTCTTCCATTGTCAAAAGCACTTCCATTGTTATTTTTATTTGCGTCGGGTCCGGAAAAAATCTGGTCTATGGGTACAACATAATCAACCCGCCTTGCCCAGAAATTAGTGCCCTCTCCTTCGAATTCTTCATACAATAAAAGCGCATTGATGTTGTGCCTATCAGAAAAAGTACGGTTAAAATTCAAAGATGCCTGAATACGAATAGAGGTTTCTTTCCAGTCTTGTAACTGTAAACTATTAATCCCCCTTGAACCCACTACAGTGGATGTCTGCGTGGTTTCATCCCAGGTGTGTGTCAAATATTTTTTCAGCCATTGCTTTTCTTCCCGAAAAGATAAATCCTGGGCAGCGGTAACCCTCGCGCTCAATCCCGGTACGAAAGGTATTTTATAGTTAATGGTCAAATTCCCCTGGAGAATGTGCCTTTTATCCTTGATATACCCCGATAAATCTCTATCCAAATAGGCTGTTAAGCCATAGTTGGTAGATGCTATTTTTCCATCCGGAGTTTTTGGATTGAAGATCGGCCATGAATATTGCATCCATGAAGCCATTAAATAAGAATTCTGAATTAAATTATTGCGATTTTCAGTTCTCGCTCCAAAAACAATTGAGATATCAAGGTTATCATTAATTTTTGCATCTACGTTAGAACGGAAATTATACAACGCATAATCCTGGTTTTCCCCTTCCCACATCGAGGCCTGCTTTGATTCTCCTAATAAGAAAAAATACTGGATCTTATCGCTCCCTCCCCTCACGGTAATATTCTGTTGCATTTGAGGAACATAGTCCTTCACAAAGTAGTCATAGTAATCAAAATCGGGATAGTTCGGGTCAGTACCTTCCCGAAACTTTTGAATATCGTCTTCGGTGTAAATCAATCCTCCGCCAAGATTGGTGGACGCTTCGTTTTTCAATATGGCATACTCTTCAGAATTGACAAACCTCGGATATTTTGTCACGGTCTGCACGCCATAGTTCATCGTATACCCAAACTCTGGCTTACCAATGTTCCCCTTTTTTGTCGTAACAAGAATAACTCCGTTTCCGCCACTTACACCGTAAACAGCTGAAGAAGCTGCGTCCTTTAATATGGTGATGCTCTCAATTTCATTGGGATTAATGCGTGCAAAATCCCTTCCTACAATGCCATCTACTACAACCAATGCGGTTCCAAATCCACGGATGGAAAGACTCGCGTCATCCAACCCGGGTTCTCCACTCCTCTGTATTGCAATCAGACCGGGAAGTTTCCCCGCCAGGGCTGTTGTGGTATTTGCCACCGGAACTACGGTTAATTCCTCATTGGAAATAGCTGATACTGAACCAGTAAGATTTACTTTTTTCTGCTCGCCGTATCCGACCACCACTATCTCTTCCAGTCTCTGAACATCTTCCAGCAAGGCAACATCAATCACAGACCTTCCATCGATGGGCACTTCCTGGCTAATATATCCGATAAAGGAAAAAACAAGAACCGCGTCGCCATCAGGTATGATCAATGCGTAGTTACCATCACCATCCGTGGCCGTACCATTGGTCGTCCCTTTCTGAATGACGTTCACACCGGGAATGGGAGTTCCGGTTTCAGATTTTACAACACCCCGAACGGTCTGATTCTGTTGTAAACTTACATGCATAATTACCCCGGCCTTGCCATTGTCAGCCTGCATCGAAGCTGCATGGAAGAAAAAGAACAGGAACACAACGGTCTTCGCGGGTAAAATGCGGAACCAAAAACGCATGAAACCCAGGCATTTTAGTAAATTCTTTTCCATAAAAAATAATGGTTAATAAACGTGTACGGATAATTTATTAATAAAACGGGCGGAGCTCCCTTGGGAACTGGTCCCGAACAAATTCAAACTCAATAACGAGTTCACTAGACTTCATTAAAACTTTCCGGAACTAACGCGTTCAAAAATGCCGGCCAGGATAAGGTTACTCAAGCTGCCATCTGATCAAGGCCCGGGTTCAGGGTCATTTCTATTTGACAGAATAGAAAATCACACACTCATTCTTTGGACAGCATATTACGGATTTCACGGCCGTTTGACCAAAGGAATCCAAAGCTAAGCTTCAATACCGGAGGATTTAAACGTTTGCTTACATCGGATATCCTCCGTCTCGAAGGATATTTCCGGTTAATTCTAATGTGACATTTTATTTTGAATTAACCAAACCATCTATCACATAATGTCGACCTGATCTAATTTCAAAAATCCAATCATCAAACCACCTTATACTTTGGCGCCCAATACGCGCAATATCCCGCGGCGTAAACGGGTCCTTTGAACAACATGCATCGACCGCATTCCGCACCGTCAGCCGGAGGAAGAAACAGATTGCAGTTGTTACATTGGTTATCTGCAATGGGCGATTCTTTAACATAACCCAACTTCTGGCGTAAATCGATGTCAGTCTCACTCACGCCAGACAAATCGTTTCATGGATCAACGTTCGTAGCGGCATATGGTTTTTTTCCTCAACGGCTTTTTTCTGTTCACAGCTACTCCCTGTTAAGCTTGCCACTAATAATGCAGCGCTGGCATATCCGGATTCTAAAATAAATTCCCCTCCGGGAATAAAGAAGATTTTTGATATGCCATTGCGTGAGAGGTTTTTTTTCATATCGGGTTGGTAAATGGCTTCGGAATTCTTACCAGATCTTGTATTGTTTTTCCATTGCGTTCATATCGGGCGAGGGTGTATACCTGGCCGTCAAGGCCGATGGCAATTGAATTAACATAGGTTGGCCTGGATCCATCTTCATAGAAGATCGGCCCATGATCAATGTATTTGCCTTTCGGAATTTGATAGGTCACAAGGTGTAAATTTTCAAGGCCTTTGGCACCGCCCTTGGCGATATGCTCTTTGCCTGTTACGCGCTGGCCATTGATGTAGATAGGCCCACCGCTGAGATAATAGATCGTGTGCCCTTCGTTATCCAGCTGAATTCCCAGGTACCCATAGCTGAATTGGTCAAACATACCGCTTTTCCGCGATGGCTCGGACGTAATTCTTTCGACCAATTCTATGTTCCGCCTGCGCGGATCGAAACGAAATAAATAACCTGAATTTCCGTGTACACCATAGGCAACGCTTTCCGGCGCATACCAAAAAATCTTTCGCCAGTTATATCCCATCGTCCCGGGTCCGCGGGTATCATACTGACCAAAGTAGTCCAGCCTTAGGTTGACATCCTGAAGTTTTTGAATTGATCCCGAATCACGACTATACGAAAAAATATCTCCCTCGGCAGTGGAGAAATACACTGCTCCGTCTTGCGGATCAATGAACATCGAGCGGCAAAGGACGCGATAATCCTCTCCCGGTACACCCGCTTCTCCCATCGAAGAAATCAGTCCGAGGTTTTTTATTTTATTTTTTTTTACATCATAATGGAGAAAATTTCCTTTTGGCCAGGTAATAGCGTAAATGTCTCCTCTTTCATCATCCATCGTCATGGTTAGAATACCTTCGCCATCAGGGGCAAGCGCAAGATCTTTAAATTCACCCGTGCGAAGGTCATACGATATGAAATGTCCACCGGGATAGGGCTTGTATCCTGCGGGCATATTTTCCTGTAACCGTTCCATACCATCGATCATTTCATAGACACCTACATGGGTAGCGAAATACAATTTGCCATCGCGTTCATAAAAATTGACATGACTTTTCCCTTGCGGGATAGCCTTCCGTCCTTTTTCTCCACAGATCTCCGTTAAATCAGCCACAAATCGGACCTTATCAGTTTGTGGGTCATAGGCATACATCTGTCCGCCCTTGTCAATGGACTCCGATGAGAGGATATAATATATTTTACCATCGCTCGCAGCGGATATTGCGTTATAGGTATCATGCGCCAGATCAAAGCCGGAATAATAATGCTTTGCGCACAACGCGCGCGACATACCGGTATTTTGCATTTCAAAATTGTACTGAGGATCACCCATATCAATTAATTTCAAATATTTTCTTTTCAGATTTCCTTACACCAGCTTGTTCAGCTAGTTGAACCACTTTCTCAATAATAATTGTTTGGATATTGGGTGTCCAGGTTCCTGGCATTCCATATACCATTTGTGAAGTGGCGCCTTCATAACCGCCCTCTCTTAGAATGGCTGTAGTGGGAATATAAGCCATCACATCGTTGGAGTAACCCAGAACAAAAATGTCCTGACCAAAGATTTGCTTAAGTTGATTAGCATAACCCACCACCAATTCGCCGCCTAAACTTATCATGGTTTGATCCCCCAATTTCCAAACTTGTACTGGGTAGGGATAGGATGTAATGAAGGATTCGCCGCGCTCGATTTGTTTAAGCATACGGGTGACCCAACGTTTTTGATAACCTGTGGTTTTTTCCAGCATATTTGACAGTTCTTCTTTCGAAGGTGGAGCGCTTATCGGCAAGGCAACTTCTGCATACACAGTAGTTAACTTAGCGGGGAGCATTCGCATTTCGTCCGAGACCACACTTTCTACGGCGGCTGCGAGAGTTTTTCCATATTGTTGTGCCAGCGCTACGGTATTCCGTGGCAGCGGATTCTGATCAGCACCCGCCCCCGCAAAAAACATGGCAGTTGTGCCTTCATAGACCTTTTCTAATTCCAACTGTGCAAACCCGGCATAGTCTCCAGACCATTCGTAACCTGACAAAGTAGTATTGTGACAGGCATATCCAAATGCCAACGCCATCAAATCACCCGCATCGTTCACTACTTTTATTACCGGGACAGCAGAATCACCAGGACCTTTTACCTCCGTTTGCTGGAGCAAGGTCGTGGCATTGTTATTTCGCCTGTTCACCTGGAACCTGGTTACGCCATTTCCTGTATAGACCTTAACAGGGACCATAGATTTCAGAGCCGAACTGACGAGCGACACAATCTGATTCACTAACCGGTCAGAATACTGCGCGATTTTTTTCTGCTGATCTTCATCAAGCCCATAGATGTCCACCAAACTGTTTCGCAATACCGGACCAGAGTGCGTGTGAGAACTGTTCAGAATGATTTGTGCGCGCGGTAAATTCATAGATGCCTGAAGGCGGTCGCGGATACGATCAGACAATTCCTTAGGCATACCCAGCAGATCGGTCGTGACAAGTACCGCCTTCTGGCCATCAGCGTCTTCCAAAGCTAAAGCCTTGGCCCACAAATCATGAAGTTTACCTTCGGAGACACGATCACGCGCGGCGAATCCAGCCATCCACATCGGTTGATCAGGTGTAATGATCACCCTGGCAACACCGCCGCTCCATCCTTTCGCGGGTCGCTGCTGATCACCCGCGGCTTTCAGATCAGAAAAACACAACGCAAAAGAGAAAGAAAAAAGTACAACCATTTTGCTCATTTCACAGCGTGTTGTTTGATCTTTTCTGCGTTGTCCTGAATTTTCTTTATGGCGTTGGCAATATCCTGCATATCTGATTTCTCAGCGAGCAGCATGTTTTGCGTAAACCACACCGCCTCCTCGTTGCAAAGACGGTCGTTCTCCGGACACTGATTTTGTGCGTAGTATTTTTTGCTGTCCAGCATTTCCTTGGAATACATTTTCCGGAAATTTTTCGTCTGAAAAGCGTGTCCGAGGAATGGCATCTTATTTAAGGTTGTATAGCCACTTGAACACGGAATTCCTTCCGCAGCAAGCGCCCTCAGAAACTCCGCCCTCGGCAAATCTTTGAATTCCGCTTTTTTATAGCGGAATGGATAGAGATGAAAGGCCGCTCTCGTTACATTGTTATAAAGTTTATACGGTAAGATGCCAGGGACCTTCTTGAGCTGGGCGCTCAAATACTCCGCATTCTCACTGCGTATAACGGTCTGCCCTTCTAACCGCTGCAACTGTGCAAGCCCGATGGCGGCCTGATATTCAGTCAATCGCAGTTTTGTTCCCAACCGAAGTGTGCCTGCTCCGACTTCTCCTACAACGGTTCCGTAAGGATTACCAAAGTTCTGATATGAAAAACACCTGTCAATAAACGAATCGTCGTCGCTTACAATAGCCCCGCCCTCACCCATCGGTATGTTTTTGGAATTTTGAAAGCTATAGCATCCGGCATTGCCAAACGTTCCCACTTTTTTGTTGTTGATTTCCGCCATCCATGCCTGACACGCATCTTCAATCACCAGTAAGTTATGTTTCTTTGCGATTTGCATGATTCGCTCCATGTCGGCGGGCAAGCCGGCGATATGCACGGGCATTATGGCGCGGGTACGCGGAGTGATCTTTGCTTCGATTTTGTTAACATCGATCTGAAAAGTTTCCGGATCGGTATCAACAAAAATGGGCATAGCTCCATTCATCAACACGGCCTGGATGCTGGCAATAAAAGTATACGGAGGAACAATGACTTCGTCTCCCGCGCCTATATCCAGGTTAGCAATAGCACAAATTAACGCATTCGTGCCATTGACAACCGTTACACATCTTTTGGCGCCCATGGTCTCCGCCCATTTTTCTTCAAATTCAGTTACCACGCCGGCACGTGACCAGACTCCACTTCGTAAAACTTCAAGAACACGTTTCTCGTCTGTTTCCGGAATCCACATAGGCCATTGCGGCCATTTTGTTGTGCGCAGTGGCTGTCCACCCAGTATTGCAGGGTTGATTGTATCACTGAAATGGCTGGCAAACATTGCAGGAGAAGACATACCCATCGTGAGGGCAACGCCAGCTCCTGCCAGTGAATTCTTTTTTATGAATTCACGTCTGGTAAAATCTTTTTTCCACATGTTCATGATATTTAGGTCTTAATCTATATCGCTAAAATTCGTTTTGCGTTTCCCGATCTTAATAATTCTTTTGTCGCTTCATCGGCTTCGTTCTGTCTTAGAGATTCAATGCGCAATAATCCCGTGAGCTCGTCAAGTATAGGTGAGTGCGTTCCAAAAGCAAATTTCTCTTTTCCGAATGTCTGAAGCAGTTCACCCAGGTTTGTGAGTGCCCTTCCCGAAGTATCCATTATCAGGTCCGTCTTTTTGAAAAGCGCTGTGTCTTCATCATTCAGCAGGGTGCTGTTCGCAATATTCAAAAGCAAATATTTCGCATCGGGCACTTTCCTGATAATCGGAAGCACGTCCTTCAACGCCCACTCGGTTTCCCTTCCCAGATCCATCCATGAACTGGGCCTGCTGTCAACCATACGCAGCGAAATAGTCACAGGCAGGCTGCGATCCCGCGCACTTTCGACAAGTTCAATGCATGCGGGATCCGTCAACGCATACCCATGGTATTTTGGATAGATCCTGATTCCTTTCATACCCATTTCAGTCGTACATACTTTAAAATCATTCTTCCATCCGCCATATATCGGATTGATCACTGCAAACGGAATGATCCGGTCACCAAAGTTGCTGTCAGATTTTATCTGCGCATTCAGTTCTTCGTTCGCAGATTGAGTATTTTTATAAAAAATTCCATTGAGGTTGCTCACCAACGAAAGATCCACTCCGAAACGGTCCATTCGGCGAATCAATGTCTCGCAAGTATTGTATTTGCGTTGTCTGAAAGGCCAATGGCCAATATATGCGTTAACGTCAATCAACATTTCTACCCGCCTTTCTTAAAATGTTATTATAATTTTCAAAAAATATCTTTTTCCGTTGTGATTCACTCAGATTCGCCGCGAGCATTTGGCCAATGGGCTGATAAAAACTATTGTCACATCCAAATAACAACCTGTCTTCACCAATGTATTTCATGGCACAATCCATGATGCTTCCATCATTGTTGCTGCCGGACATATCGACAAAAACATTCGAAGAATCCTTTAACGCTTTGCATGCATCTTCCCAGTCAACTCCTCCTGCCAAGTGGGCGAATTGAAACATGGCTTCCGGATACCTTTTCGCTACGTCAACAAAATCCTCCGGTATGGATACATTGGGCGGCTCAGTGGCATCATAGGTTATCCGCGATTTTCCTATGCCCGCATGCATGAGGATTATCATTTTGAGGTCAATGAATTTTTCCACGATCGGATAGAACAAAGGGTCGCTGATTTTTACATGATTGTAGACCTTTAGACCGGCCATGCCCTGATCCATACAGCGTTTTATTTCTTCAAGTGATTCTTTCAGATACCTGGGGTTTAAGGTGAGTTGACCTATAAATCTGTCCGGATATTTTTTCATTGCGGCAAGCACAAGGTCGTTGCATTTGATAAATTCCTCCGGCCTTCCTTCGCTGCCAGGCTCCATGGGCCTTGAGATAACCAGCTTATCAATTCCAAGCCTGTCTGCAAAATCAATCTGCGTTGCCGGACTGTCAGGAGTAATATACACATGCGCATGGGAATCGATCTTGCGGTATTTCATCACTTCACGCATGATATTAAAGGACGAACCCGGGGGCTTTTCCGTGTCCGGGTCTTCCTTGCCGGAGCAGGATAAAAGATGAACCGCCGCCATCATCGCGGTTCCTGAACTTACCACATTTGAAATAAACTTTCTCCGACTTATTCCTGACATAAGATCAACGGTGTATGACAATGAAAAAAGAATTTCCCGGTTTGTAAACAAAAACTTTCGGGTACGTAACCGAAAGTAGTAAGAATAACACTATATAAAAACTTTTCAGCCGTATTCCGGCTAATTGACAAACGGTGGCCCCCAGGACTGACTACGCGCATGTTTTCCGAGAATATAATCATCGGGTGGGATTGCATCAAATTGATTCCGTGACCAGAAGCCATTGCATTTAGTCGTTCAGTTTATAGCTGTAAAGATGAGAACCGTTGACAAAATAAATATGTCCCTCGAAATAATCACCGCCGGCCTGGATCGGGACAGGTGATTCAGCAATCATTTCCAACCTGAAAGAAACAGGATCTAACTTCACAATTCCTTTGACAAACAAAAGATAAATTTCCTTTTCAGGACCGAAAACAAAAATCCTCGGAGATTGTTCTGCTGTGGTTGGCCCAAAGAGCTCTCCAACATCGTACTCGTGAACTACCTTTTTCTTTTCAGGATCAAAAACAAAAAACTTCTTTTTATCTGCAATACCATATACCAATCCACCGGATCCTGTGCACATATCACTGTATTCCTGCACTCCTGGGAATAATACGGAACGCCACTCCACTCGCTTCGACATCATGTCTATGATATAAACCTCCGCTTCCTCAGCCTTTTTCTCGCCTCCGGTTCCGGGAGATGTTGTGGTGCCGCCCAACAATTTCCTTTTGGGCAAAACCGCGAGGCTCATGGTCGATTGATTGGGAATGATATCAGTATCCTTAAGCACGGTCTGGGTATTTTTTTCGCGGTCCCAGATAAGTAATCCACCCCCTGTATAACCATATTCAGGAGTGCCACTCATGATAATTGTTTTCTTATCGGGATGGGCCACGAGCCTGTGCGGCCGGTTGATTACCGGAGAGACATCTGTAAGATAAAGCGGATTTGTACCGGGTTTATTTTTTTCAGTGGTGATCCAGGGTTTAAAAGGGTCCCATTCCAATAAAATTCCATGGGGATAAACGCCAAAGAAAAAATGCTTTCCCTGACGCGCTACTGTATTAAATTGACCGTAGGCGGGTCGATTCACCCAGGTGTTTGTCCTGGGATCGTATCCGAAATACCGCATCGGAAATGCCGTGCCTCCGCTGATGGTACCATCCGGGGCAGCAGCGACTCCCATTACCCACGCCCCTTCACTGGTATATTCAAATCTTACGTCCCTGGTGTTGCCTGTTTTGGAATCTGCGACAACTAATTTTCGTTCGACCAGGTCACAGGACTGAATTATTTTTCCATCCGGGAAACGGACATGAAACAAAGACTGGCTACCCGTTATAATTTCTTTCGGTCTGGGGTCATGCCCTGAAACCTTTAGCGCATTTCCCCGGTGTAGTTCATACCAATCTTCTTTTGGATCCTGAAGGGCCTGGCCATAAACTTTACCATTCATATTCCGATAAACATAGGCCATTCCCCTTTTGCGCGAAGGCTCTTGTAAAACAGGCTTCCCCTGGCCCGAAACAGGATCGAAAGCAATTATCTGACTGGCTGTATTTCCCACAGCAAAATAGATCCATCCGGAATCATCGGCGGCCACAAACCTTTGGTACTGAAGCCAATTCTGCCGATATACGTATCCATAATCTTTTATCTCACTGGTGTAAGGGTTATAAGAAACGACACCACTGTTGGGATAGGTAACCGCCCAGATAATGCCGTTGTCATCCTCGGTCATTCCCATTGCCATTTTAGGCATTGTTGTATGGTGGAACGTGAAAGCTCGCCTGACGGGATCGAACTCCACAAAATTTCCATTGAACAATGTATAAAATTTATTCTCGCTGGATAATATAGAGGAATAAGGAGTATCTCTTCCCGGAGCAAAAGGCAGGGGAAACTCTTCGCTTTTGCCGGTCTCTGCGTCGATCATCAATAACGCATAGCCACCCCGATAGTCAAATAGCCAAACCAATACCACGTTTCTTCCGTCTCCATCTGTCGTTGCCACCGTACCCCGGTGATTGCTGATAGGCGACGCCACACCATGGTCGGAGAAACCCTTTCCCAAATCCTGCGAAGACAGGGAAATTGAGAAAATCAGGCCCACGAAAAAAGAAGTGCCATGCAGGAATAAATGGCGTGCGGCGCAGGAATTTTTCTCCCGATCTTGATGTCTGCATGAAACTCTCGTGGATCGTGAGTCGTGAATCGTGAGTGTGGGCGTGCGGCTCATGAATTTTTCGCCAGGTTGTGGTGACTGTGTGAAACTCTCGTCAGTCGTGAATCGTCAGTCGTGTCGAGGCGTGCCGCGAAGAAATTTTTCTCCCGATTTAGTTGCGCGGAATGTTTCCGTCGGGGATAGGCGAGCGGATATGGGATGCATGATTTCTTCATGGCTTGCTCGTTAGTAATTTATTCAGTGTATAACAAATGAGTTTATTATCCAATGACCTGCCATCTGCATTTATTATTTCTCGGCGTTTTAATTCTTAGATGTATCCTGGTTTAAGATCCGGCTACTTTATCGTCACCGGATCTTTACCATAAGCATTGTTGAAAGCTCTTGTTTTTTCGGATAATCCGTCCACTGCCATATCAACGTCCTGATGTTCCAGAATCCAGTTATGGTGTATTTCGCACCGCTCTTCGGGAACACCCCTGATCACCACAGCGCGTTCGGGGACGGGGACGTGAAACGTATTGTTGTATATCTCGATGGCCGTTCCCGCAATTTCTGTATTGTCCTTCCTATCGCGACCTCCGTGCATATCAAAACAATGGCTCAGCGAAATACCCAGCTCAATGTTGTGCCGCGCAACGTAGCCACAACCGGAAACACCGGTGCCCGCAATTGAATGGCGATTCTCATCAAATAAATTGTGTTCGATGAGAGAAGTTGCCTCAGCATGACCAACTCCATATCCCAGGCCATTGTACTGGCACTTGTGAATAAAATTATGATGGATATGATGGCCGCTCCCCTTCCTCAGGGAAATTGCACTGTGCGAAAACGCCATCACCTCACAGTTGTCTACTTCCATGTGATCGAATTCAGTAATGATTCCCCTTGAGACAGGAAATTTATAATAATACTCATGCTTCTTTCCACCCTCTCCGAAGGACCGTTTATGATGCTCCATGTAACGTTTGCCATTTGGTCCCTGGATACGGAGTCCTGTAATACGGACGTTTGGCCCGTTGACGCGGATCATACCAGGTGTCTTGAGTGCATCACTGACGAGAAGCGCGCCCTTCGAACCATTGTCGCCGCGATCTCCTGCCAGCGTAACCCCTTCCGGGATTTCAAGCACAAGTTCTTCAATGTAAATGCGCGTGGTAAGATCAATCTCGGTTTCAGCAGGGATAAAGATCACCTGGCCTGATTTGGCCTGCGACAACGCGTCCAGTAACGCATCGACGTTTTCAATGGTATAATCACCTTTTGTGATGGTTTGTGAATAACGCGCTCCACCACCGGTTGATCCCTCATGATCAGGTTTGGCGCCGTATATGCTGTTTTGGATTTCCACCCAGCTCGGCAATTCGTCGAGCCCCGATCTGTGGCGTGCAGCCATGGAGTTGGGAGATCCCGCATTGTGTGAAACATACGCGGAATCTCCAAAGGCGGGAAGGGCGCTTAGCCCCATTGCAGCCAAACCACTGGTGGTAGCTGCCGCGATAAACCGCCTCCTTGCAAATTCATTTCGCTCCATGTAACGATTGGTCTATATTATATACTATATATTACTCATTGCTAGTTTTCATGAACGTTCTCAATAAAATAATTAAGGAGTAATCGTAATAGTGATTTCCTTAACGACTTCTTTCCTTCCCTCTATTGAAGCATTGATGGCAACGAAGTGGGCGGTATAAGTGCCTGGCTTCGTGTAGACATAAGCGTATTCCTCCAACCTGGAATTGGCAATTCCTTTCAGCGCCGTTGACCAGTCTGGTCCGAGATCAACCTTATTGAAATAGATCGGTTTGCTAACAGCCCAGTTCTCCGTCTGTGGATCATTATAAGGGCTGTTCGGATCATAAGGAACAAAATCAGGTCGTACTGTAGCTGGCTGGTAGAGAGGGCTTTCAGGATCATAGATCGGGTTTTCAGGATCATAGATCGGATTTTCAGGATCGTAGATCGGGTCAGCCGGATCTTTATAAATGTTTCCCAATAAAGAAACTCTTGACGTAGTGATCGAAGAACGCGAAGGAGCGTTTTCCGGGTCCTGGTCCACTATCCTGAACCCCGCATTGGCCTGGTCGGCGATTGTCAATTCTGCCCCATTGAAGAGGGTCTTACTTTTCAGCAGAAAACCCTGGATCATCCAGGTGCGTGCGAGTCCATTCGCTACCTGCGGTTTTGTTACATACCTGTACGCAAAATAAATAGGACCTCCCGGCACCAGCAGATCTGAAATATCCTGGGTTGTTGAAGTCAGGAAAGTCGCGGAAGTTCCAAAAGTAAACCGGTCAGTGATGTCGACCCAATCCGCTGCCTGAACACTGGCGAGGTTATCGTAGTTCCCATCAAAGTTTGTAGACGCCAGGAAGGTGAGTTGACCTGCCTGTGTACCACCGGTAACCGCGCTGGTAAAGACAAGGGTACCACCTTCATCTGTGATCTCGATAACTCTTCCCTGCCTGTAGGAATATTCTTTGGTCGGCTCTCCCGAATAAAACGAGATCATATCGGCATGTCCGTCAAGAATAAACCTGACTGGTTGCCCTGCCTGGTACGTGCTTGATTCTGTGCTTACCTGGAAATCCGGAGTTTCGATTTCCGTTTCGCAGGAAGCCAGCAACAACGCACCCCATAACACGAAATAATATTTGAATTTCATAAGTTCTGTTTTTTAGAAGTGATTAATCCCATCCCGCGTTTTGAATCATTGCCTCATTTACCGTTGTCTCAGCTGTAGGGATAGGCAACAACAGGTGTTTGGGCTCTACATTAGAATAATACCTGACGTAAAAAGCGCCAGGGGCATCCAGTTGTGCTGTATTTCCCATATCCGCCATCACGTCGAGGAATATTCCCCAGCGCAACAAGTCACCTTTGCGCAGACCTTCGAAATTAAATTCGCGCATTCTTTCCTCCTGAAGAAACGCGAGGAAATTTTCTTTAGAAGATGATTGCAATGGAGTGATGTGCGCATCACTGGGTTGATAGATTGTAGCGCTTGCAGTTGCACCCGTTCCGCCGCCATCAGTGATGGTAATCGTAGGATCCGAGGTGTAAGCGCCTTCCTGATAATACGTGATTCCCGCAGCGTCACGGTCAAGGGTAATCCCGGTGATCACACCACCCGCTATGGTAGCCGTTGCGGCCGCACCACTGCCTCCTCCACCGGAGAAAGTTATCGTTGGCGCGGAAGTATAACCTGAACCACCATTGGTTACCATGATATTCTTTATTCCCTTCGACCACGCCCTTTCTCTAACCTGATTGACCAGCGTTATAACTTCTGCAGTGGGGCCGTTGTTTATTTCATTTTGCGCTTCTGCATACATCAACACGACATCGGTATACCGCAGGATGGGAACGTTTTGAGGTGTCGTGGTGGCCGACTTGGGCAGCAGGGTTTCGTATTCCCTCCTCCACTTGGCCGGTCTCATCGCATATTTTGCCAGTTCTGTGGTAGGTGTAGCGGTAAGGGTCTTACTGCCATTGATGTTGGTGTTGGTATATCCGAAATGTGCAATGCTAAACCATTTTCGCGAATCGCCCGGCTCAAAACTGTTGTAAAATCTGGCCGTAATACTCATATAAGAGTCCGCCCTTCCCGTAGCGGATGTTGCCAGCGATGCCGGGCCGTTTATCCATCCGTGGTTAGTCGTTTCAATATATTGGTCAGTCCGGTTGCCACTGAATTCTGCTTCCCAAATACTTTCCTTGATATCGTATTTGTCTCCCGCCAGATTCATGAAGATCTCGGGGTAACTTGGATTTAGCGCATGGACTGCAGCGTCGATCACCATCTTGGCCCATTTGCTGGCTTCAGCATAACCGTTGGGATCTTTCAGCGGCTCCCCGGCCATATGCAGGTTCACCCGTGCAAGAAGACCGCGAACAGCAGATTTGCTTATCTGACCTCCGAAGCCAAAGGTTGTAATGTCAGGCACCAGTGCCTCGGCCGCAGTCATATCGCTAATGATCTGATCATAGACCTCGCGGATGGTAGCCTTGGGCACATCTACCTCCTCCACCGAAGAAGTAGGTTCGGTAAATACAGGCACCTCACCAAAGTATTGTACCAGTTGGAAATAAAAATAACCGCGAAGAAACAATACTTCCCCACGGATCTGGTCCCTGAATTCCTGATCCACTTCAGGATTCTTATCGACGTTTGCCAGCACAACGTTGGCCCGGTTAATACCGTTAAAAAGATTTGACCAGTAGCCAGCATTGTATGGATCAGCCGAAGAAAAATTATAATTCCAGGGGCCTGTGGTAAGCGTCGACCTGTTCATATAACCGATATCGCCTTCCCAGGCTAAAAGATATTGTGCCCAGGAACCAAATAGCTGACCGGCCCCAAGAATATCGTAAACACTTCCGCGTGCAAAATTTAATTGTTCCTCCGTTTCATAATAGTTGGAGGGAGCGAGAAAATCGGTAGGCTCTGTTTCCAGGAAGTCGTTACATGAACTGGCGCCGCAAAAGAAGAGTAAGGCGAGCATAAAATATTTTATTTTCATGTCTTTTGAATTTAATGTTTTAGAACTCCGCTTTGATACCAAAAACAAGTGTCCTGGCTTGCGGGTAAGAAGAAAAATCAAAACCCGGCGTAAGAACGGGATTTCGCGTCGATACCTCGGGATCCATTCCTGAATAAGAGTGCCATGTATACAAGTTTTGCGACGAAACGTTAAAACTTAAACTGTTAATAAACCGGATCTTGGCAGGAACCGTATAACTTAATGCAACTGTTTTCAACCTGAGGAAAGATCCGTCTTCCACCACTTTTGAAGAATGCACACCGATGGGCCCTTGGCCGCGCGTGCGGTAGTTTTCATTGGTTTGATTCTCAGGCGACCACCGGTTGGCATAACTTGCAAACTGATTCATGTTAGGGCGCCCGTTACTGTTTCCTTCAAGGGAAAGCCGGTTGGCATTATAAATATCATTTCCATAAGACCATTGGAAAAAGATGTGCAGGTTAAAACCTTTATACGCCAGGTTATTGGCAAACCCTCCTATATGAATGGGTTGTCCACGGCCGATAATCGTCTTGTCGTTTACATTGACGATCCCGTCTCCATTAAGGTCCCTGTACTTTATATCCCCGGGTTGTATCGTATTTCTCAGCGCTCCATTGGTTGTAACCGAGTTTTTAAGGAGGTAAACACCCGGCGCAGGGTTATCAAAGTCTTCATACTGGTAATTGCCCTCCCATATATAACCGATCATCATACCCGCAGATTTTCCGATTTCCGACATGTATAGAGGTGAATTAAACTGTGACTCAAAGGTCGCAAGGGACTGTAAACTTTGTTGGCCCCTCGTCAGCTCCATGATCTCATTTTTGTTGAAGCTGATATTGAAATGACTACTCCATTGCAGCCCGTCCGAAGAAGCAGAAACGACATTGACTGTGTTCAAGGTAAGTTCGATACCTTTGTTTCTCAGCTTGCCAATATTTTTCACGGCTGAGCTAAATCCTGTAGTGGGTGGCAGCGCAGCATTCAACAACAGATCTTCTGTTACCTTGCTATAGAGGTCAATTTCCATACTGATCCTGTCATTCAACATACCAAACTCATAACCCAAATCCATGGTCGTTACTTTTTCCCATCGCAATGAAGGGTTTCCAACTGCTGAAACATAAACAGCGCCGATAGGAGTTTGATTGTTAAAAGAGTAACCGTGCAGGCTTTGTACCAAACGCGGATAGGTATCAAAATCACCCACCCGGTTGTTTCCGATGGAACCATAACTGGCCCTCAGTTTCGAAGTAGAAATAAAGGGAAGCGCCCTGTTAAAAAATTGTTCCCTGTCCATATTCCAGGCAATGGCGCCTCCCGGAAAATAGCCCCAGTGGTCAACGAACTTGGAGGACCCATCCGCTCTGAAAGTTCCTGTTAAAATATACTTTGACCGATAATTATAGTCCAGCCTTCCCGCATAAGAAACCATAGTGTTCACACTGGACGAAGCAACAGGATTATAAGCCAGCCCTTCCTCCAGTCCATCCATTCCGAGATTCTCGTTGGGCAGTAGCCTGCCTGAAAATCCATTTATCGTGGACTTATAACTGTTGATTGCAAAAAGCCCCAACGCCGTAATGGTATGGGCATCGTTGAACGTTTTTGTATAGTTAAGCGTATTTTCATTGGAGAAGCTGTTGTTGTCAAAATACCTCACCATACCATTCACACCATTTGTATTGCTGGGGTTGAACGGACTCCCCTGCGATGTTTTCGAATTATAAAACCGGTCCCAACGGGTGTTCGAATGTCGGATACCTCCTGTCACTTTAAGCACCAGGTCATTCGTAATATCATAACTCACATAACTGTTTGCCTCAACAAGACGGTTGACGTTATACTGATGTTGATTTTCCAGGTCGATAAATGGATTCACGCGGAAATCAGAACTGTAAATGGCGTCTTCGTCCACCAATTCCTCGCGAAGATCGGTTCCATCCGCCGTGAGCGGGCGATAAGCCCACGTTCTGAAGAGTACATAACTCGAAGGGCTTGAATTACCTGCGCCTTCGTTGAGGACTTGTCCAAACGATGAACTGCCACTGTAGTTTGCAGTAATACCTGTCTTGAACTTATTGCTGATCTTTTGATCCAGGGTTAACCTGCCATTATACCGGGTAAGCCCAGTATTGATAATGACACCGTCTTGATCATACAGGGATCCGGATATGGCATATTTGGTTTGTTCCGTTCCCCCTCTTATGGAAAGGTTGTGGATCTGCACAACCCCTGTGCTTATCACCTCATCCTGCCAGTCTATGCTTTCGACATTCCTGTAATCTTCAAGCGTCATCTCGTTGGCAAAATAACCCGCAGTATTCCCGGTCACACCTGTTAGCCCTGGAACAATGGGGTTGAGTTCACTTTGGTACTTTACAAATTCGTAGGCATCCATCAACTCCATTTTCCTGGGATTTTTTTGCATTCCATACGAGCTGCTTATTGTGACCACCGGCGCGCCCACCTTTCCTCTTTTGGTCTGGATCAGGATCACACCGTTGGCTGCCCTCGAACCGTATACCGCTGTGGAAGACGCGTCCTTCAGGATGGTCATGGATTCTATGTCCTCCGGATTGAGCGTGGCAGGATTGAGATCTTCCACCGGAAATCCATCGATTACATATAAAGGAGAAGTGCTTTGCGTTAATGAACCAGCTCCCCTGATCACGATGTTTACTTCACCCCCGGGCTGTCCGTCACTTGATGATACACGCACTCCCGCTACCCTGCC